>CAYXGT010000056.1:0-19496 GCA_964464635.1 uncultured Pirellulales bacterium | reverse complement strand
CGCCGGATAACTCTGAAGGCCTATGATTACTGCGGGAAGTCAGGCCGACCTTATCAAGCATCTGAGCTGCCCTGCGGTTTCTTTCTTTTCTACTCACGTCTGAAAAGAGCAGTGGAAAACCGACATTTTCGAGAGTAGTATAAGATGAAATAAGGTTAAACGACTGGAAAACCATACCAACCTGGTGACGACGATACAAAGTAAGTTCTTTTTTATCAAGTTTTGAAATGTATTTGCCATCCACTACGATAGACCCTGAAGTAGGCCTATCCAGACCGCCCAAAAGATTCATAAGCGTTGACTTTCCTGAGCCGGAAACCCCTGTAACTGCAAGGAATCTGCCCCTATTAACAGAAAAATTCACCCCACTCAACGCAAAGAACCGCATCCTGCCGGAAATATAGGCTTTAGCAAGGTCTTGTGTCTCCACAAGACAGACCTCTGTCATACCAGTATCCATAATGCTATTATACGTTTACAGCTTCTATTTGTCTGCCAAAAATAATTTTTTAGCCTAACTGTACCTGCGCGCTCCGGTCGCTATGTACTATCGATTGACCTTCCGCTAAAAGAAGGGCAATGATTGTTGTTGCGGCCGAGCCAATATATAAAAATGTTGAAACTGCGAAAATGGAATGTTATTCTTTACATACGGCAACCAGAGCAGAGGCATTAAACATCTTGAAAGAATAAAATCAATATGAAAGCTTAATCAAACACGCCCCTGCAGCTAAGGCATGATAAAAGTAGTAATCGAAGTCGAGCTTCAAGGTGAAATTTCCAATGTGTAAATCATTTTGGATAATAGTTTTTGGAATAGCAACTGTAATTGCATTGCTTGCCGCTAACGTACCGCGAGATAATAATTATGGTGGGAGAGGACAAATGCAAGAAACCGAACCAAACAAACCAATATCCGATGCAAATAATATCAATATAACAGTGATATTCGATAATAATCCTTATAAAAAAGGCCTGGAGACTTCCTGGGGTTTTTCCTGTGTTATAAGCGGCACAGAGAACACCATTCTTTTCGATACAGGAGGTGATGGAGAGTTGCTGCTCGAGAATATGTCAAAAATGGGGATTGATGCTAACAGTATTGAAACAGCCGTTCTGTCTCATATACATGGTGATCATACCGGCGGGCTGGAAATGTTTCTTCAAAAGAATCCAAAAGTTTGTGTTTACCTGCCCAAGTCATTCCCAAAAAGGTTTAAAGAAATGGTTACTTCTTATGGAGCCAAATTTGTTGAAGTAGAAAAACACGCAAAGATTTGCGAAAACGTTTATTCGACAGGACAGCTGGGAACACTGACAAAAGAGCAGGGATTAATTATACAAACGGAAAAGGGCTTAATAATAATTACCGGCTGCGCTCACCCCGGTATTGTCAAAATGGTAAAAGCATCAAAGGTTTTATTTAATGAACAGATTCTGTTAGTCATGGGCGGATTCCATCTGGAATGGGCAACCAGAGGTAAAATCGAAAAAATTATAACAGCCTTTAAAGATTTTAATGTGAAATATGTCGGGCCTTGTCATTGCACAGGCGATAAGGCAAGAACTCTTTTTGAAAAGCACTTTGCAAAGAATTATATAAATATTGGAGTCGGCAAGGTTGTAGCAATCAAAGGTTTGCAATAAATTCAGTGTCTTAACAAAAGGATTAGCTGCGCGCACAATTTTAAACTCAGCAGGATTATGTAATGAAAGCTATAAATTACAAACCAATCGGCGTAATTCACTCTCCATTTAAAGAAAGCACCGGTATTCCCCGACAGGCTGTTGGTGCTTCAGATGTAAAAGGGCAAATCGAAATATTCGATGAGTTTTATGAAGGACTTAAAGACTTGGACGGCTTTAGTTATATCATTATTATATTTCATATTCACCTGGTCGAAAAACCAAGTCTTAAAGCCTGCCCGCCATGGGATGGCAAAGAGCATGGTGTTTTTGCCACACGAAGTCCATATCGGCCGAATCCCATCGGAATGTCGACCGTTCGCCTTGAAAGTATTGAGCAGAACATTTTGCACACATCGGGTGTCGATATGGCTGATGGTACTCCCGTTTTAGATATAAAACCCTATATTCCCGACTTGAATCTAACAGATGATATCAAAATCGGCTGGTTGACCGATAAGGTCGAAGAAATGAACAAAAGCAAATCAGGCGATCGCTAACTCGCGCTGTTAAATTTTCGAGATACCCTATGGCATGCAAATGGTACAGCTTGTGTCCATTAAGAAAGTTCGAAAAAGAAGGGAAGTTAGATAGCTTCTGGGCACAAAATTATTGTAAATCCGACTATAACTGGAAAAACTGCATAAGATACCGATTAGAGGAAAAGGGAGTTGCTCACCCTGATAATATGATGCCTGACGGGAAAACGAATTTTGGACTCCCGCCTTCGGCATAAAATCCACTCACCAATAGGAGCGGGCAGAATGGAGACGGGGGGATTCCGGCCTTCGGCCTATAACCCAAATTTGCTTCGCAAATTTCCATAGGGGCTCTGCCCCTCTGGCGTCGCTGCGCTCCTGTCACCCCGACGACGTGGGAAAATCCTTTTCCCACACCCTTTCAGGGTTCGAATCCCCTCACAGGGGAAGCCAACCCAATGGAGGCGGGGGGATTCGAAACCCAAAATTACCTTTAACAGACTCTAATCACACCCCCAACAAAATCACTACAAAACCGCCACAAGACCCGACAGATAAAAGTTTTACGAATTGTTTAGATGAACAAAAAGATGCAGATTCACAACAGAACAATAACAATGATTTACACAAAAAGTGTGCTATATGTGTGCACCACGAGCAACAAAACGATGAAAAGCTGTCTCCTGAGTTAGCGGAAATTGTAGCGGTCTGGTCTGAATTGCCTGAGCATATTAAGACTGCAATCAAAGCATTAGTAAGTAGTTCAGTAAAGACTAAATAAAAATCAAGGCAATCTGTAAAAATGCGTTTACGAATATAAGAACGTTGAAAAATAGCTGATTATGAATCAACAGAACAGAAAAAATATAGGAAAATGAATATAAAAGTGAGTACATAAAACCTTAATGATTTCGGCTATTTAGAAAGAAGAAAAGGATAAGGATGACTATGGCAGGAAAAGCCGGACTCGATATTGTTAAGCAAAATGAAACAAAATAACCGTCAAAAAAGAATGCTTTTCTTAGCTTACCCCCACCATCGGAAGGCGAGGGAGTCAGTAATTAAAGTACCTGCTCGATAAGCGTATATGTGGAGAATAAAAAAATGACGGAAAAGCTAAAAGAACTAAAGGCTAAATGTTCAGAAAAAGAAGCTAAATTTCTTGAACTTTGGGTTAATGGTGAAAAAAAGTTTAACGCATATAACAATGCAGGTTTCAAGGCTAAAAACACTAAAGTTGCAAGTGCTGCTATTTGCCGACTGTTAAAAAAGGTTAATTGTTCGGCATACCTTGAAGCCTTGAAAAATAAAAAGGATTCAGAATTGCAGAGAAAAAACAAAATTACGAGAACTACACAGCTAAATGCTCTCGAAGACGCAAAAAAGTTAGCTGAAAAACTCAATAAACCTTCCGCAATGGTGTCAGCTATTCGAGAGCAAAACGAAATGCTTGGCTATCATAGAGAAACAGCGCCGAATCCTGAAAAAGAAGCTGCTAAACGCGCTGCAATGACTGAGGAAGAACGTAAATTGGCTGAGGCGTTGGCTAAACTGCGCACGGCTGAAGAAGCTACAGAAAGAAAAAGTCAGGTTTGCAAAGTGGTCAAGCTTACTCCAGCATAAATTGTGTATTAGGCATATAGGGTAAGGGAAGAAGCGGTCGAATGTTAGATAACCTTTAATGATTTCGGCTTTTTCTGGAGAAAAAGTAAATGGGCAGATATTACGTGGATGCAAAAACTACAGTCGAGCAAGCTACACAGCTTAGTATATTTAAGCTAAAAGAGTTTGGTTTGTTACGTGGCTATGCCGCTACAACTTTGACTTGGACATTCAGGCTATCAGGAAAACAAAACTCTATCGGCATAGTAGTTGATACTGAAGAATTACACGCTAAGGTCAATTATACTATCACTGACCGAAGCACCGGCGAAAAAACAGATTATGACTATAAAATCAGCCTCACAACTACACCCTGCAATTTCGGCGGGGTACGGTTCTGGTTTATTTGCCCACTAATTGCAAACGGTATGTATTGCGGACGCAGAGTAGGAACGCTTTATCTTGCGTCGGGTGGAAACTATTTCGGCTGTCGGCATTGCTATAATCTATCCTATGAAAGCCGGAATGAATCACGGCTGGGGCGGTTTGGCAGTATCGGCTATCCCTTAGTAGCAGAACGTAAGATAGAGGAGCTTTATAGCCAAATAAAACGCTGGACGTGGAGAGGCAGGCCGACAAAGAAGTTTAGAAAACTGATGTTGATGCAGAACAGGTTAAATGCCTATTTAGACAGCCCTTCAATAAATGAACTGTTGCGTAACAAATTCTGAGTTTCTGGACAAGAGAAAAAAGACTTAGGGGTGGGGGTATCCCCCCAGAGGGGGGTTCAGGGTGGCCTTGTGAAATAGTGATTCTTGCCCATAAAAAATTTACCTGATTTTGAGAATACAGTTAAAAACCCTCATTCCGGTATTACAGCAAATTGTTGAAAATCATTGCCATTTGAGTATAAATGATTATAATGCTCTCTGTAAAAGCGGTTTTCTGTATATTTTTCAAGGATGGTAAATGGCAAAACAGAAAAAAACAAGTCTTCTGGACGAGCTAAAAGCCCTGTTACAAAAGGACAAACGGTTTACCGCTGAGGGGCAGTTGTTGAAAAATGTCATAGTCGAACACGCCCTGAAGCTGGATAAAGACCTTATAAAACGGCTTTTATCAAAGAAGCAGATTAAAGAGCATTTCTTCTGCGATATTGACGGGGTACTGGTTTTCGATAAGGATAGATTCATTACCTTTGTCGATAACAAGCAATTTCTGCCGGACTCATACACCGCTTTCAAGAATAAAATCGGCCTTACTCTTGACGGCAAAGACGACTATATCAAAGAACGAAAAGATGTTGTCCTTGTCTGGCCGTATAAAGACTGCGTACTTGAAGGCGGGCAAACCAAAGAAGACCAAAAACGGGACGAGATATTCTGGAACGAGACATTAGCACCGGATAAAATCGACCGATTGACCGAGCCGAAGGTTTTAACGAATTTCAAGAGGTTCGATAAGGACGGTGAGCATAAAGCAAGCGAAGTTAAGACAGAAGACAATTTAATCATAAAAGGAAACAACCTGCTTGCACTGCACAGCCTGAAAAAACGCTTTGCAGGCAAAATCAAGCTGATTTATATCGACCCACCCTTTAATACCGGCAACGATGATTTTCATTACAATGACAGTTTCAATAATTCCGCTTGGCTGGTTTTTATGAAAAACAGATTAGAGGTTGCTAAAAGTTTGCTTAGCGAAGACGGGGTTATATTTGTCCAGTGTGATGATAACGAACAAGCATACCTAAAAGTTTTGATGGATGAAGTGTTTGAAAAAGAAAACTTTGTGAATAATATTGCTGTAAAAATGAGTGAAGCAACAGGGGTAAAAATGAGCCACGCCAAGCTTCGCTTCCCAAAATTGAAGGAATACTTACTGTTTTATAAAAAACGAAATTTCTCAGGTTTTACGGAAATTGATAAATATAAACACCCTATTTGGGATACTGAAAATAATACTTATTTAGAAAATTTTTCGGTGGAACAACGAACACAATTACGGGAGTTAGAAGAAAAAGATAAGAATGATGAAAGAGATGTAGAAACAGCTAAAAATATTTTGAGAAATGTAAAGAAGGTTTCCCTTAACGAAAAGATTAAGAGTTTGAGTATAACAGATTGTGATGCCATACAGGAGTGGAAGTTTGAAAATTCTTATAGAATAATTAAAACCGCTGGTGCACAAAGTTTAGCAAAAATTGTCAAGGCTAAGCAAAATATACCGAAACAAGACATTAGTGCGGAGTTATCCAAAGAGGGTATTCTATTCCTTTACTTTACTGACTTTAATAAAACCGCTAAAGACCCAAGATTTAGAGTGATTTTTGCTGATTCAAATATTTACAAACACCCTTGTGATTTTTGGCAAGACATAAAAACCAGTGGGGCTATAGCGAACGAAGGAGGGGTTAAGCTTGAAAAAGGTAAAAAGCCTGAACAATTGCTTTATAGAATAATAGCTATGATAACAAAATCTAACGATATTGTTTTAGATTATCACTTAGGTTCTGGCACAACCGCTGCCGTTGCTCATAAAATGGGCAGGCAATATATCGGCATTGAACAGCTTGATTATGGTAAAAACGACAGTATTGTTCGACTCAAAAATGTTATCAAGGGCGATACCACTGGAATATCAAAATTAGTCAACTGGCAAGGCGGCGGCGATTTCGTTTACTGCGAATTGCTCAAGTGGAACGAGGCATACATCGACAAAATTCAGAGAGCAAAGACCAAAGCCGACCTTGCAAAGATATGGGCGGTGATGAAAGAAAAGGCGCATATAAGCTATAAAATTAACCTGAAAGAATTTGATAAAAATGCAGCCGAATTTGAGCAGCTAAGTTTTGAAGACCAGCAGAAATTTCTACTTGGGGTGTTGGACAAGAACCAGCTTTATGTAAATTACTGTGATATTGACGACACCGACTACAAGGTAGGTGAAGAAGATAAGAAGCTAAATAAGCTTTTCTATAGGAGATAGTAATAGTGGCAAAAGGTGATATAGCACCAAAGGGCGGACAAATACTTATCTATCAGACTGAAGGCGGGCGAACAAAAATCGAAGTCCGGCTGGAAGGGGAGACTTTATGGCTCAATCAGGCTGGGCTGGGCGAGCTTTACCAGACCACCAAGCAAAACGTAAGTCTTCATATACAAAATATTTATGACGAAGGAGAGCTTTCAGAAGATTCAGTTGTCAAGGAATACTTGACAACTGCTGCGGATGGCAAAAAGTACAGGACTAAGCATTATAACCTTGATATGATAATATCGGTGGGATACAGGATAAAGTCTCATATCGCAACCAGATTCCGACAATGGGCAACGCAAAGACTTAGAGAATATATTGTTAAAGGTTTTGTTCTGGACGATGAACGGCTGAAAAATCCCGACCAGCCCTTTGATTATTTCGATGAGCTGCTGCGCCGGATTCAGGAAATCAGAACATCCGAACGCCGGTTTTATCAGAAAATCACGGATATTTACTCAACAAGTACGGATTATGACCCGACCGCCGAGCTAAGCCTTACATTTTTCAAAACAGTACAGAACAAAATGCACTGGGCTATAACGGGAATGACCGCTGCCGAGATTGTGCATAAAAGGGCAAATTCGAGCAAACCTAATATGGGGCTTACAAGCTTCAGAGGTGAGAAGGTTCGCAAAGGTGATATTGTTATTGCTAAAAACTACCTCAAAGAAAATGAGCTTGCCGCGTTGAATAATCTTGTTGAGCAGTATCTTGTATTTGCAGAAGGTCAGGCAATGCGCAAGATACCGATGTATATGAAAGACTGGATAAACAAGTTAAACGGCTTTCTTGATTTGAATGACAGGGGCATCCTGAAAGATGCAGGCCGAATATCCCACGAGATGGCAAAGCAACTGGCAGAGGCAGAATACGAAAAGTTCAACAGAAAAAGAATTGCAAGCAGAGATAAGCAAGACAGCGATTTTGACAAGACCGTCAAGATGATAGAAGAACAAAAGAAAAAACTGCCGTCGGGAAATAAGAGGAAAAAATAATGCTGTTTGAAGATTTTGATTCAGTAGTAAAGGTTGCGGGAAAGAATTTCTTCAAACAGAGAGTGCCGGAATATATCGTAGGCAATCTTAATTCTGCTTTTGAGCTTCGGGAATATCAGAAAGAAGCCATAGGACGGCTTGTATATTATTTTTCAGAATATGAAGGTAAAACAAAGCCCATCCAGCTTCTTTATCATATGGCGACCGGCAGCGGTAAAACGCTGATTATGGTTGCTGCTATTTTGTATCTATACGAGCAGGGATACCGCAATTTCATTTTCTTTGTCAACAGCACAAACATAATCGAAAAGACACGGGATAATTTCCTTAACCCGTTATCGAGCAAATATCTTTTTGCAGAGAAGGTTTTTTCCGGCGCTGGGCAGCTTAGGATTAAAGAGGTTGAAAACTTTGAGGCGGTAAATCAGGACGATATAAATATATTGTTCAGCACGGTTCAGGGCTTACATTCACGGCTAAATACTCCCAGAGAAAATTCGATAACCTATGAGGATTTTGAAGAACAAAAAATTGTTCTTATTTCCGATGAGGCACACCATATAAACACACTTACCAAAAGCCTGCATAAACAGAAACTATTAAAAGAAGAGGCAGAGGAAATAACAAGCTGGGAAGGAACTGTAAGCAGGATATTCGAGGCCAATACCGAAAACATAATGCTGGAATTTACCGCTACAGCGGGGCTTGAGGATTCGGCTATAAGGAAAAAATACGATGATAAGGTGATATTCGACTATTCCCTGAAAGAGTTTCGGCAGGACAAATTCTCAAAGGATGTTGAGGTTTTGCAAGCGGATTTAGAGCCAATAGAGAGAGCTTTACAGGCAGTAGTTTTGAGCCAGTACAGGCGAAAAGTCGCTGAAGGAAACGGCATTCAGCTCAAGCCCGTTGTCCTGATGAAGTCTAAAACTATAGCTGAATCGCAGGCGTTTGAAGAGCTTTTTAAAAATACTATTAAAAACCTTAAAGCAGCAGATTTGCAGAAAATAAAACCACAGACCGGAAATGGTGCGTTAAAAAAGGCGTTTGCTTATTTCAGGCAGGAAAAAATAACTTTAGCTAATCTGTCAAAAGAAATTAAAGAAGATTTTGCAGAGAATAAGTGCCTGTCGGTAAATTCAAAAGATGACAGCGAGGAAAAGCAGCTTGTCGTAAATTCGCTTGAGGATTATAACAATCAATACAGGGTGATTTTTGCGGTCGATAAACTAAACGAGGGCTGGGACGTTCTTAATCTTTTCGATATTGTCCGGCTTTATGAAACAAGAGATTCCAAAAGCGGCAGACCTGGCCGGACTACTATTTCAGAAGCACAGCTTATCGGCAGAGGTGCGAGATATTTTCCGTTCAAGATAAACGGTCAAGAGCAAGACAAATTCAAACGAAAATTTGATGACGGCCTTGACAATCCTCTACGGATAATAGAAGAGCTTCACTATCACAGTTCGCATAACCCCCGTTATATCAGTGAGCTTAAACAGGCTTTGGTGCAGACCGGTATCATTGCCGAAGATGAAAAAACAGTCATTAGAAACCTTATAGTCAAAGAAGATTTCAAAAAAACAGGCTTTTGGGAAGTCGGTAAGATATATCTTAATGAACGGAGAAAGTTTGACCGCAGCGGCCTTTTCGGAATAGTCGATGTCGGCATAAAACCGCAATACAAATACAACATCAAAACAGGCCAGATGCAGGAAATAGCTATTTTAGAGGACACAGAGGAAAAACCGGCTTATAAGAACGGAAAACAAAAAAATTATAAGATTTGTGATTTTGGTTGTCATCTTATTAGAAAGGCTTTGCAGAAAAACAACTTTTACCAATTCTCAAATCTCAAGAGTTACTTTCCAAAGCTAAATTCAGTTTCAGAGTTTATAAGTGGAGACAAAAATTTAGGACAGGTCGAGGTGGAGATTTACGGAGACGAAGAGCAAATACAAAATCTTGATTCTAATCAGAAGCTCGATATAGCCAGTAACGTCTTAAATGAAATCAAAAGGGAAATTGTTAAAAGTTCTGTAGAGTATAGAGGAACAAAAACATTCAAGCCGAAGTTTATTTCTGTTGTCGTTAAAAATAATGTACTTAAGATAGTTTTAGACGAAACAAGCGATAAACAATATGGTCGGCCAATGTCAGACCCCCAAAACCAAGACTTGTTTTTGGATTTGAAAAACAAAAGCTGGTATATCTACGAGGAAAACTTCGGAACGAGTGAGGAAAAATTCTTTGTCAAATTCATAGACAGCATATACGCAAAACTGAAAAAAGATTTTGCTGATATGTACCTTCTGCGAAACGCAAGGCTGTTTCAGCTTTACCGATTTTCCGATGGTAAGGCGTTTGAGCCGGATTTTGTGATGTTTTTGAGAAAGAAAAGGGCAAAGAAATATATCGTGTATCAGCTATTTATTGAGCCAAAAGGCCAGCACCTTATCGCTAATGACCAGCGGAAAGAAGATTTTCTGCTGGAAATAGAAAAAGAGCACAAGTTGAGCAAGCTTTTTGAAAATGAAGATTACAAACTCGTGGGATTGCCCTTTTACAACGAGAGTCTAACAAAACCAAACTTCAGGAAAAGACTGGAAGAAATTTTAATGGTAAAAACATAATCGGGAAAGCCAGTGCAAAGGGGTAAAAGAATAAAACTGTTTGTTCAAGTATTTGAGAGAGAATGGAATAAGCGATTTCAGACGGTTGATAAGAATGGGAATCCCATAAAGAAGTCTATTAAATGGCTGGATTATGAAAAGCTTACTGAAGAAGAAAAAGAATACGAAGATGAGATTTCAGAAAGCATAGGCGAATATCTTGATAGCGTATTGGAACAAATGGAAGCGGAAGAGCAGGAAGAAAAACAATGAGCCGAAATTATTCACCGAAAACATTTTTAAGGCAAACACCTAATCATATACTGAAAGAATATTTTTACAGTAAAAACCTGCTTAAAGATGTTGACTTTGATAACTTGGGTGATACAGAGATAGACCCCATCTTTGAAGGAATGGACAAGCTATTAGACAAGCAAAAGAATGAGATTGAAGCAGACCTTCGGCACATAAACGAAATGGCCTATGCAAAAGGGATTCAGGTTCTTATTGAGGAAGCTGGCTCTGTTTTTCATAACATAGATTTGCTGCCGACTTTTGAGCCGATGAAAAATCATTATGAAAGAGCCTTTTGGGTATTTCAGAATCACCCGCTTATTTTTGATATTGCCTCCGATTTGGCCTATATGGACAGCCTTAGTTCGTGGAGTAGCCGTAAGGTTGGAGTGGGATTAGTACCTGCCGTAGAAGAGGAAGACAAGCGGAATTTAGCCGATGCGATAAGTGAATTTTACAAAAAGCAGGGACGGGGGCAGCGCTGCCACGTTGATAATTATTTGAGACAACAGCCAGAAAGACATTGTTATTTTGTATATCCCGAAGATTATGCCACTACGGAATTAGGTTTTGATGATGAGGGGAAATTTTACCACCGGTTAAGAAAACCTGCTTTTGAGGTGATTTTTGTTTATCGGCCTGAAAGTGGTGTTTTGGAAGTGAGCGCTAAAGGCGGAAAGAAGGTTGTCGAGGCATTGCAGGAAATATTCTGCACAACCATTCTGGGACTTGACGGCCTGCCTAAGCTGGAGAAAAGGCATTTCGATTTATCAAAGCTTAATGATAAAACTATAAAGTTTGTTACAGAACCAGCAGACGGAATTGAAAAAGTTACGCTCAGAATGATTCGTTTAGATTTGCCTGGAATCGGCAACAGACGGATAACACTTGAGGCAAGCCCATCTAATGATGAACAACCGGTTTATACGCTGATTGAAAAGGCGTTGAATAAATCCAATATTTCTCTCGATAAAGCTCTTATTACGAGAGCGAAAATACAAATCAAATTTCGTCCAAGAGATGGCAAAAAAGGCAAATCCTTAACCTTTGAAATATTCAGCCCCGACCGCTGCACTTTGAAGGACGACCCGCTTCACCAGATAGCAAAAAAATATATAGAGAAGTGGGAACTTGTAAGTGAATAGAAGCGAATCCAGAAAAGTGATGTAAAAAGGAGATATGTATGGAAACCAAAGATAAAACAGAGTTGCTCAAATTTATATCAGAAACGCATCGGAGAGAGTTTAATGAACGGCGAAAACACGAAATAAAAATAGTTTTTGCAGTGCTTACCTTTTATGTCTTGGCGGCTGCGTCTCGTTTTACAACAGAGTTCCCGGCAAATTTAGATAATTGGTTTGAAAAGATACTATGGTGTGTTTTTATCTTATTGGCAATTATTTCATCGGTGTTTTTATGGTTTGTGCATAATGCTAATTACACAAATCTAACTATTGCTCAGAGAGCGGAAAGTGCTATCGAAAAACTTATCAAAGAAGAAACAGCAAAGATTGATTTGTACAAAAAACCTTTTAAGAAGCAGGGAGCACCCAAAGGAATAAGTTGGGTATGGCAAACTTTGATTATAGTCATATTTGCTTGCAGCTCGGCAATAATATTAACGCTAATATAACCATTGTGGTTTTAGGGAGTAATATTTTATAGATGCTTTTTTGCAACAACTGGCAGAAAGATTACAGGCCTTTGATGCTGATGTAATTTCAGCGGACGAAATAGCAGACTGGCCTACCGGAAAACTTGACGAGCTTGTAGAAATAGGAGTATTAGAAGAAATCGAACACGCAAAGGGAGTAGTATGTCGTGAGTGTGAAGAAAATTGTTTCATAGAGCCGAACATAAGAACAAATTCTAATACCGGTGAAACAACCGGTGTTTTCGTCTGTACCAGAAATCCAGATATAGGTCGAATTGAAGTTGACCTTAACCGTCTGAGGCAGTGGCGTATAAACTCCGAAAAGCTTGAAGCTTTGGGCTATTCAAAAAAGAAAACCAAAAAGAGAAAGAGAAAAGTATCATCAGACCTAACGCCCAAAGAAACAGAAGTTTGGAGACTGATACACATCAGAGGTAAAACTCCACAACAAGCAGCTATTGAAATGCAGTGTTCTACTCAAAATATTTCAAAACTGCTTAAAAAAGCGGAAGATAAAGTGAAAGCCAAAGGTTCACGCTCGTTAAATCTTAACAAAGCTCAAAGGCTGCCGGAGGACAGGCGAGGGCAGACAAATATCTCAGACGGAGATATCTGAATACCTTATCTACCCTACCTGAGTTGCTTTCAACCTCAAAATCAACCTCATAAAAAATTTTCTACTTTTGTAAGCCCTTGCCATAGCAACAATTACGAATCATATTTTCTTAGAAGGTTGATTAGAAGGTTTATTTCAGTGCCTTTGGGTAAAGAGAACAGTCATTTATTGAAAGGTACTGAATTATGGAATCAGAGAAAACAAAATCAGAAATCCAGCTACTCACAGCAAAACAGTTAGGCGGACTGTTAAGTTTGTCCAAGCGTCAAGTATTCCGCCTTAATGCCTGCGGTAAGCTACCTGCTCCGGTTCGTATTGGTGGAAGCGTCCGCTGGGCAAATTCAATAATTCAAAGCTGGATAAATATGGGGTGTCCCGACCGTAAAGACTTTGAAGCAATGCAAGGGGGTGAAAAATGAATAAGTTAAAAAGCAAGGGCTGCCGTAGCCCACACCTTAAGCACGACAGCCCAAAATATTGTAATCAGTGTGGAAAATACCAAATCGAAGATTCAAAGTCAAAGCAAAAACGCTCTGAACAAATCGAGCAACGCAGAAAACAAATACCAGATATTCATCGAGCCAATTATGACAAGGCTATGAGAGGCAGAAGTATGAAAGCAGGAGTAAAGGCTTTTTGTTTGGAATGTTGCGGCTGGCAAAAAGAAGAAGTTCGTCTATGCAGTGATTTAGCTTGCCCGTTATATCCTTACAGACCTTACAGAATTTCTAAACAGGCATCTGAGAGGCTTGGTTTAAGCGCAGAATCGACTAAAAAGAAAAAGGGGGGAATATGAACGATAAGAGAACAATCACAGCAACGTACGATTATAAAGATGAAGAAGGAGAGCTGCTGTATCAGGTTGTTCGTTACGAGCCTAAAGACTTTCGGCAGCGCAGGCCAGACGGCAAAGGTGGTTGGGTATGGAATCTTGAAGGAGTCAGGCGGGTATTGTATCGGTTGCAGGAGCTTCTCAGAGCTAATCCAAAGGACTGGGTATTTATTGTCGAAGGCGAAAAAGACGTTGACCGGTTGTATGGTAAAGGGCTAATAGCTACAACGTGTGCGATGGGAGCAGTTAAATGGGAAGATAACTATAGTGAATTCCTTAACGACCGCTCTAAAGTATGTATCATACCCGACAACGATGATGCAG
Source organism: uncultured Pirellulales bacterium (assembly GCA_964464635.1). Taxonomy (GTDB): domain Bacteria; phylum Planctomycetota; class Phycisphaerae; order Sedimentisphaerales; family Anaerobacaceae; genus CAYLMG01. The sequence continues at coordinate 5,363 of CAYXGT010000056.1, read as the reverse complement.
GCAGAAGGCACGCAAAAGCGGTGGCTGAAAGTTTAGCTCGTGTCGGCGTGAAGGCAAGGATACTTGAATTGCCAGGAGTGCCGGACAAAGGCGATGTGTCCGACTGGCTGGATGCGGGTGGGAATAAAGAGGAGTTAATTAAGTTAGCGGAAAAGGCAATACCTTTTGAGTCTATAGATATATCACAATTTGAACTTCTAACATCACAAGATGTTATTGAGATACTTGGCCTGACGATAAAAAGAGACCAAGAAAATAAGCTGATAACTTTCCTATGTGAACTATCGGCCTACACCGAAAGCTCTCAATTCAACATTAGCTTCAATGCTCCATCATCGACCGGTAAAAGCTATATCCCGACCGAAATCGCTCGGCTGTTTCCTAAAGAGGATGTAATCGAAATCGGGCACTGCTCACCGACAGCTTTTTTCCACGATGTAGGCGAATTTGTGAAGGGAAAAGGATATATCGTTGACCTATCCCGAAAGATTCTGATTTTCCTCGACCAACCACATACTCAATTGCTGGAGCGTCTAAGACCGATGCTTTCACACGACAAAAAGGAAATTGTGCTCAAGATAACTGACAAGAATCAGAAGTTCGGCCTGAGAACAAAAAACGTTTTGTTGAGAGGTTATCCGGCTGTGATTTTCTGCACCGCTGGACTGAAGATAGATGAACAGGAAGCGACGAGATTCCTTTTGCTTAGTCCTGAAACAAACCAAGAAAAAATCAGAGAGGCGATATGCGAAAAACTAAAGAAGGAAACCGATGGCAATGCCTACCAGCTACTGTTAGACAGCTACACAGACAGGAAACTACTCAAAGAAAGAATAAAAGCCATAAAACAGGAAAGCATAAAGGAGATAAAGATAGGCAAACCGGAGCTAATTGAACAGGGCTTTCTAAGCGGCAAGAAGGCGCTTAAGCCACGACACACCAGAGACATCGGACGGCTTATTTCACTGGTAAAATTGTTTGCCCTGCTGAATCTGTGGTTCAGGGAAAAAGATGGCTCGACCATTGTGGCAAATGAAAGTGATATTAAAGAAGCTTTCAAAATCTGGGATGTTATATCCGAGAGTCAGGAGCTTAATCTGCCACCGTATATCTATCAGCTATATCAAGAGGTTATTCTGCCCGCTTGGTATGAGAAAAATAACAATAAACCTGAAGGATTAGAGGAAGTTACTGGAAAGCTGGGACTTAGCAGACAAGATATAATTCAGAAGCACTATGAGGTTTATGACCGATTCATACCGGACTGGCAGCTTCGACAGCAGATTATTCCGATGTTGGAGACCGCTGGTTTAGTGATTCAGGAAAAAGACCCGAACGATAAGCGAAAAATGTTAATCTACCCCACTGCCCTACTCACTATTTCTGATTCTGCCAATCAGGGAAATAATAAGCCAGTTGATGATATTCCTATTTGAGAAATAGTGAGTCATAGGGTGGGGTAAATAAATGAGATTTAAATATTGATGTTTTAGTATATGGAGTTTTACAAATGGAAAACAACACAGAATTAAATGTTGGAATTATCAAAGAGCTGGGAGACTTACCAGCCGGAGCGGTCATAACAGAGCAGGGACTCTCTAAGATTTTCAACCGACATCAGGTAAGCGTCAAAAGGGCTATTGAGCGGGGAGAATTACCGCCAAGCGTAAGGCTTTTCGGTGAGCCTGTATGGACAGTTGGTGTTTTGCTTGAACATCTGGAGAAGCGGCTTGAAAAAGCAAAAGACGAAAAAGAAAAATTTTTGAAAAATATTAATAATTTGTCTTGACTTATCCGAATACATAAAGTATATTGTATTTATGGCAAAGAAAAAGGCAAAAATGGGCAGACCACCACTAAAAGTAAAAGATAGAAGAACCGCTCTTGTAACGCTCAGGCTCAAACCATCCCAGCGCAAAGAGCTTGAGCAGGCTGCAAAGGTAAAAGGTCTGTCATTATCAAGTTATTTGCTTGAGTGCTGGCAGAAAGTGAGGCAATAATGGCAGGTATAAGAGGAAAACCGAATAAAGGGGGTAAGTATCAGGCGTGGTTTGTTGACTTTAACGGAAAGAGAAAGTTTTTTACAGGAACGAGACAAAAATCCGAAACCCTTAAAATCGCACAACGGCTCGAAGATGAGCACAGACAAATCCGCTTAGGATACAGACCACCGCCGAAATCAAGTCATAAGTATCGAGACAAATCCTTTGAAGAAACAGCAGCAGAATATATCGCTTGGGGTAAAATGCAGGGTGGTCGTGGCGGTAGAGCTTGGGGCAAAGTCCACGCTGCTAAAAAAGAACAGCACTTGAAGCTTTGGAAAGAAACACTCGAACTTGAAATCCTATCAGACCTTGACGATTTATTGCCAAGAGTTGAAGCTGTCCTAAGAAAACTCAAAGAACAGGGCAGAGCAGGAAGGACTATCAGGAACATTACAGACGCTTTGACTACTTTCTGTAACTGGTGTGTGTTGAGAGGGTATCTTCTGGAGAATCCGCTGGCAAATCTTGGAGCTATGGACACAACGCCAAAGAGCAAGCGTAGGGCGTTGAGACCGCAGGAAATACGGTCGCTCTTAGCAATTGCGCCGGAGCACAGAAGGCTACTCTATGAAGTAGCAATTCTAAGTGGTTTGCGTGTAGCCGAATTGCGGGCTTTGACAAGAGACCATTTAGACCTTGAGCAAGGTGGACTCTGGCTTGAGGCCGAATGGACGAAAAACCGTAAATCCGGCTTTCAGCCTTTGCCTTTGGGATTGCTTAAAAAATTAGAGGCTTTTGCTGATTCTGGATTAGTGCCTAAGCTTTATCAGCAGTTTTATAGTAATTTTGCCTACCCAAAGAATGCTCTGCTATATGTGCCGAGCCACGCCGCAAGAGAGATGGACAAAGACCTTGAAGCTGCGGGAATCCCAAAAGTAACCGCTGAGGGCAAAGTTGACTTTCACGCTTGCAGAACAGCCTTTGTTACTCTGGCTGCTGAGGCTGGTGCGAATATAAGAGAACTGCAAACGATGGCGAGGCATTCATCACCGGAAATGACTGCTAATTTCTATGCCAGAACACGGCACGAGAGGCTTTCAGAGCTGGCTGAAAAGATATCAGAAAACATCTTTTCAGGCCAAATATGTGCTAAGAGCGTGCAACGCAGGCGCGTTGAGTCAACAAAGGTAGAACCCAAGTTGTTGACTAATAACGAGTTACAGACAGTTGGGGGTAATGGAGGCGGGGGGATTCGAACCCCCGTCCCGTGATGCTTCAGATTAAGTGTCTACATGCATAGTCGCTTAATTAAAATTCGCCTCAACAGGTGCCAAACGACAGGCTCCTATCTGGGCTATCCCGGAATTAGATCTTGTCCCTTCGGCCCGGACAACCTCAGGGACCAGCCTGCTAATTGGCGCCCTTGTCAAACCCACAGGCAAGATTCAACAGGACGGGCTGCGTTAATTACGCAGCCATTGCATACTGGTAGTTGCCAGTTAAATTTGTGCCGGATGATTAACCAGGCCAACCGGCGTCCTGGACACGCAACTTAATCATCTAACATCCGGTCGAAGCCGTTCGCCCCCGTATTTACTTTTCAATTCGTTAATTCCCTTCGGATTGTAATTCCTATCCGCCTGACAATTTATTATACCGTCTTTTACGAAAAACTGCAATAACTGTTCAAAAATAAAAAAGCTGGTCTTTTTAATAAAGCCGGCTTAAAAATTTGGTTTTTCGTCTTTTGAGCGTTCAGGATTTCTGGCCGTAATAGGCATCCCTGCCGTGCTTACGCAAATAGTGCTTGTCCAAAAGCACCTTGCTGATATCCTTCCGGCTCTCGTTTATGCTTATTGTTCCAAGAGCAGTAAATGCCACCTGTTCAAGAACGACCGCGTTTTCAACTGCTTTCTGCGGCGTCTGGCCCCAGGTAAAAGGCCCATGATTGGCAACCAGCACCGCCGGTCTGTGCATCGGGTCAATATCGGCAAAACACCTGACAATAACTTTGCCTGTATTCAATTCATAATCGTTCTGTATCTCCTCTGCAGTCATAATATCAGTGACAGGGACAGGGCCGTAAAAATGGTCCGCATGAGTGGTACCAAGGCAGGGAATTTCCCGACAGGCCTGTGCCCACATCGTTGCAAAGGTACTGTGTGTGTGACATATCCCCCCTACCTCTTTGAAGTTGCGATAAAGCTCAAGATGGGTCGGCGTATCGGAGGATGGCCTGAGGTCACCTTCGATTATATCACCATCTAAATTAAGCAGGACAATTTTATCAGCAGTCAAATCATCATAAGAGACGCCTGAAGGCTTTATCGCAACAACACCTTCCCTGCGGTCGATTCCGCTTACATTTCCCCAGGTAAATATAACCAGTTTTTGCTTCTGCAGCTCAATATTGGCCTGACAGACAATCTCTTTCAATTCTTCATGCATCAGGGACTCTTTTACGCGTTAGCTCTATCCTTTATGTTCAGCAGCTCCTTCATAACATTTATCATATTGCCGTTCCAGCCCGGAACGCCGAAGCCGTCATGAAGCTGCTTATAAAGGGCGTAAAGCTGTTTGTAAACTTCGTGATTTGCAGCAATGGGCTTGAATGTTTTCTTCTTAACGCCGCACATAGCTTTCTGCGCGTCTGCATAATTATCGTAACCACCAGTCGCCTTACCGGCAACCACAGCGCCGGCTATTGCCGAACCTAATGCACAGGTCTGGGCCGAGCGTGAGATTTTCATCTCTCTGCCGGTGACATCGGCGTAAATCTGCATCACAAGCGCGTTCTTTTCTGAAATCCCGCCGCAGTTGACAACCTCATTTATTTTAACACCGTATTCTTCAAAACGGTTTATAATAGTCAATGCACCGTACGCCGTCGCCTCAACCAGTGACCGATAAATCTCTCCGGGCGTGGTATGAAGGGTCTGACCCAATAACAGGCCTGTCAATCTCTGGTCAACAAGAATCGTACGGTTACCGTTATTCCAGTCGAGCGCTAAAAGACCGGACTGGCCGGGCTTTAACTTCAATGCTTCTCCTGTCAAAGCCTGATGTGTCCCTTTCTTATCTCCGCCGGGCTTGATATAGTTGACAAACCAGTTGAAGATGTCACCAACGGCGGATTGGCCTGCCTCAAGACCGAAGTAACCGGGCAAAATAGAGCCATCAACAATTCCGCAAATACCGGGTATATCGGGCAGACTCGCATCATTCGGCGCTACCACCATATCACAGGTGCTGGTGCCGATAATCTTAACAAGCACACCCTGCTTTATCCCCGAGCCGACTCCGCCGAGATGTGCGTCAAAGGCACCGATAGCAACCGGTATCCCCGCCTTAAGACCGAGCTTTTTGGCCCATTCTTTC
>CAYXGT010000055.1:0-20241 GCA_964464635.1 uncultured Pirellulales bacterium | reverse complement strand
GGCGAATAGTTTTTTGGTGTCCCACTCGTGATATGGAAGAGACCACCACGGAATGCTGCCCAAATGAAAGGTATCGAAGTCCACTGCGAATGCATCAAAGGTGAATCCGCCGTGTTCCAGGTGTACCATCCCCGAGAAGCTCTTTTTCTTGTCGTTCCGTGAGCCGTAGACTCCTTGTCCATCGACCAGACTATAGTCATAACCCTGCTGACCAACGATGCGGAAGGAAGTGATATACCCAAAGTCTCCGGACCTTCCCCCGGCAGTAACATTTGATTCATAGTACCCGTGACTGCCTCCCATACCGGAGATTGATAATTCGTTATGGTCAGGAACGCGGGTCCTCAAATTGATAACACCGGTGAAAGCATTGGTTCCGTAGAGCACTGAGCCGGGGCCGCGAATCAGCTCCACGCTGTTCAGACCCGCTAACGGAAACGTCATATAAACCGGAAAATCGAGGCCACCAAAACCGCTCTCGCGGATGGGACGGCCATTGAGCAGAACAAGGGTGTGAAGATCCACGTGTGTCGGCATGTCGCCGCGGAAAGAGGTTATGTTGTTGAGGTACGGGTAGGAGCCTCGCGTGTACACACTAGGCTGACGCTGCAAGAGCTGATAGAGGTTCCTGTCTCCATAAACATCAATCTCCTCTTTGGGAACAACGACCATAATGCCTGGTGCCTCGACCAATGGCTCGGATTTCTTTGAGGCTGTAGTAACCTCTACTTCCATAAGCTGCTCGAGCGACATATCAAAAAAGTCCTGCTGCTCATTCGGCTCACTTTGTACACCAACTACCGGTGAAACAAAAATAACTGAACCAAAAAGACCAAATACAAGAATAAATTTTAATATCAAAGGATTAATTTTTGTAGTCCCCATTTTTATGCGCCCATAATTAAGCATCAAAAAATAATTTTTAGCCACAAAAATAATCGTCAATCCAAACGTGCTTATTAACTAAAGAATTAATTTTTACTGAATATGCCCAAAAACTTTAAATTCAACAAGTATATCGGACTAAAAACTGAGATAAGGATTCATGTCACTTCTATAATTGCTGCAAAAGATCAAGATTCATTATTGAACTAATATTTGGATGCGAGTAGGACGTGATGTGATTTTTAGAAATTTATCTTAAAACCTACATAGAAGGCTCGGCCGGCGTTATAGGGGAAAGAGTTCGGTGTGCCGAAATAGGCAAAACTCGGTACATATATATCATCGTCAAGAAGGTTCTCAACCTTAAATATAAAATGAGATTGTCCCTTTTTCAGGCCAAGCAACTTTGACATATCGAGTTGCAGGTTCATAGAGATAAGGCTCGCAGCTTCCGGTCTTGGATTAACAATGGTTGAATCATAGATATGCGGCGGCTCGCCGAAATGAGTCAAAAAGCATCCTAATGAGCCGCCATCCCAGGTATAAGCAGTTCCGACCTTCAACATATTTTCGGGTACTACTGTCGGATTCACTCCTGCATCGCCTTCATTTTCCTGATGCATAAATGAGCCGATTATCTGCCAATTGGGTGTTAAGGAGTGTTTGGCTTCGAACTCGATTCCGTGGAATCGTTGCTCTCCAGCGTTAGTATATGAGGTTGGTGAGACACTGTAATCGTAAGTAATGAGCTGTTCGATAGTACTGTAAAAATAAGTAACAGCAGCATAGGTCTTTTTGTCATGATAGAAAAGCTGCGCATCGTATGTTGTGATTGTCTCCGGTTCTACATTGCTGTTTCCGACAAGACCCGGCGGATCATAAAGGTCCGTCTCAAGTGTTACAGGAGCCCGAAAAGCCTCTCCACGCAATAGTTTTATACCCCATTTGTCATTCGGAGTGATGATTAAACCATATCGGGATATCAAATCGGAGATACCATAACTCGATTTATTCCATTGCAGGCCGCCGATAACCTTTACAATTTTTCCGAATTTATAGTCACCCTGAAAATAAAAGCTCTTCGGCTCATGACGGTAAAATGGAATTGATTGATATTTATCGTTATCAGCGTGGTAGCTCGAGCGCTGCTCCATAAGAAAGCCTGTGACAACGTTCAGGTTTTTCATCGGCTTGGCAAAAAGCGTCAGTTCACCGATGAAATCCGATGTATTAGTCTGGACAAGCTGAGGCTGGGGACGGGAGAGAAAGTTTTCCTGAAGATTGTAGGTAAGATTAAACTCCAAGATAAGCTTTTCGTGAAATGGAATTCGATATCCTGCGTTTAAGAAAAGCTTTTTGTTGCGGAACAAATCATGCGTATTGGACCACGAAGGAAAAACACCTAATGCGAATGCATCATAATCCGACCAGAAACTATCGAAAGAAAAGTTTCCGTGCTCCAGATGCGCCGCCCCCGAATAGCTCTTATACTTCCTTTCGTCCTCTTTATAGACACTATACATATCGGTCATATTGTAGGGGTATCCCTGCTGGCCTCTGACCTGAAAAGCAGTGATATAACCCAATTCTCCACTCCTGCCACCGGCAGTAAATTCAGTTGAATAGTAATCATGACTACCCATCATTGCTGAAATTGAAATTTCGTTCGTATCCGGAATTCGGGGCTTCAGGTTTATAACACCGGTAAACGCATTGGTACCATAAAGAACCGAACCGGGTCCGCGAATAAGCTCGACACTCTCAAGAATCGACAGCGGAAAAGTCTTATACAAGTTAACATTAAGCCCCTGAGCGCTCTCCCGGATGGGCCGGCCGTTGAAAAGAATCAATGTATGCGTTTCAGCAACCGTTGACATATCGCCGCGAAAGCCCGCAAGACTATCCGTATATACGAAATTATCACGGGTATAGACACTGGGCTGACGCTGCAGGAGCTGGTGGAGGTCTCTATCTCCATAAACTTCAATCTCTTCACGGGAAACGACAGACATTATAGCTGGCGCTTCATAAATTGACTCGGGCTTCTTCGAGGCCGATGTGACTTCTACCTCCATAAGCTCTTCGAGCGACATCTCGAAGAGGTCATTCTGGTCATTCATTTCCTGCTGTACAGCCCAAGCCGGTACAGAAAAGGCAATCAGGCACAAAAGGCCGCAGAAAAGGATGTATTTAAATATTAAAAAACTTCCTTTTGTTGCCACTATCTTAATAAACCTTTCTGTTCAGAACAATAAATATTAAAGCGTTAACTTAATCGATATAAAAATCGTCAATTTAAGTACACAGATTAATTAATGGATTGGTATTTTCCCGAATTTGCCTGTAAATTTCAAAAAAGCTGAATATATCGGACTAAAAACTGATTTGACACAACAGGTTCTATTTAATAAAGTCAGCAACAAAATAGATTAAAAAAATTATCAACGTTTAATCAAAACAGGGTTTATTGCAGATGGTGAAAACGGAAAAAATAACAGTAAAAACGAAAGGCAACTGCGAAATTATTGATATCACCGAGAAGGTGAGTGACTTTGTCGCCGAATCCGGCATCAGGGAAGGGACAGTGACGGTTTTTAACGTCGGCTCGACGGGTGCGATAACAACGACCGAATATGAGCCGGGCCTGGTAAATTATGATTTGGAAGCGGCCTTTGAAAGAATTGCTCCGAGAGATATCCGCTATGAACATGAAGAGACCTGGCATGATGACAACGGCCATTCGCACGTCAGGGCATCGCTTTTAGGGCCATCACTAAGTGTTCCTGTGGTTGAAGGCAAATTAACACTCGGTACGTGGCAGCAGATAATTTTAGTTGATTTCGATACCCGGCCGAGAACAAGAACAATTACGCTACAGATTGTTTCCTAAAATTTCCTCTATGCGGTCCATTACACTATTTATAACGGCGATGGTCTGATTAAAAGGCTCGGAAGTAGTCATATCCACGCCCGCATTTTTTAAAAGATTAATAGGATAATCAGAGCCGCCTGACTTGAGTAGATTCAAATACCTGTCAACTGAGCCGGGCTGCTTATTAAGCACCTGTTTCGAGAGAGCCTGCGAAGCACAAAAAGAAGTCGCATACTGGTAAATATAAAAATTATAATAAAAATGAGGGACATAGGCCCACTCGCTGCCGTAAAGGTCGTCAATCTGACAGACGCCTTTATCATGGCCGTAATAAAGTTTCAGAAGGTCGCCGTAAGTCTGATTAAGCAGCTCACCGGTTAAAGGCTGTCCCTGCTCGACAAGCTGATGAATTTTCAATTCGAATTCAGCAAACAGGGTCTGCCTGAATAAAGTAGTCCTGGCATCTTCAAGGTAATTCGTCAAAATTGCCAGCTTTGCATTATCGTCTTCGACCTGCTCGAGCACTTTATCAATCAACAGCGCCTCATTAAACGTCGAGGCTACTTCGGCAACGAAAATCGAATAATCAGCCGTGGGGTACGGTTGATTTGCATTTGAAAGATAACTATGCAGAGAATGACCGAGCTCGTGAGCCAGTGTACTTACATCATCATATTTGCCGTTATAATTCATCAATACATATGGGTGAACATCGTAAAGAGAACCGTTGGAATAAGCGCCGGCACGCTTACCGGACGTCGGGTAAAAATCAATCCATCTCTGAGTAAAAGCCTTTTCCAGGATACCGGTATATTCCTTTCCGAGAGGCCCTGCCGCATTTAAAATGAGTTTCTCGGCCTGCTCAGGCGTGTAATCGTCGTCCACCTGTTCAACTGCCGTAACGTACAGGTCGGAATATTGCAATACGTCAAGGCCGAGCATTCTTTTCTTCAGTTTCAGATACCTGTGAAGAGTATTAAGATTGTTATGGACATTATCAATTAAACTATGAAAAACTTCCACCGGTATATTGTCACCGTCCAGGGCCGCATGCAGAGAGGATTCATACCTTCTCGTTCGGGCATAGAAGACATCCTTTTTGACATTTTCATATAACTGGGCGGCGAATGTTTCCCTGAAGGAATTGAGAGAGCCGAAAAACGCCTTGAAGACCTTCTCCCTGTCAGCCCTGTTCTTTTCGGCACGATACAATGTATAAGCAGCCTTTGTGATTTTTACCTTTCGCTCGTTCGATAAAGTCACTTCGGGGTAAGGCATTTCCGCATTCGTGAAAACCGAATAGATATTATGCGGGCCGGAAGCGAACAATCCGACATCAGCCAGAATTTTCTCTTCGCTTTCACCAAGCCGATGAGTCTTTGTCCGCTGTATATCCATCAAAAACAATTTATATACGCCAAGTTCAGGATCCTCTTTTAGAAACTCATCTATTTTCTCGGTGTCAATTTCCGCAATCTCTGGCCTTATAAAAGAGGCCAAAGAGCTGTACTCGGTGGAAAGGTTATGTGCCTTCTGCTGCAAAGCCAGGTATCTCGAATTGCTTAAATCCTCGTCGGCTTTCATACTTGCATAGCTAGACAATCTCGAAAGCTCTTTCGAGATGTCGCTGGAGAGCTTCAGGCACGCTGTCAACTCATTTGCTGATTCGCCAAGTTTTCCTTTACATTTTGCAATTGATTTCATTTTTTCAGATAAAGCCTGGTAAGCCTCCTGCCAGGCCTGCTCGGAGGAATAAATATCCCCAAGCTTCCATGTCAGCTCTTCGGGTATATCTTTCCTTTCCCAGGTTTTGGCATAAGCTGAAAATGTCAATGCAAATAAACAGGCCGAAATAATTAAAAATGACGCCGTTTTCTTATTCATCTTGACCTGGCTCCAAAAAAAGCTTTTCAGATTTCTCTTAACAGCTCATATTATACTCGCATATACAGATATCACAAGTCACAAGTTCATAACCGCTGGGATTCATATACGTTCTGGCAAAAAGTGTATTCTTACAACAACAGCCTGTCCGAATCCGACAAGCTCGTATGCGTGGGTATTGACATAGAACATCAGCCCGCCTTTGCAATTTCCTATCTCCAGACGCTTCTGCCAGCCCAAACACCGCCGGAAAAAATCAGGATGGAAATACAATCAATCGCTTCCGTATCAGGCGATAATACTAAGGCATTCGAAATCGGAAAGATACTTTTCGCAAGCATTGAATCCTACACGAATACATATCAACAATATCTTGGCGAGAAATTTTTCGAGTTCAGGCTGATTGTTAAAAGTCTCGACGCTTCCCGACGTGCTTACGGCTCAAGGTCAACCGGCAGACGGAATTCTTACTCGAAGATACGCGACCGGACTATGTATGAGAACTTCATAGAGTTTTATAAAAAACTTGAAACCGGTTTATACTGGGGACATTTTGGTAACGCCCATATACTCCATAAAGATAATGAAAACGTAAAAATGTTCGCAGCATACCTCGAGCAGGACAACAGCCCGGTAGCAAACCAGGTGCTTTCCATCTTTTTTGCGTATCTTGATTGTACAGCAATGATTCGCTCGAACGGAGGATACCGCACTGCACCATCTACAAATGTAAAATCATATTTTTATGACTTACAGCAAACTGATGAACCTGTGCTCTTCAAGTTAAAGGGTGAAGACTTCCCCGATTATTCACGTCAGCTTGTAGAAAGCATCCAAAGCGGCAGCAGCACAGAATATTTCGACTATCTTCTGCTCATTAAAAATGCCACCCCCACAGAACCTCTTGGCGGATGGTAAAAATAAACTGCATTAGCTGCACGCGCACCCGGCGACATACTTTTTCCTTGACAAATCGGCGTATAATCTTATACTCTTTTAACCTTACTTACTTTTTTAGGAGACTTAAGATGAGAACGCGTTTCTTGCTTGTATCACTGATTTTAATTTTGTCTTTACAGGTTTTTGCAGAAATCAAGGACCCTGCGATGAAGAGTTGTGAAGACAAGGCCCTCAAGGTACATACCTTTGATTTAAAAGATGTCCGGCTGCTCGATGGGCCGTTTAAGCACGCCCAGGATTTAAGCGGCAAATCACTAATGAACTATGAGCCCAACAGACTGCTTGCCAACTTTCGTGCGAGAGCCGGGCTCGAACGCAAAGAGAACCCTTACGGAGGCTGGGAATCACAGGGTCTTATGGGACACTCTCTCGGCCACTATCTAAGCGCACTGACACTGATGTACGCATCTACGGGAGAAGAAAAATATAAGGACAGAGTGAACTATATAGTCAATGAGCTCGAAGAGATTCAAAAGGCAAACGGTGACGGCTATCTTATGTGCGTTCCGCGAGGCAAGGAGCTTTTCAGGGAAGTCTCGCAGGGTGACATTACTACCCAGCCGTTCAGCCTTAACGGCTGCTGGGCGCCGCTTTACACCCTTCATAAAGAAATGTCGGGTCTGCGGGATGCATACCGGATATGCTCAAATAAAAAGGCACTCGATATCGAGGCCAGGACTGCGGACTGGTTAGATACGATAATCGACGATTTAAACGATGCACAGATGCAGAAAGTGATGTTCTGCGAGCACGGCGGAATTGCCGAATCGCTGGCAGACCTTGCAGCCGATACGGGCAATAAGAAATATATGCAAATGGCATATAAGTTTCACCACAAGGAGATGATGGACCCGATGATTGAGCAAAAAGATATCCTGCCAGGCTATCACTGTAATACCCAGATACCCAAGTTTATCGCGATGGCAAGAATATATGAGCTAACCAGTGATGAAAAATATAAAAGAGGTGCTGAGTTCGCCTGGGACAGAGTAGCTCATCATCATTCTTATGTTACCGGCGGTCACGGTTTAAATGAACATTTCGGCGAGCCGGACAAGCTCAACGACCGTCTCGGCACTAACACGAGCGAAACCTGCAACGTCTATAATATGCTCAAGCTCTCAAGCCATCTGTTCTGCTTCAAGCCCAGAGCAAGAGTTGCAGATTTTTATGAAAGAGCGCTCTATAACCACATTCTTTCGTCACAGCACCCCGGTGACGGAAGAGTGATTTACAACCTTACGCTGGAGATTGGCGGATTCAAGCACTACCAGAACCCCGAAGATTTTACCTGCTGTGTGGGTACGGGAATGGAGAACCATTCCAAGTACGGCCAATGTATCTATTATCACAACGACAAAGAATTATACGTTAATTTGTTTATCGCTTCAGAGCTCGACTGGAAAGAAAAGGGCCTGAAAGTTACACAAAACACAAAATTTCCCGACGAAGACAGCATAAAGTTAACAATCAATTGTAAAAATCCAGTTGAGCTGGCTGTTTATATCCGTTATCCGTACTGGGCAAAGAAAGGCCTTGAGGTAAAGGTCAACGGTAAAGCAGAGCAGGTAACATCAAAGCCGTCGAGCTACGTTAAACTGTCTCAGACGTGGAAAGACGGTGATATAATCGATGTCCGTATTCCGATGTCACTTCGCCTGGAGTCAATGCCCGACAATCCAAAACGTGTTGCAATAATGTACGGCCCTCTTGTTCTGGCAGGCGAGTTAGGCCCGGAAAACGACCCAAAGGCCGATGAGCTGATGTACGTGCCGGTACTGCTGACAGGCGACAGGCCGGTCGAAGAGTGGGTTAAACCTGTTGCCGATAAGCCAAACACCTTCAGGCTTGACAATGTGGGCAAACCCCGCGACGTAGAATTGTATCCGTTTTGTAATATGCACGAGAAGCGATACACAATCTATTGGGATATCTTTACCGATGAAGAATGGGCTGCAAAGCAAAAGGAATACGAAAGGATTCAGCAGGAAAAACTTGAGCTGCAGGCCCGGACGGTCGATTTCGTACAGCCCGGCGAACAGCAACCGGAAATAAACCACAACCTGCAATATGAAAATTCGAACGGCGGCAGAAGAGGCGCAGGCCCGGCAAGCCGGCGTGCCTTCAATGGCGGCTGGTTCTCCTATGAGCTCAAGGTAACGGATAAGCCCCTGATTTTACGTGTTACTTACCTGCCTGCCGGACGCATAGAAGCAGAATTTGATATTCTTATCGACGGCAAAAGGTTAACGACACAAAAACTCCAAAGGTCACAGCAACGCGAGCGTGAGCCCATCGTGGTTGACTACGAGCTGCCGGAAGAGCTCATCAAAGGCAAAGAAAAGATTACGGTAAAGTTCGCCGCTGCTGGTGAAGACCAAAGAACAGGCAGTGTCGCGGGTGTTAGAATACTAAAGAAATGAAAAAGTTATAAAACAAAACGGTAAGTAAAATAAAAGGACTCTCCTTTAATTTTCGGAGAGTCCTTTTTTTATAGAACTTAACTTTCTTATTTTGTCAAAAAAACTCAAATCCCATTCATTGTGCCATTTAAGAACGGGTTTTTCGTCTTCCCATTCCACAGGCAGCCAGATATATCTTCCATCAATCGGGTTGCGTGGTCTCCAGCGGTCAGCCATAAATATGAAAGAATCCTGCTTTGACTGCACGGGCAAAGCGAAAGTGCTCTGTGATTCAAATGTTATCTCATTCTGCTCGACTGTGCCCCTGCAGGGATTACCAAGCTCTTTCCACGGGCCCAGCATCGAATCAGCAACAGCGGAGCGGGCAGCATTCGGTCTCCAGCCGGTACAGTCCGATGCAAAAAGAAAATATTTATCCTTATTCTTAAAAATGGCAGGAGCCTCCATAAATCTTCCTTCAAAAACGCGTACATACTTTCCAGCGTGGCTTAAATAGTCATCGGTAAGCTGCGAAATATGAAGCGTATTGTTATCCTCCGAGGCGTAGATATGATAAGCCGTCCCGTCATCATCTACAAAGATTGTCATATCCCGAGATTCCTGGCCTTGTTGATAATCCTTTACAAACTGCAGGTCTTTATTTTCCTTTTGCTGTTCTGTGGCATTTATCGGCCAGGTATTTGCGTCCGGCCTGAACGATTTAAGAAATGTATAGGGGCCGGTAACTTCATCACTTATGGCGATGCCGCAGCGTGCGGCACGATAGCCTTTGCCTCTTAGCTCGTGATGGAACCACATTACAAACTTCTTCGTCTTTTGATTGTAAACCACCTTCGGCCTTTCGATAATGCAGCCCTCAACAATTGGGCTGTTCGGGTCTTGTGATACCTCCAGTGCGACTGACTCATCTTTCCAATTGTACAGGTCTTTTGACGAATAACAGTGCACACCAACCATAGCCCTGTTACCCCTTCCGCCCTGCACCTTATGCTCGCCGAACCAGTAATAAGTGCCCTCATAATACAGAATCCCTCCACCATGGGCGTTGATATGGACGCCATTATTATCGAGCCAGAGCTGGCCGGGATTGAAACTGTTATACTTTTTAAGCTCCGAGCCGGCAAAAGACGAAAAGAACAACGTCAAAATAATCAGGCAACCTGCGGTTTTATAAACGATTTTTTTCACAATATTCTTGTCCAAAGCCGAATATTAAAGATAACCGAATTAACGTCTAAGTACAGCAAGCACTGCATATTCAAATAGATATTGGCTTGACGTCAAGCAGAAAAAGCAATAGTATTTCAGTGATATTATAACAGAGCATTGAAATCGGGGCTTAAAGTTATGGAAATAAAGCATATAAAGTCTTTCGTAATAAGTTTATTAATAGTCTGTCTTTCAGGCGGCTGCCAGGAGCAGGAGCAGACAAAACCGGCTGCGCCTGTTTCGCAGACAGAGATGGGCTTAATAATAGGCGAACTGACGGAAATAGTCTCATCGGAGCCGATTGCCGTTGAAGGCTACGGGCTGGTCGGGGGATTGAGACAGACAGGCTCGCCTCAATGTCCGGTGCAAATCCGAAGCTATTTGCAGCAGTACATACTCAAACAACTGCCGGAAGAGCAAAACGCCGACAGACTTATAAACAGTCCTAATACGGCTGTAGTTCAAATAAACGGAACGATACCGGCAACGGCCTCTAAGGGCGACCGCTTCGATGTGAAAGTAGTCTCGCTCGCCGGTACTCAGACCACATCTCTCGAAGGCGGTACGCTATGGACAGCAGAGCTTAAAGCAAAGGGACGATTTGGAATTTCATCAAAAACACTGGCCATTGCAGAAGGGCCTATATATATAGAAAAAATTGACGCTGCCGGAGTTAATAAAAAAGAAGGATTCTTGCTGGGCGGCGGACAGACCAACGATAATTATCCGATAATTATGGTTATGCGTCAGCCCGGTTACAGGAATTCGGCGCAGATTCGCAACCGGATAAACGAGCGCTTTGGTTTGGAAACGGCAAAAGCAAGAATGCCCGACCAGATTGATTTGACGGTTCCAGCACGGTATAAGGGTCAAAAACAAAAATTTATCTCGCTTCTCAAAGCCACTTTTTTAAATGAGGATAAAGCTACCATTCAGCAACGAACCGACAGACTGGTTTATGAGCTTGCACAAACATCTGATAAAGACTCCAGCGAGATAGCACTCGAAGCGATAGGAACGCCCGCGGCAGAAAAGATAGCTTCGCTGCTGAACTCACCGCAACAGGAAATACGCCTGAGGGCTGCGAGGTGCCTGTTAAATATGGGCGACGACCGCGGCCTGCAGGCACTTCGCGATATAGCCCTGGATACGGACAGCCCCCACAGGATAATGGCTCTCGAAGCGATAGGCTATGGTGCAAGACGCAATGATGCATCAGCAATATCACAAAGGCTTCTGCGGGATGACGATTCGAATATAATGCTTGCGGCGTATGAACAGCTGCTGAGATTAGACGATATAGCTGTGAGCCGGGATATAATTGCCAGGAGTATTTATCTTGACAGGATTTCATCGGCAGGTCATCAAGCCATATTTGTCAGCCGCAGCGGCCTGCCGCGAATAGTAATTTTCGGTGCTCCGATATACTGCCGGCCTGATACGTTTATTCGCTATGAAGACGGCAGCATTACGATAGACGCGCCGCTCGCTTCAGGAGGCGTCCGGCTGATACTTAAGATACCCAACATACCGCCGATAACAGTGGAATGTTCATACAAGTTAAGTGACATAATTGTAACTCTTTGTGAGGAGGCGACTGTCAAAGATTCTTCCGGTCGAAAACCAGGCCTTAATGTCCCCTACTGCGATATGACAGCAATAATCAGGCAGATGTGCGAAAAGGGAGCTTTGCTGGCGGAATTTAAGGCCGGTCCACTTCCAAAAATCGACTGAATAATCAAGAAAAAGCTGCATATTGACCGATAATAATATTGCAAATGCCTCAAAAGATGATGAATTTTGTATATACAGTCAATCTAAACGATATATATAAAGGCAAAAAATGAGACTTGAAAAGATTGTTTTAGACGGATTTAAGAGCTTTGCAGACAAAACCGAGCTTTTGTTTAACTCTCCGATAACAGCGGTTGTCGGGCCTAACGGCTGCGGTAAAAGCAACATAGTTGACGCAGTCAAATGGGTGCTGGGCGAACAAAGCGTCAAGAGCCTGCGCAGCGACCATATGTCTGACGTGATATTCTCAGGCAGCAGCAGCAGAAAAGGCCTGGGAACGGCGGAGGTGAGCCTTTTTATATCCAATACGACGGGGCAGCTCCCGATTGAATTAAGCGAGGTACAAATCAGCAGGCGAATATATAAAAGCGGCGAAAGCGAGTACCGAATAAACAATAAAATCTGCCGGCTTAAAGATATACGCGAACTTTTTATGGATACCGGCATAGGGGTCAAGGCTTACTCGATTATCGAGCAGGGACAGGTCGAGCAGCTTGTTACGGCGTCGAAAACAGACAGACGAAGCATATTCGAAGAGGCAGCCGGCATCAGCAAATACAAGGCCCATAAAAAAGAGGCACTTCGAAAGCTGGAAAGGTGCGAGCAGAATCTTCTACGTCTGGCTGATATTCTTAATGAGGTCGGAAAACAGCTCAGAAGCATCAAGCACCAGGCAGGCAAGGCAAGAAGCTATCTGAAATACACGGAAAGGCTCAAAGAGCTTCAGCTGAATTATTCGCTCGTCGAATATCACAGGATACATACAGAAAGCATCGAAAAGCGCAAACAAGCGGCAATCATCGAAGAGCAATTTGCATCGGTTTCGGCACAGACAAGCAAAAAAGATGCAGAGCTCAGCGAGCTGGGCCATAAGATAATAGAAACAGAAAACGAAGTGAACCGCGCGGATAATACGCTGGTCACGGCTGAAAGTAAGATTGAACAGCATCTTCAAAGAATCGAGTTTTTAAGGACGAGGCTAACAGAGCTGCAGGAGCGAGAACGGTCGTTGCAACAGAGAGCTATGAAGCTGCAGGAGCAAAGAAAGGCACTCGAGTCGGATTTATCGCTTCATAGAGAAGAACAGACAGAATGCGAAGAAAAACTGCAGCAGAAAAGTGTAAAAACCGAGAAGCTGCAAAAAACAATAGAAAAATTAAATACGGAATGTGCGGAGCTTGAGGCGGAGCTTAATGACGAAAAGTCGGGCATCATCGACATAGTGCGCCTGACAGCACAACTGCATAACGAGCTGCAAAGCATATCTTTATACAGGGATAATTTATCGCATCAGAAAAGCAGGCTTGCCGACCGTGCAGAAAGCAGCGAAGCTGAGTTAGAGAGACTTTTAACCGAAAAGGCACAACACAAAAGCCGGCTTGCAGATATCGAAAAAGTGCTCGGTGAGCTGGAAGAGAGCCTGGAGGCCAAGCGCAAAGAGGCAGAAAAAAACGAGGCACAGAAAACAACTGAGCAGAAACGGCTTGCCAACAATAAAGAGAGCCGCAGCGCCCTGAGCAGCGAGCTTGCGGTTCTCAATGATATGGAGCAGCGTCTTGAGGGACTGAAGGACGGTGTTAAAAATATCCTCGAAAAATCAAAAGAATCAGGCGGCGGCAGATATAATTACGTAGAGGGAATATTGGCGGACATAATTTCTGCAAATATAGAATATGCAGGCGCGGTTGAAGCAGCACTGGAAGGCAGAACCGATACACTCGTAATCAATAATATAAAAACCCTTTTCAGCGATGCTGAAACAATAAAAAAACTTGCGAGCAGGGCAAATTTTGTAAGCGTAGAGAGCGCTGAGCCGTTCGTGGACAAGACAGATTTCTCAAAATACGATTGTGTAAAGGGAAGGCTCATCGAATTTGTAAACTATGATAGTAAATATGCACCGCTTGTGTGGAAGCTGCTGGGCAAAACAATAGTGGTTGACACGATTGAATCGGCTGTTGAATTATCGGTGAAGACCGACGGCAGCTACAGCTTTGTCACGCTTGCGGGCGAGTTCCTCGGCTCGGATGGCACGCTAAGACTCGGGCCTTTAGGAAAAAGCAGCGGACTGATATCCCGCAGGAGCCGCCTGCGACAGCTCCAGGAAGCTATTGGTAATATCGACGACGAGATAGGCTCGCTCGAAAAACAGTTAGCTGTATATAATCAAACGAGCGAACATTTAGCCAAACTGCGCAAAGAGTTTAGAACAGCCATTTATGAGGCGAATACCGAGAAAATGAAGTATGCCTCGAAGCTGAGTGTCATAGAGCAGAATACCGACAGGCTGCGAAAAGAACAGCCTTTAATAACAAGCGAAATCGACCAGCTTGAAGAGCAGATAAGCCGTACAGTACAGAAAGAATACGATTCCAAACAAAAGCTCGAAGAGCTCGAAGCAGTAAACAACGAACGCTCTGCGCGCATAAAAGAGCTGGAGAATGCATACACAGAACAAAAATCGCAACTGAAGTTGGTAACCGAAGAGCTGACGAATTTGCGTATCGAGCTTGGGCAAACGGCAGAGCAAAATAAGGCATTAAAACAAACGATTTCAAACATTCAAAATCAACTCGAGCAGAATATATCAGCGGCCGGGACGGCGCAGCAGGAGATGCATAGCTGCACAGAGGATTGCAAAAAGGCGACAGCTGAGATTCTAAATTACGAAAGCAAGCTGACGGAACTGTATGTCGGTAAAGAGGCAAGTCAGCAAAACAGCAGAGAGCTGCATGAGCAGGTACAAATACTGCTCGACGAACAAAATCAGACCGAGCATCTAATTCGCCGGCTTAGGGCCGAACAGGAACAAATCGATCAAAAGATAAGTGAGCTGAAAATAGAACTGGGCCAGCTCGAGGTAAAAGAGCAGAATCTGATTGAAAGGATTCAGGATGAGCTCCAGATTGACCTGGTCGGCTCTTACGAAAATTACGAGGACAGCGAGGTTGACTGGGAGGCCGTGCGAGAAGAGATAACAGGTTTGCGAGCCAGGATTGAGCGGCTCGGTAACGTCAATCTTGACGCAATCGAACAGCAGGACTCGCTCGAGAAGAGGTACGATTTTCTCAGTACCCAGGTCGAAGACTTAAACAAGAGCAAGGCACATCTGCAGCAATTGATAAACAGGCTTAACAAACAGAGCAGAGAGAAATTCCAGGAGACGTTCATCAGGATACGAGAGAATTTTCAGCAGATTTTCCGCAAGCTTTTCGGCGGCGGAAAGGCGGATATAATTCTGGAAGATTCAGAGGATATTCTTGAGGCGGGCATAGAGATAATAGCCCAGCCGCCCGGCAAGGAGACAAGAAGCATATCACTGTTGAGCGGAGGAGAAAAATCGATGGCGGCGATAGCACTTCTGTTCGCGGTCTTCGAGACCAAGCCGTCACCGTTTTGTTTTCTTGACGAGGTTGATGCGGCACTTGACGAGGCAAACAACGAAAGGTTCAACCTGATAATCAGGGAATTTCAGAAGAATTCACAGTTTATTATAATCACGCACGCCAAGCGTACGATGAGTATCGCAGATGTGCTTTACGGAATAACTATGCAGAAGCGCGGAGTGAGTGAGAAGATAAGCGTCAGATTCGACGAATACGAACCCGAAGAACAGCCTGCTGCAGTGGCTTAAACGTGTTTAGTATCTCTTATGTGCGTTGTATTGCTATGAAAAAATGCCCGTTTTGTGCAGAAGAAATTCAGGATGAGGCTGTGAAGTGTCGCTTCTGCGGCGAGTTTTTCGAAAAGCCCGGCAAGCCTGAAACGAAATGGTATTTTTCCACATCTGCTATCGTAATTGCAATACTTGTTATAGGCCCGCTTGCCCTGCCGCAGGTGTGGCTCAATCCGCGTTATAAAACGACCACAAAGGTAGTAGCCACAATTTTAGTCGTCGCATTTACTATTGTGCTCTGTTATCTTGTTGTTTACATCCATAATTATTTAACCAGACAAATAAATTCACTGGGAGTTTATTAAAGAAAAAACCTTTTTAAATACTCACTATCAGCTTATCTCTATTGTTAAACCTGCTAAAGTATCCGAAGCTTTCGGGCAATAAGTCCTGAATTTCACTGTTGAAAATGCCACCTTTTTTTGGTAAAGTTATTGTTTCTTTTTTGTAATTTGTGAGAGCTAACGATGGCAGAAAAACTCGATAAACATATATTAAAAAACGGGATGGTGCTCCTGGGCGAGCGTATGGAGGCTGTGGAGTCTGTGTCATTCGACTTTATGCTGCCTGCGGGTGCGGCATTTCTGCCGGAAGGTATATGCGGTGCAGCTAACGTTATAGCAGACTGGATTTTCAGAGGCGCAAGCGACAAAGACAACAGGCAGTTAGGTGATGCTCTCGACGGGCTGGGTCTTCACCGAAGCGTCGCGGTGGGCAGCTCACATCTCGTGATTGGCGCTTCGCTCGAGGCAGGCAATCTGTCTGAAGCACTTAACCTGTATGCGGATATTATCCTGCGGTCAGGACTCGAAGATGAGCAATTCGAGCCTGCAAGACAGCTTGCAATTGACGGTGTGCTTTCGCTCGACGACAATCCGAGACAAAAAGTTATGCTAAAACTGAGAGAGCAGTTTTACCCCAAACCCTTTGGGCGAAGCACGGCCGGCAGCATTGAGGAGCTGAAAAATCTAACGGCAGAAAAGACAAGGCAGATAACAAAAGATAATTTCAATCTTTCGCAGACCATATTTTCAGTAGCGGGCAAATACGACTTCGAAAACATCGTAAAACAAATGGAGAAGCTGTTCGAAACGGATTCGAAACAGGCTATAGAAACCATAAAGCCAAAGCCAAAGGCGGCTGAATATACGCACATACATCACGATGGGGCCCAGGTTCATATAGGGCTGATGACAGGTACCGTCAAGGTCGATGATGAGAACTACTATAATGCGAGAATTGCAATCTCAGTACTCTCAGGCGGGATGAGCGCAAGGCTTTTCACCGAGGTAAGGGAAAAGAGAGGATTGTGCTATGCGGTTGGAGCAAGGTATCACAGCCTGAAGGAGGCGGCGGGCGTGATATGCTACGCGGGCACAACCCCCCAGAAGGCACAGCAGACACTGGAGGTGATAATAGCGGAATTTAATCGTCTCAAAGAAGGCATAAGCGAAGAAGAGATTAAGCAGGCAAAAGCAGGTTTGAAAAGCGCGCTTATCCTGCAGAGCGAGTCATCGAGCAGCCGGGCAGGCAGTATCGGCGGTGACTATTATATGCTCGGCAGGGTCAGAAGCCTGGATGAGATAAAATCGAAAATTGAAGAAACTACTGTCGAATCGGTTTTGAAATTTTTATGGAGCAATCCATTTGAGGATTTTACGGTTGTAACAATCGGCCCGCAACAAGTTAAGGTAAAATAACAAATATGGAATTCAGGAAAAAAATATTAGAAAACGGTTTAAGTATCATCGGCGAGCTGAATGATAGCGCGAAATCGGCGGCTGTAGGTTTTTTCGTAAAGACCGGCTCGCGCGATGAAACAAAACAGATAAACGGAGTCTCGCACTTTCTCGAACATATGCTCTTTAAGGGAACAGACAAGCTAAGCGCAATCGAGGTCAGCAAGGCTTTTGACAGGACGGGAGCGCAGTTCAACGCTTTCACAAGCGAGGAGGTGACGGTTTTTTACGCTGCGGTTCTGCCAGAATACCTCGAAGAGATTACGAATTTATGGATAGAGCTGATGAGACCGGCGCTACGAGACGAAGATTTTAATATCGAAAAGAACGTTATCAAAGAAGAGATAGCTATGTACAAGGACCAGCCGGAATTCGATGCTGCGGACAAGTGCAGGGCGCTTCATTTTGACAGCCATCCCTGCGGAAACAGTGTTCTCGGCAGTGTGGAAAGTATAGACAATTTGTCCGCTGAGCAAATGCGAGAATACTTTAACAGAAGGTACGCACCTGATAATATGGCGGTAGTGTGCGTTGGCAATTTCGAGTGGGAGAAGATATGCAATATTGTCCAGGACGGCTGCGGCGGCTGGCAAAGTAAAGGGGCAGGCAGAATTACGGAAGATTTCGAAGGCAGCAAAAAGAAAGAAAACACTGAAAAACCAAATATCAACCGCGAGCATATATGTCTTATGAGCTATGCAGTGCCTGCGCAGGACCAGAGACGATTTGCTGCCCATCTTCTGGCTGCAATAATCGGTGACAGTGCAGGATCGAGATTTTTCTGGGAGCTGGTTGACAAGGCACTGGCGGAAACGGCTGCTATGCAGTTCGGCGCTATGGACGGCACGGGAGTGCTTTTTACCCAGGTACAATGCAGCAGTGAAAACAAAATAAAGGTGATGGATGTAATCAACAGGATATTTCAGGAGCTGGGTGAGAAAGGTGTCAGTGAAGACGAGCTGCAGAAGGCAAAGAACAAAATTTTAAGCGCACTTGTTATCAAAAACGAGGTGCCTATGGGCAGGCTGGCCGACGTGGGTTTCAACTGGATGTATCTGGGCGAATACCGCACAACGGCAGACGATGTCGAAGCAATAAAATCTGTCACCGTTCAGCAGGTTAATTCGCTCGCAAAACAGCTCAGCCCCGGCGAATACACGCAGTTCTCGATTGGGCCAGCAAAAACAAAATAAAACAAGCACTCAAACAATAATCAACACTTGATTTCTACAAACCAAATCGATATAATAAATATATATAAGCAAGCTTACGAGGCAAAAATGGCAAAAACAAAAAAAAAGGATGGTCCTGAAAATGGTAAGCAGGACATTCTGCGGGCTGAGGACATAATCCCGCATTCCAATGGTAATGACAAACAATCGCACTTATCTTCACAAGACGATCAACAGGAAATTCTCAGATTCGACCTTGCTGAAGAGATTATGTCCGAGCATCGAAAGATTGCATCGATAAAAAGAAAGTCACCCAACTTAAAAATCGAGCCTTTAAGACCCATCGACAAATCAAGGGAACAAACTGATACTGCGAGCAGCACCGTTTCAGATACAACCAAAGAGAACCGGATAATTAGAGATGTAGTCGCAAGAGACATCGAAAAACTCTGTCGCAGCGAAAGTCTTGATATTTCCTTAGCCACAGATTTCACAGATTGACCCGCCAAAAGGCGAGGTCTCGCTAAAGGCGGACACAGATTTATTTCGCTGACTTTGTGTTCTCGAAATATTTTTCTTTGAAAAGTGCACTTTTCCCGCAAAATCTTTCTCGTCCACAAGAACACTATACGTGTTCTTTTTAATAATTCAGCAAAGAGAATATTTAACCGTGAAGGGCACGAAGAGCACAAATTTTCATTCAACTCAGAGTTTGCAAAATTACAAGGCAAAAATTGGGTTTGAATTGGGTTTCCGCCTTCGCTGCGCTTCGTCGAGACAGGTGTTTTGGGTTTGTTTTCATATCGGCAAAAAGTGAGTATATTTTCATATCCCTTTCTCATACAACTAATTACGTTCATTCTGGCGTTCTGTAGTTTGGGTTTCCGCCTTCGCTGCGCTTCGTCGAGACAGGTGTTTTGGGTTTGTTTGGCTTTGTTTTTTCGGCTTCCACAAAGCATAATATTTCCATATTCCCTTGTTAATAAAGGGGTTATGTTCATTCTGGCATTCCGTAATTTGGCTTTGTTTTGCATTTTTTTAGTTAACTTGTTAATTAGAAGATTAGTTAATTGGTTCATAAGATACCGTTATAGTTGTTAATTGGTTGATTAGTTGATTGGCCCCTAAGGGGTAAATTATTTAGTGAATTAGTTTGTTGGATACCATTATATTGGTTGATTAGATTTATCCTTTGAAGCTCGAATATTGTTTTGTAAAGGCTATTCTCAATTCGTCGTTCATACATTAAAAGTCGTTCGAGCACCCTTGCGTTCGAGAAGTCCTTTACGGCTAAACGGCCGAGAGTTAAGGAAGAGTCCTCAATGGAGGGGTCTGGGTGTTGCGGAACTAAACCTTTAGAAAACAGCGATTGGGTGAGTCTCGAGAAAAGATTGTTGGTGTTATCTTTGTTCAGGGTATCAATGGCCTGGTTCTGAAAACGGGATGTGCGTTTGAGCCGCCAGGAGAGGCTGACAACTCGTTCAGCCAGCATAGATTCGAGGGGGGTCTGTGGGGCTAATTCTGCGAGCATCCTGTCGCGGAACAACTCAAATTCAGGGCGGCTTTCTGAGCTGATGATGTCGTTTGCGGCAGTAAGTCCATGCTTGACAGCGTTTTGTGATACGAT
>CAYXGT010000054.1:0-20393 GCA_964464635.1 uncultured Pirellulales bacterium | reverse complement strand
TGGCCCTGGAAGTTGCGCGGCAATCCCTGGTGCTGCTGAAGAACGACGGCATCCTCCCGCTTGACCGCTCCAAAATCAAACGGATTGCCGTCATCGGCCCAAATGGCAAATCGACCTCTATGTTGGAGGGCAATTACCACGGGTCCGCTTCGCATCCGGTCTCCATTCTGAACGGTATCAAGCAATTGGCCGGGACGGATATCGAAGTTACTTTTGCACAAGGCAGTCCAGTCACCACCAAGCCCGGGACTGCTGCGTGGAGTCGCCAGGATAACGAGACGAACCGTCCCTTGTCGGAACTCAAAGCCGAAGCCCTCAGCCATGCGGCGAATGCGGACTTGATCATTTATGTCGGCGGCATCACACCCGCGCAGGAAGGCGAAGGATTCGATCGTGATTCGATTGAACTGCCCGAAGTGCAAACACAGCTTATCCGGGCGATCCATGCCACGGGCAAGCCGATGGTCATGGTCAATTGCAGCGGGTCGGCTATTGCGCTTCCGTGGGAAGACGAACATCTGCCCGCGATTCTGCAAGTGTGGTATCCCGGTGAAGAAGGCGGCCGCGCCGTTGCAGAAGTCCTGTTTGGCGAGGTCAATCCATCGGGCCATCTGCCGGTGACATTCTACCGAGCCACCACGGATTTACCTGCTTTTACGGACTATTCGATGAACAATCGCACTTATCGATACTTCAGCGGAAAGCCCCTCTACGCGTTCGGTCACGGCTTGAGCTACACCAAGTTCACGTTCCAGGATGGCAGGCTGGATTCGGAAAAGATTTCCGCCGATGGCATAGCCAAGGTATCGTTTACGATCCAAAATACCGGCGGTCTGGACGGCGATGAAGTGGCACAGGTTTATTTCCGCCATATCAAATCCAGTGTCCCGCAAGCGAAGCTTACGCTGTGCGGATTTATCCGTGTGAATGTAAAGGCCGGCCAATCGAACCAGGTCACGGTTGAAGTCCCGGCCTCGCGCCTGCGTTACTGGGACACAGAGAAAAAGCAATACGTTGTTGAGCCTGGAGATTATGAGTTTCTCGTCGGCGCTGCGTCGGACGACATCCGGCTGACGTTGCCAATAACCATCACCGCAACCGCGACATTTGCTAAACTGATTTCGGAGGAAAGGGCATTTGAGAAATTGCTTGCCGCTGTTGTGCCCAGCGAACGACAATATGCATGGCAGCGACGACACGAGGTTTACGCATTTGTGCATTTCGGGGTTAATACGTTTACCGGGCGAGAGTGGGGCACCGGCAAGGAGAGTCCAACCGTTTTCAATCCAACCACCCTGGACACCCGGCAATGGGCCAAGGCCTTGAAATCCGCCGGCATGACCATGGCCATCCTTACTGTCAAGCATCACGACGGCTTCTGTCTGTGGCCTTCGCGTTATACTGAGCAGTCAGTGAAGAACAGCCCCTGGAAGGAAGGCAAGGGCGACGTGGTACGGGAGTTCGTCGAAGCCGTCCGGGCGGAGGGCATGGAAGTGGGCATCTATCTCTCGCCGGCGGATCTGTTTCAGATTGAGAGTGAGGCTGGGTACTACGGCGACGGCAGCAACTACGCGGATACGGTCATCCCGACGGATCCCGCTTCTTTCAAGAGCGAGCCCACCAGGACCCGCGAAACCCCTGCCCAGGGGCTCGGTGCCAATGTCGCCTTCGCGTGCAAGGCCGATTCTTACAACCGCTACTTCCTCAATCAGTTGTACGAACTGCTCACGGAGTACGGCCCCGTTGCGGAAGTCTGGTTTGACGGCGCCACGCCCAAGACCAGGGGCGGCCAGAAGTATTCTTACGCCGTCTGGTGTGAGCTCATTCGCAAGCTCCAGCCCCAAGCCGTGATCTTCAACAGGGGGCCGGACGTACGCTGGGCCGGCAATGAGGCCGGCATGGCGAGGGAGACCGAGTGGAGCGTCGTCGGCCTGGACAAGCCGGTGGCGGAGTTTGATTGGCGAGACATGACCGGCAGGGTTCTGGGAGATCGCGCCACCCTGGCCAGGGCCGCCGTCTTGCACTGGTACCCGGCCGAAGCCAATGTGTCGATTCTGCCGGGCTGGTTCTATCACAATGACCGCAACATTAAATCGGCGGACAACTTGATGTATCTGTATGAAAAGAGCGTGGGACATAATGCGACGTTGATAATTAACGTGCCGCCGGACAAGCGCGGCCTCTTCACTGACGCGGAGGTGGAGGTTTTGAAGGCCTTCGGTGAACTCCGGCAGACCCGCTACGGCAACAACCTCGCCACCGGCGTTACCCTGACCGCCAGTAGTTCCCTGCCCGACCATCCGGCCTCTGCTGCCCTCGACGGTGAGTACGAAACCTACTGGGAAGCCGTCCAGCGAGGCGATGCCGACGCGCCGGTCATGCTGGAGATCACGCTGCCCCGCCAAATAACCTTCAAACGCGTGGTACTGCAGGAACAAATCCGGCGAGGCCAGCGTGTGGAAGCCTTCACCATCGAAGTGCAGGAGCCCGATGGTCAATGGCGGAAATTGGCCGAAGCCACCACCATTGGCTACAAGCGCATTATATCCGTGCCTGAGACCAGCGCCACCAACCTGCGCATTCGGTTTGTCAGTTACCGGATAGCTCCGACGCTTGCGGAAGTGGAGTTGTATTATTGAAATCTTTTGTGAAAAGGCTGTTTTGGTTTGAGTCGCATTGTCGATGCCGCCAAGACATTTGACTTTGACGGCTTGCTCTAAAAAATGTATTGTACTATCTATTCATGGGAGAAAAAAATGAAAAGCTCGATGATTCACACGGAAATATTACCCGGCGCCACGAACGGTGATTGTCGAAAGAATGAGAACCGATCCGCAAGTCGAAGATGGCTGTTTCTGGCGGTTGCGATTGGAGTATTTACTATGTCATTTTCTCCCGCCTTTGCAGGGGGAACCGTTTCAAAGGAGCTGCCCGACGGCGCGCAATTCACAATCGATGGCGGCACGCTGCGCATTCAGCTTTTGTTGGATGATGTTGTCCGCGTAACCTCCGCCGCCGCAACAGCCCCCGCGCCCGTCAATGCCGTCATCGACGCCGGCAAAACGTATTCTCCCATCCAGCCTTATATCTATGGAATGTTCATCGAGCACGCCGGTGGCCTCGTGTACAACGGCATGTGGGCTGAAATGATCGGCGACCGCAAGTTCTACTACCCCATCACTGCCCAGGGCGCAGCCCCGGCTGAACGCGTCGGAGCACGCCGTGGTCGAGGCGGTCGCCGCGGCTTCGGTGCCTCTCGGCGCTGGAGCCCCGTCGGCCCGGCCGAATCCGTCACCATGGACACCCAGCACGCCTACGTCGGCGACCACTCGCCCGCTGTCGCACTGAGTCCCACGGAAGCCCGCGGCATCCGCCAGGCGGGTCTTACCCTCATGAGCGACAAGGACTACACCAGTCGAATTGTCCTCGCCGGTGACCCCGGTGCTCAGGTTTCTGTCAGTCTCGTGTGGGGAACCGGCGCTGCTGACCGCCAGACAGTGGCCATCAGCAAGCTGACCCCTGCTTACGCCAAATTTCCTCTCACCTTCAAGTCACCGGTTGATGCGGCCGATGCCAAGCTTGAAATCACCGCCACCGGCCCCGGCACCCTGTACATCGGCGCCGTTTCTCTGATGCCCGCCGACAATATCCAGGGCTGGAGGCCTGAAGTCATTGCCGTGCTCAAATCCCTTCGTTCCGGTGTGTATCGCTGGCCCGGCGGCAACTTCGTCTCGGCCCACGACTGGCGCGACGCTATCGGCGAGCCCGATAAGCGCCCGCCTATCTTGGATCCTGTCTGGAATGCTGTGCAGTCCAACGATGTCGGTACCGACGAATTCATGACCCTCTGCCGGCTTACGGAGGTCGAACCCTACATCACTGTCAATTCCGGCTTCGGCGAAGCCCGTTCCGCCGCCGAATACGTGGAATACACCAATGGTCCCGTTACCACCCCTATGGGCGCGATGCGCGCCGCAAACGGACACCCCGAGCCTTATCACGTCAAGTTCTGGAACATCGGCAACGAAATGTGGGGCGACTGGCAGTTCGGCTACATGCCCCTCGAACAGTACATACATAAGCATAACCTTTTTGCCAAGGTTATGCGCAAAGCAGACCCCGGCATCATCCTCATTGCCAGCGGTGCAATGCCCGACACAATGACCGGATCCAAGATGTCCTTGAAACTGAGCGACAAGCTGATTCCCGATTACCTCGGTCCGGCCGATTGGACGGGCGTCCTGTTTCTCAATTGCCTCGATAACATGGACATGATAAGTGAACACTACTACAACTACAATACACACTTTGATCTTGCTAAAGCAGCCCAGGTACCCAATGACCCCAACGAGCCTCTCGTTGACTGGATGCGCCGCCCGGCCAACCACATCCGCATCAAGTACGAAGAGTATCAGGAATACTTGAACCGCATTCCCGCATTGAAGGATAAGCCCGTCCCTATCGCGCTGGATGAATATGCCTACGCCGGCGGTCGCGGCCGGGGTAATTATAAAGTCGTTCCAGCTTATGCGTGGAATTTTCACGAGATGTTTCGCCATTCCGACCTTTACCATCTCGGCGCGTTGACGTTTATCACTGGCACGTACAGTGCCGCCCGCGGCCAGGCGGTCCTCAATCCCACCGGCATGCTCTTTAAGTTCTACCGCGACCGCTTCGGTACGATTCCCGTGGATGTCTCGGGCAACTCCCCGCAGCCCAAACCCAAGGACCCTCCCGGCGGCGAACAGCCCATAGTAAACGCCGGCAGCGATACCTTCCCCCTGGACGTAGCCGCTGCCTGGACGGCCGATCGCAAGGCCCTCACCGTCGCTGTCATCAATCCAACCGAGTCCTCCCAAACCCTGAGCCTTCAAATCCGCGGCGCCGAGCTCTCCGGTAAAGGCACCCTTCGCCGCATGGCACCGCAGAGTCTCAATGCTAACGTGGTCGTCGGCCAGGAACCAGGCGTCAAGATCGAAGAACAAGCGCTGAATGCCATCCCTGCGAACCCGACTTTCGCCCCCTTCAGCGTCAATATCTATGAATTCCCGGTGAAATAATGATTGAATAAGATAACCTGATAGAAAGGAATTTTGCTATGAAAAAATCTATTCTCTTTTGGTTTGCCGCTGCGGTGCTGCTGTCCGGCAGCGTTTTTATCGTTTCCGCGGTTGAGCCAGCCCCCAAAAACCAGCCTGCTGTGACAGCGACGGTACGTGCGGACGTTCCCAAGCTATCCTTTGCCACGCCGCTCAAGTGGAAGTCCACTGGTGTGCTGGTCAGTCCGGTCTCCGACGAAACACACAATATCGTGTCCGTCAAAGACCCGACTGTCGTCCGTTACGACAACAAATGGCACATCTATGCTACCACCGCCAGTACCCGGGGCGGTTGGAGCATGGTCTATCTTAGTTTTGCGGATTGGGCCGAGGCCGCTGACGCCAAGCCCTATTATATTGACAACAATCCGAACCTGCGCGGCTATCACTGCGCTCCACATGTCTTCTACTTTACCCCGCACAAGAAGTGGTACCTGATTTACCAATCTCAGCACCCCCAGTATTCAACCACTGATGATATCTCCAAGCCGGAGACCTGGAGTAAGCCACAGAGCTTCTTTGACACCAAACCGGCCGGTGCCCCGGGGCTCTGGATCGACTACCACGTGATCTGCGACGACACGCACGCCTATCTGTTCTTCACCGGCGACAATGGCTGCTTCTATCGCAGCCGGACTAAGATTGAGGACTTCCCCAAGGGCATGAGCGACCCCGAGATTGCCATTCGAGACCAGCGAAACAACCTTTTCGAGGGGAGTATTACCTACAAGATCAAGGGCACCGACACCTATCTGACTCTGATCGAGGCCATGAGCCCGGCAAGGTACTACCGCGCCTGGATATCCGACCGTCTCGACGGCGAATGGACGCCCGTTCCGGATGCAAACACGTGGCAGAAGCCCTTCGCCGGGATTAACAATGTTACCTTCGAAGAGGGTGTGACGCCCTGGACTCGGGACATCAGCCATGGAGAAATGATTCGCGAGGGATATGATGAAAAGATGCTCATTGACCCCAACAACCTCCAGCTCCTTTACCAGGGTCGTGATCCTGCGATTAACGTTAGCTACGGCCGGTTGCCCTATCGGCTCGCTCTCCTGACATTGGACCGTTCCGAGCAGTAGGGAATATAGGGTTGTCTCGATTGAGACTAATGTCCTAAAGGACAGGACATCGCGGACAGTTTACGGATTATGAATGAAAAGTCGATTATCTGATATTTTGCCTTTTTACATAGGAGTCCACATTATGTTTAAGACAATTCTCGTCAATGCGGCGCTGCTTACACTGGCCCCGGCTGTCATAGCCGCTGACACCCCGGACACTTCCACTTGGATTCAGTTCAACTCTTTCACTTACACCGGCAAAGACGCCGCTGCGCCGGGGGCCGAAGAATATCTCAATTCTATCATCGCCGGCCTGGCCGCCTTCCAGAATGAGGGCCATTACTACGCCATCAATGTCAAAATCG
Organism: uncultured Pirellulales bacterium; assembly: GCA_964464635.1. GTDB lineage: Bacteria > Planctomycetota > Phycisphaerae > Sedimentisphaerales > Anaerobacaceae > CAYLMG01. The sequence goes on along the minus strand of CAYXGT010000054.1, from coordinate 13,862 downwards.
ACTCCGGCCACCTAACCGAAATCTCTGTCGAACAATCCGCCGGTGGTTTCGGCCGCGGCTTCCGCCGTGGCGGTGGACAGGCGCAACCTAAAGTCCTGGCCACTCAGGAACTGCCTGACAACGTCACGTCCATTGACCTCAAGATCGAAGGCGCCGGCCCCCGCACCCGCCTCTTCTATAAGATCGGCAGCGGCGATTTTACACAGCTCAGTGAGGAACTCCAATCCTCTTTCCTCAGCACCGACACTGCCGGTGGCTTCCAGGGAGTGACACTGGGCATGTTCGCGCACAATTAACAAAATGGAGGACTTATGAAAAAAGCGAAATCATACATAATTTTGTTTCTGTCGGCAATATTTCTCGCGTGTTCATCACCTACGATATCCGAAGAATTGCGAGAAACCATTAACTTCAATCGCGAGTGGACATTCTATCTCGGCGACTACCCGGATGCGAAAGCGGCGGTGTTCAATGATTCAATGTGGGACAATGTGAATCTGCCGCACTCATTTTCGATGCCGTATTTCGCGGCGGATAGATTTTATGTCGGCTATGGCTGGTACCGCAAACATTTCAATGTTCCGGAGACGTGGTCAGGCAAGCGTATCAACCTGGAATTCGACGGTGTGTTTCAAGTCGCGGAAGTGTTCGTAAACGGCCGGCGCGTCGGCGAACACAAAGGCGGCTACACCGGTTTCACCTTCAACATCACCGATGCGGTGAAGACCGGCGACAATGTTGTGGCGGTTCGCGTGAATAACATTTGGAATCCGCGCCTGGCGCCGCGCGCCGGCGAGCACGTTTTTTCCGGCGGTATTTATCGCAACGTACGACTCGTCGTTACCGCCCCGGTGCACGTTGCCTGGTATGGCACGTTCGTTACCACGCCGCAGGTGTCGAAGGAATCCGCCACAGTGAATGTGAAGACCGAAGTGGTGAACGACTCCGGCGAGGCGAAATCGGTCACCGTGAAAACCTATGTTGTGGACGCGAAAGGAAATACAGTCGCTCAAATGGAATCCACGCAAACCATCGCGGCAGGTGCGACCGATGTTTTTGAACAAACCAGCGAACCGGTTGCCAATCCAAATCTATGGTCACCGGAACATCCAAATTTATATTCGGTGAAAACCGTAGTGCTGGACGGCGGCAAGCCGGTGGACGATTACACCTCGCCGCTCGGTTTTCGATGGTTCAAGTTCACCGCCGACCAGGGATTTTTCCTAAATGGCGAGCACTTGTATTTCAAAGGCGCGAATGTGCATCAGGACCACGCCGGCTGGGGTGACGCGGTGGCCGACAGCGGATTTTTCCGCGATGTGAAGATGATGAAGGACGTCGGATTCGATTTCATTCGCGGCTCGCACTACCCGCACGCGCCCGCGTTTTCCAGGGCGTGCGATGAAATGGGAATGTTGTTCTGGTCGGAAAACTGTTTCTGGGGCACCGCCGGTTTCAGAAGCCCGTGGGCTTCGAGCGCGTATCCGACGGACCCGGCGGACGAGGCCGAATTTGAAGCGAGCGTTAAGGCCAGTCTGCGGGACATGATTCGCATCCATCGCAATCATCCGAGTATTATTGTTTGGAGCATGGACAACGAAGTCTTCTTCAGCGATAGGTCCGTGATGCCCAAAGTGCAATCATTCCTGAAGGAACTGGTCGCCTACTCGCACGAACTTGAACCGACGCGGCCGGCGGCTATCGGTGGCTGTCAGCGCGGCGATATTGACAAGCTCGGCGATGTGGCGGGCTACAACGGCGATGGCGCTCGCCTGTTTGTGAATCCGGGAATTCCGAGCGTCGTGAGTGAATACGGTTCCACTATGGCGGATCGTCCCGGAAAATATGAGCCGGGCTGGGGCGATTTGCCGGGCACGCCCGGTACAGATCGAAACGTCTCTGGTTCCTGGCGTCTGCCGTGGCGCAGCGGCGAAGCGATTTGGTGTGGTTTCGATCACGGCAGCATCGCCGGCAGGCGCTTCGGCTCTATGGGCCTGGTGGATTATTTCAGGCTGCCGAAACGGCAATGGTATTGGTATCGCAACGAATATTTGCACATTCCGCCGCCAACTTGGCCAGTCGACGGCATTCCCGCCGCGCTGAAATTGACCGCGGACAAAACCACACTGAATTCAGTGGACGGCACAGACGATGCACAAATCATCGTCACTGTGGTGGACAAAGACGGCAACGCGCTCAACAACTGTTCGCCTGTGACCCTCGCCATCGAATCCGGGCCCGGTGAATTTCCGACCGGCCCGAGCATCACCTTTGCACCGGACTCGGACATTACGATTCGCGACGGTCAGGCCGCGATGGAATTCCGGTCTTACTATGCCGGCAAAACGGTAATACATGCTACGTCACCCGGACTGAAAGATGCGACAATTCAAATCACTTCGCGCGGCGAACCAAAATTTGTTGCTGGTAAAACGCCGTCTGTCAAACCTCGTCCTTATGTACGTTTCACAGGAATGGCGAGCAACAGTTCAATTATGACATTCGGCCAGGCAAATCCGACTCGCGTCAGCAGCGAAACGGCCGGCCATAGCGGACGTTTTGCCAACGACGGCAATGCCGCCACATTCTGGCAAGCCGATGCCAATGACACGAACACATGGCTGTGCGTCGATTTGGAACGCATCGTGACTATTAGCAGTGTGAAGCTTATATTTCCGTCTGAAGGCAACCGACATTATCGTGTCGAAATCTCCGAAGACGGCAACGACAGTTGGAAATCGATTTCCGATCAAACCCAAAGTGTGATCAGGGAAAAAACGCAAATGCTGTCTGGTATGAACAGTGTGCCCGGACGTTTTCTGCGTGTAATGTTTTTCGGAAAACCGGGCGCAAAACCAGCCGAGCTTGCAGAAATTGAAGCGATCGGCAGTTTGTCAGCTCAATGAGCCTTATTTCTATACCGTTAATGATGATTTTAATAAAATTCCTGATTTTTTCGTAGCAAATAATGTCGATACGAGTTAAAATAATTGCTTTGCGAATAAAAAAAAAGGAGATGGTTATGAAAAACAAAAAACTATTCTGTGTAATCTTTCTGCTTTCAACAGTATTATGGTTTGCCGCAAGTGCGGCAGCCTCCGAGTCTTCCGCAGCGATTGTCCGGATTAAGGCCGGAGCGTACGAACCATTCACGGACTCGAACGGCAACGTGTGGCAGGCGGATCAGGGTTTCGAGGGGGGTGCCACGATTGACCGCTATCCGGAAATGGAGATCGACGGAACCAGGGATCCGGAGCTGTTTTTGAGCGAGCATTATGCGATGGACTCTTTTTCCTGCAAAATTCCCAATGGCAGGTATATCGCGAAGCTCTACTTTGCGGAGACATTCGAGGGCATTTACGATCCCGGCGAGCGTGTTTTTTCTTTCAATGTGCAGGGGCACGAGTTCAAGGATTTCGACATTTGGGCAAAGGCAGGCGGCCCCGAACGCGCCTATATTGAGACGGTTCCCGTGGAAGTGACCAACGGAGAATTCCGCATTGTTTTCACGACCCAGATCGAAAACCCGGCGATCAACGCAATTGAAATAATTCCGCAACCTGCCGAGGTAAGCGCGCCTTCCGAGGCGATTGTCCGGATTAAGGCCGGCGCGTACGAGCCATTTACGGATTCGAACGGCAACGTCTGGCAGGCGGATCAGGATTTCGAGGGTGGTGCCACGATTGACCGCGATCCGGAAATGGATATCGACGGAACCAGGGATCCGGAGCTGTTTTTGAGCGAGCATTATGCGATGGACTCTTTTTCCTGCAAAATTCCCAATGGCAGGTATATCGCGAAGCTCTACTTTGCGGAGACATTCGAGGGCATTTACGATCCCGGCGAGCGTGTTTTTTCTTTCAATGTGCAGGGGCACGAGTTCAAGGATTTCGACATTTGGGCAAAGGCAGGCGGCCCCGAACGCGCCTATATTGAGACGGTTCCCGTGGAAGTGACCAACGGAGAATTCCGCATTGTTTTCACGACCCAGATCGAAAACCCGGCGATCAACGCAATTGAAATAATTCCGCAGACAACTGCGACAGACTCCGCGCCCGCGGACAGTCAGGATAAATCCGCGCTGAAAGACGTATATAAAAAATATTTTCTTATTGGGGGTGCTTATAACCGAAATGTTGTCACGGGCCGAGATCCAAATGCAGCAGAGATTGCCATCAAGCACTTCAATACCGCTACATCTGAGAATGATATGAAGTGGCAGAGCGTCCACCCTCGGCTGGGGCAATACACCTGGGAAGCGGCGGACAATTTCATAGAATTCTGCGAGAAAAATAATATGTTTCCTATTGGTCATACCCTCGTTTGGCACGGCCAGACTCCGCGGTCAGTGTTTCAGGATGATTCGGGAAATGCAGTGACCCGTGATGAGCTGCTGGCCAGAATGAAAGAACACATTACAACTGTCGTTGGCCGTTATAAAGGCCGCGTCAAAGGCTGGGATGTCGCGAACGAGGCCCTGAATGATAACGGAACAGTACGCCATACCCAATGGGCTAGAATCATCGGCGAAGGTAAGCCGGAACAACAATACGATCACATTGTTAAAGCTTTCGAATATGCTCATGAGGCGGATCCAAATGCAGAATTATACTACAACGACTACAGTCTTGATACGTCAAGGTCAAAGTGCGATGGGGCGGTCAAGATTGTCAAACTTCTCCAGTCCAAGGGACTTCGCATCGACGGTGTGGGCATCCAACTGCACGCCGGGCTGTCGTACCCTACCGTTGAGGCTCTTGAGTACGCCATCACGACTCTGGCTGCTACTGGTGTCAAGGTCATGGTTACTGAACTGGATGTCCGGACGCGGACACGAGGTTACAGAGGGGCGGATATCAGCAGAATTAATAGAGAAGGCACGTCCGATGCGAATGCTGAAAGTGAGCAGACACAACAAAGGCTCGCTGAGAAGTACGCCGAGCTTTTTTCAGTGTTCCTTAAGCACAAGAAGGATATTTCACGTGTCACCTTTTGGGGTGTTTACGATAGAACTTCATGGATCGGAGGCTCTCCGCTGCTTTTTGACAGAGACTATCAGCCCAAACAGTGTTTTGACGCCGTGATTAAAGTCGTACAGGATAACAAATAATTCAGAAATAGATAAACCACCGGTTTGACCCTCGGATTACGTGATAAATGGGTATAATACTTCTCCTTGGCTTGACGGTTGAGGATTCAGCTAAGGAGAAATAAAATGAGTGTATACAAGATTTTAACACATTCCCGTTGGGATTGAAAGTACCATAGAGTATTTATCCCCAAGGATGATTTCGGTAAGATCAATCTATTTGGAGAAAATTATGTTATTTAAGAGTGTCAATGGGAAATCCCGGATGAATCGATTTAGCTATTACTTACTAATCCTCAGTGCGCTCTTTCTATTTGGCAATAATCGTGGACTGGCCCAAAACCCCCTGATTCTTGATCAGTTTACAGCCGATCCAACTGCAAGAGTATTTGAAGGCAGAATTTATGTTTACCCTTCTCATGATATTCCTGCCAGTCCGGGCAGCGGTGTGCGGCCCAACTGGTTCTGCATGGAAGACTACCATGTTTTTTCATCCGAGAATCTTACGGACTGGACGGATCATGGAATCATTTTGACTCAGACCGACGTTCCATGGCTTAGACGAAAATCATATAATATGTGGGCGCCGGACTGCGTTTTCAAAAACGGAAAATACTATTTCTATTTTCCCACAGGGCGCAGAATCGGGGTTGCCGTATCAGAAAAACCCTATGGTCCTTTTAAACCGGAGACTAAACCAATCGAAGGTATGAATGGAATAGATCCATGTGTTTTTATTGATAAAGACGGAAGCGCCTATTTATACTCTTCAATGAATAGAATATTTGTGGCTAAGCTGAAAGATAATATGCTGGAACTCGATTCTGTGCCGCAGGTAATTGGAAATCTTCCCCAAAAGGGACTTATTGAAGGCCCCTTTGTGTTTGAGCGGAACGGCATTTATTATTTAACTTATCCGCATGCACAGAACAGAACGGAACGACTTGAATATTCAATCGCCAGCAGTCCGATGGGACCTTATGAGTGGAAGGGAGTGATCATGGATGAATCTGCCAGCGGCTGCTGGACGAATCATCACTCTATTGTTGAATACAAGGGGCAGTGGTATTTGTTTTATCATGACAAGGATTTATCCCCGGACTTTGATAAAAACCGGTCCGTAAGGGCAGATTATCTATACTTCAACGACGACGGAACCATACAGAAGGTCATTCCAACCCTGCGTGGAGTGGGCATCACCAATGCTCTCAGCGAAATACAGATTGACAGGTACAGCGCCATTAGCCCGGAAGGAGTATCCATTGCATTCCTTGACCCGGCACAGAAACAAAAGGGGTGGAAAGCGATCCTGACGGCCCGGGATGCCTGGGTTCGATATAACAAGGTCGATTTTGGTCAAGAGAAGTTGAGCTCGGTCAAGATTACAACCTCCTGCCCAACAGGAGGCGTTATCGATATCCGAATCGATGCGATTGATGGACCTTTGCTCGCTCAAGTCGATATTCCGGACAATACGGATTGGAGCGTGGTCAATTCAACCCTCTCAGAAAGTCCTTCTGGCATCCATGACTTGGTTGTGATACTTAAAGACACAAAAACCGTTGAGATCGATTGGATAAAGTTTGAATAAGCTATCTCCATCTGGTCGTCTATTAGAGGACGTAGGGTGTAATGTCAACTTATTCATCTGGACTATAAAAGCTTCAACTTCATTAACTTAAATCGATCTTGATTTTATAATTATAGTCGACTCTTACAGCATTTTCACCTATAATATCTCCCCTCAGTAACAAATAGATTAATATTTTGGGTGATAAAAATGCAGACTCGACCTTAGACAATTCTGAAGGATATTCTGATTTGGGATGTGTATGTGGATGCTTGCGAAAAAACTGGCATGGAAAATCGGTGTTCCTTCCATTCATTCGTAGAATGGTTGGCGTTGCGAACAATCGAGAACCATTTATTAAGGAATAAGTCATGAAACTGGAAAAGGTGCTGAGAAGCAAAATAATCACTGCATTCCGCTCAAATAATGGTCATGGAATGAAGCAATCTTTGTTGTTCAAGGGCTTTGCCATTCTCCTTTTTCTCGCCGTTCCCGTTCAAGCGGGGTTGGGCCTGTCGCAAAACCTGGTGAGCGAGAAGGCGCAGCCCGGAGCCTTCCCTGTAGTGGCTTCCGGTCTGGTCGCGCCCCTTTGGTACGATACAAACGACTACAATGGCGTTATCCGTGCGATCGGCGACCTGCAAATGGATGTTGAGCGCGTTACAGGCAAGAAGCCCCAGCTTTCCACCAGCCGTCCCGCCTCCAGATACCCCGTTATCATTGGTACCTTGGGCAAGAGCGAGATGATTGACGGCCTTGTCGCTTCCGGCAAGCTCGATGCTGCCGGTCTCAAGGGAAAGTGGGAAAGTTTTGTCATCGCCACCATCGATGAGCCCTCGCCCGGTAGCGACCTGGCGCTGGTCATTGCGGGCAGTAATAAGCGTGGCACGATCTATGGTATCTACGAGCTTTCCGAACAGCTCGGCGTCTCGCCTTGGTACTGGTGGGCCGACGTGCCCCCGAAAAAGCGTACCGAAGCCTACATTATCCCCGGCCGGTACGTTTCGGGCGAACCTGCCGTGAAATACCGTGGGATTTTCATCAACGACGAGGAGCCTTGTTTTGGGCCGTGGGCCCGGGAGAAGTTCGGCGGCATCAACTCCAAGATGTATGCCCACATGTTCGAGCTGATCCTGCGTCTGCGCGGCAACTACCTATGGCCTGCCATGTGGGGAAAGGCTTTCAACGAGGATGATTCTGAAAATCCCCGTCTGGCCGATGAGTATGGCATCGTTATGGGGACATCCCACCATGAACCCATGATGCGCGCCCAGGCGGAGTGGGGCAAACACAGGAGGAACTACGGCAATGGCCAGTGGAACTATCTTACCAATGAGGAGGGGCTCAAGAAATTTTGGAAAGATGGTCTTGAACGCAATAAAAACTACGAAAACATCATCACCATGGGCATGCGCGGTGATGGCGACAAGCCCATGGATGACGCCGGCAGCGCGGAAGCCAACTTCAGGCTGCTTGAACGCATCATGGCTGACCAGCGCAAGATTATTGAGGATGTGACGGGCAAGCCCGCTTCTGAAACACCCCAGATATGGGCACTCTACAACGAGGTGCTGGAGTACTACGATCAGGGGATGAGGATTCCCGACGATATGATCATCGTGTTGTGCGACGATAATTGGGGCGATATCCGGCGTCTTCCCGAGCTGAACGGGAAAAGACATACCGGTGGTTACGGAATCTACTACCATGTTGACTACCACGGGGCGCCGCGCTCGTATCAGTGGCTTAATATGACTCAGATTCCCCACATGTGGGAGCAGCTACAGCTTACCTATGATTACGGCGTAGACAAAATCTGGATTCTCAACGTCGGCGACCTGAAGCCCATGGAGTATCCCATGTCGTTCTTCTTAGCCATGGCGTGGAATCCGAAGGCCTTCAGTGCGGAAAATCTTTACGACTACACCCGCCAATTCTGTGCGCAGCAGTTCGGTGAGGAACAAGCTGAAGAAGCCGCCCGCATCCTGAATGCGTACTGCAAGTATAACAGCCGCGTTACTGCCGAAATGCTCAACGACAAGACCTACAACCTCAGAAGCGGCGAGTTTGAACAGGTCAGGAATGAATACCTCGCCCTGGAAGCTTATGCTCTCCGGCAGTTCGCGACGATCCCTGACGACAGTAAGGCTGCTTACAAGGAACTGGTGCTTTTCCCCGTGCAGGCCATGGCGAACCTCTATGAGATGTATTATGCCGCGGCGATGAACCGCAGGTTGGCCGCTGAAGGTGATTTAAAAGCCAACTTCTGGGCGGACCGCGTCGAATATTGCTTCGAGCGGGATGCCGAACTCTGCTATGACTACAACCATAACATCGCCGGCGGTAAATGGAACCATATGATGGATCAGGTGCACATCGGATACACCTCGTGGGACGCGCCCAGAGGCGGGAGAGACATCATGCCCGGAGTACGGCGTGTTTCACCGGAAGAAGCACGGAGCGGCGGTTATGTTTTCACGGAGAAATGTGGTGTCGTAGTGATGGAAGCCGAACATTACTTCATGGGCAAAAACAGCGACAAGACATCCTGGACGGTGATTCCCGACCTGGGTCGGACGCTTTCAGGTCTTTCGCTCATGCCCTATACTGAAAGCGTAGACAGAGCAGCTCTTGTCTACAAGATGAAGCTGAACACGAAGGCGGATACAGTGAAGGTTCGGATTATTTTCGACAGCACTTTACCCTTCAAGAAGGGGGCGCACAGCATCGCCGCCGGTTTCGAGGGCGGCGAGGAAAAGTCGTGGCAGATCAACGACCAATTGACTTGGGAGCACAACTACAGCAGGATGTATCCGACGGCCGCTGCGCGCATTAACGAGGTTGAAACGACACTGAAACTGTCCGAGGCCAGGGACGGGCTCCATACCCTCGTGCTGCGGCCGCTCGATCCCGGGATGGTATTCCACAAGGTCATCGTCGATTGCGGTGGATATGAACAAACCCATTTGAAGATGCCAGAAAGTCCCTACGAAAGGCAGTAGACCCCTTGGCCTGACCTGGAAACGGGTTGGGCCGGGTTTGATGGGTATTGATCGGGACAATGTCCCCGCTGGGATGTCGGGAGGGAAAGAGGAATTGGAATAAGGTACTGTACACAGGCAGTTTAGATTGCTTTAGGCGTTGAAATAAAAAAATGACAAAGTAAGGAAAATAGAATGAAGACAAAAGAGTGGATACCGGTTTGGGTTGTTCAATGTCGCGACCAAAACCCCAGGCGGATTCTGAGGGACTCTGGTGTTAAAACTATACGTACTTTGCCAATGGCACCTCATTTGAATCCTATTGTAGAAAGATTTGTCAGAAGCATTATTGATGTTTGAAAAATAAAAGGAACAAACAGGTTGTCACTCCCGCGCAGGCAGGAGTCCAAAAAACGCTGAGTAAACTGCCGGATTCCCGCTTTCGCGGGAATGACATCATTACTTTATTTTCGTGGAAATGTTCCATTTAATAATGGAAGGTCGATAAATACGAATGTCTGAACCGGATGTTGATCTTAGGAGAGCGTCATCTGGAGTATCTCATAAAGGAATATATGAAGCATTACCATACTGAACGCCTTCACCAAGGTCTGAACAATGAAATCATTGAACCACCTTCTCAGGGCACTGGTGAAATCATCTGCCGGGAGCGGCCCGGCGGGCTTCTGAAATACTATGGGAGGGCCGCATGAGATGTAAGATGAATAAGTTGACATTAATAGAAAGCCCAAATAGGCATATTATGGACTTGCATATCGTCAGGATTGGTTTTAATAAGGATGATTGGTGTGATTTACGATTTCAGCGTGCGTCGAAAATGCGTCAGTCGCCAGTTGTAAACTTATAATACTCCCCATAAACTGGGCGCATAATTAAGGTGGATTTATCGCCTGAGATGATAACAGTTTCAGGAGATAAATTTATGAAGAACAAAAGACGTAATCACAGTGCTCAGTTTAAGGAGTCAGTCGTGTTTTTTAAACACGTATTTGGGAAATCTCAGGTTGAATTCCCAAATAAGGACTATTCGCTGATAAAATGAACACAACGATTAAACCAATGATCCTGATTCCGATATGTATTTTGGCAGCGTCCCCTGTGTTTGCACAGTTATCCCGACAAGAAAGAGACACCATTAACAGGTTGACGAATGCTGACCACAAACTGATGATGAGAAAACTGGGCATATCATCCATCCGGCCGGGGCCCTCCGGCAATCCTGACGCACAAAATGCCGCCAATACAGACAAAGCGAAAGTGCAGACGTATTTCCTTCCAAATCCACTGCAATTTAGCGATGGATCAAAAGTGACAACACCTGAGCAATAGCACATAAGGCGGACCGAGATTAAAGAATTATTCGACCGTGAAATCTATGGCAGACTGCCGGATAATATTCCTTCGGTAAACTGGAAGGTGATAAGTGTAAAAAGTGCAATGGGCGGTGACTTTCCTGTAAAAATTAAACAGCTTGAGGGGATTGTCGATAATTCATCTTTTCCTGCAATCGAAGTAGCGATTCAGCTAACGGTTGGCACACCTGCCGGGAGTCCAAAAGCCTGTACCGCTGATAATGGAATTTGGCTTTAACTTTTCAGGACGATCATGGTGCTGGGCTTAAGGTACTACAAGTTGTGTATCAGATTGTTTAGGTTTGGTAATCTTATAACCCAGCAATGAAAGCATTTTCTCTGCATATCGCTTTCCGAACTCTCTGAAGCCTGCCGTATTGAAATGCAGATGGTCCGGACGGCTTGTGCACCCCTTCGAAGAAATGATATATGAATTGGGAATTGTTTTCGGCAGTTCTGCGATAATTGAATTCATACTTGCACAAGCGCCTTCCTGATCAGCATTCACGAGTTCGCCTGCGAGCAGGGGCACTTCTTCGGCCTTGAGATTCAAGTCTTTGATCAGATTGTCATAAATGCCTTTAACTTTCTTTGGCCATTCCTTGTCATTCGTGTTTGACTCTCCCTGATGCAACAGAATTCCCTTGATAACGCCATCTTTCTGAGCCAATTTTGCCATGTCCACAAGATACTGATAGGGATTTCCGTCGTATTCCTTGATAATGTTTTTCATCCACGGTGCAGCCGTCGAAGCATACTCCTGAAAGTTATCTTTGTCGAACAGCTCAATTTTGCAGCCGGCTACCGAAACATTAACAACGCCTACTCTGATATCTTCCGGAAGGTTAGCGACCATTGTTCTACCAAAATAATCGGCAGGGCAAAGACCGGTATTTCCTCGGCACAAAGGAGGAACAGCATCGTACCAATTACCCTTTGTTCTGCCTATGTTCGGAAAATCAACAGCTGCCAGTACCTGAAAGCGTTTATCGACTGTCCTGTCCTGTTCTTCAATTCCTGGAGGGCCTTCCATATTTGATTGTCCGAAACACAGAAAGACGTAGAAATTCGGATCCGGACCGGCAAAAGCGTTCGTAGTCAACAAGATTAATACTGCCAGTAAAAACAATCTCTGTTTCATTTTCATAATAATTACCTCCAATATTAAATTGATAGTGCATGTCTTTTGCTAAAACGAGAAACATTTACCTTTAGTAAGGCACAGTTTTAACACCCGGTTGGTTTTATTCTATCGTTATATTTTTATTATTTCAAGATTTTTTGTTCCAGTTGGGCCCGTTTCTTCGATATCGTATCACATTATCCATAGTAAACACCTTTAGGGGTGACATTAACGATGGTCTCATGATACAGTCGATTGTTATATCAGATTTCAAACCTGGCAATTTCATTTTTCAATTCTGAATCGCTTTCCCGGAAATTCAAAAAGATATATTTCTCAATGGAACGATAGTATCTTGCTGTCTTGCCGTTGATCTGCGGATGAAAAGGCGATGCACATATTGGAAGATTGCGAAAGCAACAAAAATTGTAATTTTTAACAAAAAGACTTTTTGTAACGTTGTTATACTTCTAACTTCCATGTACTCAGAATTCAAACTCAGGATTTTCGAGAGGATGGATTTTTAATTTGAATTTTTCAAAGCGCAGTCCATGTGTATGACTATCCAAACAAGAGTACAAAATTTTTTCAAGAGTGGAAAGGCTCGCATCATGCCTTATTATAAAACTCCTAAGCGAAATAAATCTTGCAGCATATTCGTTTTGCCTATAAAGTATAGCACAGCACGATAACCATTCAAAATAATGTGATAAAAATATGAAAGAAAAATGGTACTTTGCTCTATAGTATAGTTAAAGAATAAACCTTTTTTGGGAGGCATTACTCACATGAATATTCTTGTAGCACTCATACTGGCTGTAGCTGGGCTCGGCATCTCTTCCACCGAGGCCCAACTGTCGCTTACTGTTCACACCGTCCAAACCACCAAGACGGTCAGCACCGGCATCTACGGTCAATTCCTCGAACACATATTCAACTCCGTCCACGGCGGGCTCTGGGGCGACCAGATTCTCAACGGCACCCTGGAACTCGGATCCGGAAGGCGCGGGCGCGCCAGAAGGGGTTCCACAGCCGCTCCCAACGTCAACCAACCTCGAAACTGGGAATTTGTGGGCGACGCCAACGAAGTTTCCGTGGACCGGGACAATCCCTTCAATGCGGAGGTCTCGGTGCGTATTTCGGCCGAGGCCGGCGGCGATTCGGCAACCACACCGGGCATCCGCCAGCGGAATATCGCCCTCAAGCAAGGCGAGAAGTACACGCTCTCGCTCTACGCACGCGGTAGCGGCAACGTCATGGTGACATTTTACGACGGTGACGCGCCGGTCTACACCAAAACCTTCACTGGACTTACTGCCCAGTGGCAGAAGTTCACCGTCGAGTTCACTTCGCCACGTACCGTGGACGCCTCCACGTTGATGATCAGCTCGTCGCCCCCGGGGCCGGTCAATATCGACCAGATATCCCTCTTCTCCGCTTCGGCTCTGGCTACCGGCGGCTACCGCCCCGACCTGCTCAAGGCCGTCGCCGACCTCCAGCCAGCCTCCATCCGCTGGCCCGGCGGCGGGTTCGCCAACCGATACATCTGGCAGAACGGCATCGGCCCACACGAAAAACGCCTCCCACACCCCATTGAACAATGGAGCGACCGCGACACATATCAGTTCGGCACCGACGAATTCATCCAGTTCTGCGAGAAGGTCAAGGCCGAGCCCATCCTCGTACTGAATACCTCCCGCGGCGTCGACGACGCCCTCAACTGGCT
>CAYXGT010000053.1:0-20488 GCA_964464635.1 uncultured Pirellulales bacterium | reverse complement strand
CAACGTCACCTGTCGTAAGTACGTTTTTACCTTTCAACATCTTTAGCAGCCTTCCAAACTGAGTTCAGCCCCACGCTTTACTCTTTTTCGGTTTCAAATTGCCCTTTATTTAGTATAAAAAGCGATTTCGGTTACCGGCCAAGGCAATCATTTCTCTATCTATTTATACGTCCCATAAGCAATAGTGGTTTCTATTAGAAAAAGGAATTTTATCTCTGGGGTCATCGCTTGTGTCCTTTGGGTTTTAAAAATTATATTCGGAGTGGAAGAAAAGATTTTGATTTATCGGCCTAAAATGATAGAATCCTGTTTAACTGTTAACAGGTTAAGAACAAACGCTCAGTTAATTACAGGGTAATGTTTTTATTTTCATAGAGGCATCGTTATGAATATTTACCTGTCCCGGCCGGATATCACTAATGAGGAGATTGAAGCTGTTCGTGAGGTTCTGCAAAGCCCAGATCTTTCATTAGGTCCTGTACTCGGAAAGTTCGAAAATTCTTTTGCTGAATACACAGGCAGAAAACACGCCGTCGCTGTTAATAGCGGCACAAGCGGGCTGTTTTTGTGTATGCTCGCACTTGATATAGGCCCCGATGACGAGGTTATAACAACACCATTTACTTTCATCGCTTCGACGACTTCAATTATGATGGCTGGGGCAAAACCTGTTTTTGTCGATATTGACCCTGTCACGCTGAATATTGACACGACCAGAATCGAGGAAAAGATAACCGGCAAGACAAAAGCTATCCTGCCTGTCGAAGTATTTGGTAATCCCGCGGGCTTTGAGGACATAACCCGGATTGCCAAAGAGCATAATCTGCTCGTTATTGAGGATTGCTGTGAGGCTCTCGGTTCAACCCTTAACGGCCGAAAAGCAGGTGATTTTGGCGATATGAGCGTTTTCGGCTTTTACCCGAACAAACAGATAACGACAGGGGAAGGGGGGATGATTCTGGCCGACGATGAAAAACTCGCTGATATCTGCATCTCGCTTCGCAACCAGGGCAGGGCAAAAGCTGCGGGATGGCTCGCCCACGAAAGACTTGGATTTAACTACCGCTTAAGTGACATTAATTGCGCACTCGGCCTGGTCCAGCTCAAGAGAATCGAGCAAATCAAAGCAAAAAGAAAACAGGTTGCACAATGGTATCAGCAGGCACTTGCCGATGAGCAAAGGCTAATCGTACCCGAAGAGGATGAAAGCTGTGACCTGAGCTGGTTTGTCTTCGTGGTTCGCCTTAAGGATAATTTCAACTTCCGGCAGAGAAACAATCTTTTGGAGCAGATGAATGCTCAGGGCATACAGGTGAGTAACTATTTTCCTCCGGTTCACCTGCAGCCTTTCATAGCGGAAAAATATGGTTTTAAGAAGGGCGATTTTCCCGTAACGGAAGCTGTCAGCGAAAGAACCATAGCCCTGCCTTTTCATAATAAACTGACAAAAGAAGAGGTTGATACTGTCTGTAAAACCCTGAAAAATTGCCTTAATAAAATTTAGACTGTCATTTCTCAGCACCGTTTTTATATATTATACTTTATATGAAAAAAGTGCTTGTTTCAGCGGCTAATAAAAGTCTGATAAAAGGCCTTTAAGTCTTTTCTCTTTTGATATATCCAGAGGCAGGGAGGCCTGATTGAAAATTTGCTGATAATCGCCTTATTTTTGTAAAGGCAGTTTATCTTAAATATTTGGCCCTGCCTGAAGCCCAATGCGGGCTTTCAGGGTCAATAAATAAGGGGGTCCGAAATGGGTGGTTGGAGAAGTAAATTTGTTTTGTTGCTTATTGTTTATTTTCTCGGCTTTGCTACTGCCATTTATTTTTTAGCGCCTGTCTCTGAGGATTATACCGCCGATAGCGGGCAAAAGGGCTTTGCGGATTCAGTTTTTAAATCGAATGATTTTGCGACATCTCTTAACACAAGCCTGCACAAATGTGTTGATTTTACGAAGGTGGCCGCTAAGGATTTATGTGGTTTTATTAAAGAAAAGGTTAGCGAAACGAAGTCGAGCGGATAAACAGCACTCTTTTCTCTTAATTGCTAATATAATACTCCTCTATGGCCGTGGGCCTGCGTGAGACCCACGGCTATTTTTTTTCTCGTATCATTGACTTACTCGAAAAGCTATGCTATGATTTCTGTGATTATGAAAAAGGATATGCGAATCATAAAAGAATCTTATGGACGAATCGGCGATGATGAAGGCCGCTTCGACATCGAGTTCTGGCAGCACCAGGGAGACCAGGCTATTTTTAATGCAGCACTCGATATGGTATTGGATTATTTGATGCTCAGGCACGAATATGTTGACAAGCCCAGATTTCAAAGAACTATTGAGTCTTTTGGAAAAGCATAAGGTACGCTTCCTCGTAGTCGGCGGATATGCGGTCATGAAGTACACCGAGCCTCGTTTCACAAAAGACCTGGATATATGGGTCTCCATTGATGTGGAGAATTCTAAAGCGGTTTATGCGGCGTTGAAGGAATTTGGTGCACCACTAAAAGGACTTGTTTCGGATGATTTCACACAGGATGGATATTTTTACCAGATGGGCAGTCCTCCTTTTCGGCTGGATGTTATGATGTCAATACCAGGTGTAACTTTTGAAACCGCATGGGCAAATCGTGAAAATGTACGGTTGGAGGGATTAACCATTCCGTTCATATCAAAAACGGACTTGATAAAATCAAAAGAAGCTGGAAGCAGGCCCCAGGATTTGATAGATGCCGAAGAACTGAAGAAAACCGATAATTAGGTTGACCCGATTACTTAACGGCCGTGGGCCTGCGTGAGACCCACGGCCATTCTTATTTTCCGGTTGGATAGATACACATTTATTCAATTTCACGGGGCAGGCCGTATGGGCCGTGGACAACACAGGAGGATTTGCCGCCTATCCGGCGGAATTGGATAATCATTTTCTCTTCAATTTTTTTGCCGTTCTTGAGCTTGAGTATTGTTGGGACGGCTACAATGGGGCCGATTTTTGTATGGCCTGTTTTAAGGATTTGCCCGACATTCACAAATTCGACAATCCGGTCCTCTTTGTCGCTCCGCAGAACAACGGCACGTAGAAATTCATCACCCCAATTCTTAGAAAGGGGAGCGAGCTTCTTGAATTTGTCAATGTCTCTTTCAATGATGGCATTATACGTTGCTTGTAGTATCTGCTCACAGGCTTGCTGCTGAGTCAATCCTTCGGCTGAAATCCCGTCATCAGGATTGCTGAGTAAACCAATATTTTCCTGTGGTATTGTTAAAGGTTTCTCTACATAGGTTGGATTACCCGGAATACGTACCTCGAAAAAATTATCCGCCAGTTCTTCATAATAGATAATCTTGAAAGCGTGAAAGGTCGGCGGGCCGTTCATATCCAGATTGTTCCACTGCTTGAAGGAAACCGGTAGCTTGGTTGTAACATCGAAATCTATAATCCAGGATTGCGGGCCGTTGTTATCTAAAAGGCTGCATAGAAGCGTAGCCCGTTCACGGCCTGTTGCAGGGTTTTTGCCGCGCATTACTTTGGCTCCATCAGCTTTGCTGAGCATTTCGAGCAGGTCCTGACCAAACCATTGCGAAAGTCCAATAGTGAGTGCATTTTCGAAATAAACCGTGTTTTGGCTGGGTTCATAGTGATATGTGCTGCCGTCCTTAACCCAGGTAATTGCACCATGGCTTCCTTTAACGACTACATCGGTAGATTGGGTCCCGGCTTCGTTAGCTCGCATCCATATCTCGGCTGTACCACCGGGAAAAATCCCTTCCACATAAACAGCCCTGAAGTCTTTAAGAGCTTCGATAGTCTGCTCTATCGCCCAGACGGGCGCAGTTGATTTGTTTAACAAGATTACTCCAAATACTAAGAGTAAAATAATCGCTGCTGCAGTGGCGAATTTTGTTTTCTGTTCTTTCATAATTGTACTCCACACTTTTCTCTGTCGAGATTGAGGTTCAGTCAGGAAAGCTTTCAGTTGCTTTTCAAGGTTATCTTTGTGATTGTAATTAATTCTTTCATCGAAGCTGATATCTTTTACAAATTCTTCGAATTGTTTTTCATTCCCGCTCATATCGTTAAACCTCCTTCCATATAGGGGCCAGTTTCTTTTTCAATTGCTTGAGTGCTCTTGCGAGCCGGCTTCGAACCGTACCTTCTTTGGAAGATAATATCTCGGCAATTTCAGTTAATTTTAAGTTTTCAAAAAAACGCAGTGTGATGATAGTTTGATACTTCGGCTTGAGCTCATAAATCGCCTGCTTAAGCAAACGCTGCCTTTTATTCTTTTCATCATCGATAGAGCAATCGTCTTCTGTTGTTTTGACCGTCGAGGTTTCAGAGACCGCTTTGATTGCAGCTTCTCTGCGAACCTTCCTTCGCAGATGGTCGTTGATACAATTTGTCGCGATTTTATACAGCCAGTTGCGAAATTGAATCCGGGTACCGTTGAAGCTGTCGATTTTCTCGACAGCTTTGAAAAATACATCTGAGGTAACATCTTCTGCTATATGCCTGTTAAAGAGCCTGTGCACACAGTACCTGAATATATCATCGTAATACTGACGATATAGCCTGCTGAAAACCTCCGGCCTTCTCAAATCTTTGCCTGTAAAAAGCTCTATCTCTGGACTCCTGTTCGGTTTTATCTTCTGCAAAGTATAAGCTATCATCACAATTATAAATGCGCGAGGTGTTAAAACGTGGCAGAAAAAAATCGAAATTATGAAAAATCTATTATCCAGCTTTCGGGCAGATGCTGTTCGATAACAGCTCTCGCAAGATTCACCCACCTTTTGCAGCCGTTAAGCACTATTCCGTCACTGCTGGCAATTATCAAATCAGTTGAGATAAGCTCGTGGTCCGGACTTATCGAAAGCTTAATCTCGCACTCCCAGCCGTTTTCTTCTGCGAGTTCACGAATAAGCGTCTTTAATCTGCCGCTGTTACTGACCGGCTTATCCAGCAGCCACAGCGATTTTGAAACCTTTACCTGTTTTAGAAATTCGTTTATAAGTGTGACCGCCGGTATTGTCTCCTCTACTTTGCGGTATGTCCCGTGCAGGCTCGCCAAATCTCTTAAACTGCCGTCCCTGCCGGCAAATATACAGCCGCCGCTCATCGCCGCTTCGACTGTTATCAGAATATTGTAACCATCAATTGCTAAAGGCTCGCCTGCGATTTGTTCGATTTGTAATTCACTGCGTTTTCGCGAATCTAATTGCTTATCCGAGCAGCTGCTTCGCATAACCGCCAGTCTTTGCCTTTCTGTGAGTGAAAACCTGTCACCAACGAGTTTCAGAGCACCTTTATCACCGTAGCCTTTCGTCAGAAGAAGTGAATAGTCCGCAAGCGCATTTCTAATATCTGCGATTTTATCCGCTGCAAACAGTTTTTCATCGGAAGGGTGAGGCCCTCTATGACTTCGCTTATCAGGCATAATAAAGCTCCTCAAATTCTGTCATCAGAATAACATATTCTAACCGCAATAAAAGTCAAAAACAAATTGACACAAACAATAGGCAGGTATAACATTTATATCAGAATTAACTTCTAAGAGAAGCCTGAATATGGAAAGAACAGCTATGAAAAAAAACATTAAAAGTATATCAATTGTTTTATGCGGCCAGGCAGGGCAGGGCATCCAGACGGTTGAGAATATTTTAACGAAAATTATGAGCTCAGCCGGTTTCAATGTCTTTGCAACAAAGGAATATATGTCTCGTGTCCGGGGCGGAATGAATTCTACGCAGATAAGGATATCACAAGAACCGGTAAACGCCTTTCTTGAACGCATAGACATTCTTGTTCCGCTCGACAAAGGAGCGATAAATCATGTCGGCGGCAGGGTGTCTGCTGAAACAGTAATAATCGGCGAAAAAAATGTTTGCGGTGATGAAATTCAGGAAGGTAACCGTTTTTATGATATCCCGTTTACTGAAATTGCTACCGGCTTGGGAAACAAGGTTTTTTCAAATACCGTTGCTGTAGGTGCTCTTGCCTCTCTGTTGGGAGTGGAGAAGGAAAGGGTATTTAAATTGATAAAAAAGGTTTTTTCCGGAAAACCAAAAGAGATTATAGATAAGAATATCGAAGCTGCCGAAAAAGGTTATCAAAAGGCTGCCGAGCTTGATGTATCCTTTCAGATACAAGCACCCAAAAAAGCCAAACAGAA
This sequence comes from uncultured Pirellulales bacterium, assembly GCA_964464635.1. Lineage (GTDB taxonomy): Bacteria > Planctomycetota > Phycisphaerae > Sedimentisphaerales > Anaerobacaceae > CAYLMG01. Next base: position 14,314 of record CAYXGT010000053.1, on the reverse strand, counting down.
TAACAAACATCAAATCATTGTCAATGGTGCTCAGGCGGTAGCTTTAGGTGCCATTGCCGGCGGTTGTAATTTTGTATCATCTTATCCGATGTCACCATCTACCGCGGTTTTGGTGTTTCTTGCGCAGAACGGCTCTGATTTTGGCATAATCGCAGAACAGGCCGAGGATGAAATTGCCGCCGTTAATATGGCTGTCGGTGCCTGGTACGCCGGCGCAAGGGTAATGGTTACCACCTCCGGCGGCGGTTTTGCCCTTATGACGGAGGGTATAAGTCTTGCCGGTATGATTGAATCGCCTTTGGTAGTGCATTTGGCACAGAGGCCGGGCCCGGCTACAGGACTTCCGACCAGGACCGAACAGGCAGACCTGGAGCTTGCACTCTATGCCGGTCATGGAGAATTTCCGCGGATAATATTTGCTCCGGGAACACTCGAAGAGGCTTTTCAACTGACGTGCAAAGCATTTGAGCTGGCTGATAAATTCCAGGTGCCCGTTTTCATTCTTACAGACCAGTATTTTGTGGATTCATATTATAACACCAATGCTTTTGATGTTTCCTCGCGGAAGACAAAACAATATTTCATTAAAACTCAAAAGAATTACAAAAGATATGAGCTGACCGAAAACGGAATTTCTCCTCGCGGAATACCGAATTATGGTAAAGGTTTTGTTTGTGTGGACAGCGATGAGCACGATGAGCAGGGGCATATTACCGAAGACCTGGATTTGAGAATAGAGATGGTGGATAAGAGGCTTAAGAAACTCGACTTAATAAAAGAAGAAATAATGTCACCTGAAATTATTGGGCCAAAGAAATACAAAAATTTAATCATTTGCTGGGGTTCGACTCGAAACATTGTTTGCGAAGCCGTTGATATTCTGCACAGAAAGGACACCGCCGTGCTGCATTTCGCACAGGTATATCCCTTGCATAACTCTGCATCTGAATTTATCGGCAGGGCAAAGAAAACTATAGCTGTTGAAAGTAATGCAACGGGGCAGTTTACGAGACTTATAAAGATTAACACCGGGATTGATATTGACAAAATGATTCTTAAGTACAACGGGTTGAGTTTTGCTGCTGATGAGCTTGCCGAAAAACTGGCCGGTATATTGTAGAGGTAAATTATGAAAAGCGACAAGTATGATATGGGAAAGATTGATATCGCCTGGTGTCCAGGCTGTGGTAATTTCGGCATCCTTAATATTCTGAAGAAATCTCTTGCTGAGCTTGAAATCGAACCTGAAAATCTGGTGCTTGTTTCCGGAATCGGACAGGCGGCAAAGATACCGCATTATTTCAAGACAAATTTTTTCAACGGTTTGCACGGCAGGGCATTGCCGCCTGCGACCGCAATAAAAGCTGCCAATCCTTCACTTACCGTTATCGCACAAAGCGGTGACGGAGATATGTACGGCGAAGGCGGAAACCATTTTATTCATACGATTCGCAGAAACCCGGATATCACAAATATAGTCCACGATAATATGGTCTATGGCCTGACAAAGGGGCAGGCCTCGCCGACAAGCCGGATTGGTTTCAAAACTCCTGTTCAGGTCGCAGGTGTATTCCTTGAGCCTTTTAATCCGTTAGCCGTTGCAATCGCGTTAAATGCCGGTTTCGTTGCACGCTCTTATATGACCGATGCAGAAGAAACAAAAGAGATTTTTAAAAAGGCCATATCGTATAAGGGTTATGCCATGGTCGATGTTTTTCAGCCCTGTGTGACTTTCAATAAGCTTAACACATACGAATGGTTTAAGGAGCACACGTATTATCTCGATAACAAACATGATGTGAATGACAGAAATGCTGCTTTCCAGAGAGCTGTTGAAACTGATAAATTTCCGCTTGGCATTTTTTATATAAGCCCTGAAAAAGAAACCTTTGAAGAAAATATCGGGATTTATGAAAAAGATGACAAACCTCTCTTCGAGCGTAACACCAATTATGCAAAACTAAAAACACTCATTGAACAGTTTTCCATAACATTATGATTATGAAGTTTCTTCGGTAATTTAAAAACAAATTGACTTCAATCCCCGATAATCCTACGATATACGCAATACGATTTACGGTATAAGCAATAAGAGATACGAAGTAATGCCCAGTCACAATTTATCACAATTGAAGATTGATGATTTGGAAATCATCGGCTATTCGATTGCCGGCGAGGAAACCGTCGTTGCGATGCCCCAGCTTGATGTCTGCTTTGATATCGGCAAGGCTCCCGACCAGGTTATTTCCATAAATAACTGTCTTTTGACTCACGGCCATATGGACCATGCAGCCGGCATAGCTTATTATCTTTCGCACCGTCACTTTAACGGCCAGTCTCCCGGCACCGTTCTTGCACCCAAAAACCTGTTACCACCGCTAAAGCAGCTTCTCGATGCCTGGGGTCTGCTCGATGGCAATAAGATACCCGCCAATCTTGTCGGCGTTGAACCGGGCGATGAGTACCAGATAAAACCGAACCTGTTCGCACGGGTCTTTCCTACAAACCACTGCAAAGGCTCTGTCGGCTTCTCGGTTATAGAAAAAAGAAAAAAACTAAAGAAAGAGTACCACAAGCTTAACAGTAAACAAATAGTCGAATTAAAAAAGCAGGGCGTCGAAATCGATAATCCGCTGGAAATTCCGATTGTAACTTACCTCGGTGACACGCAGTATGTCGATTTTTCCAGGCTCGATTACGTCAAAAACAGCAAAATTCTCATCGCGGAATGCACCTTTTACGAGGACGAGCACACCGTACGAGCCGAAGCCGGAAAGCATATGCACATAACTGAATTTGCGAAGCTGCTGAGCGACTTAGACAACAAGCATATTATAGTCACACACGTAACGCACAGAACATCGCTGCGTGAAGCCAAAAGAATCATAAAACAGACCCTGCCGCCGAAAGTCCTCAAAAAAACCACCCTCTTTATGGACAAAACCAGAAAAGCTAATCTTTGATTCAGAAGCGTATCTCCAGAAGAGATACCGAGTGCCTTGGCATTTCAAAATTGAGTGACAGTTTGCCGTCTGTTACATCATAATCTTTTATGGCCTCGAGTATCTCAAGCTGGCTGGCTTTCTTCAATTCCTCTAATTGCTCAGCGGTCGGCTTTTGCGGGCTGCCCATAGATACCCATTTCGTATAAGCGTTGCTGTGAGTTTTGTCTATCCTGTAGTGTGTCAGTCTTGCCCTGGATATATCTTTCGAAGGCAGTTGAACATCGAGTGTTATCTGGTTCGGCTCTGCATCAATAATATCATCGTGATAATTCCATAAAACAACCTGGACAGTTTCTTCGCTTACTGTCGCAAGGCCGTCTATATCAGGCGCTTTTGTAACTTTTTGCTCAATTATTTTTTCTGCTCCCAGAGCACCGCTGCTCGATAACGGCACGCGTTTGCCTTCGAGCATACTGAGCATCTTAAAGCCGTTTAGTACCGGTTTAGGTATGCCGTTTGTTGACAGTGTCCGAAAGCCCTCGAAATATTGTTTGCCTTCGAACATAAATGCCCAGGTCAAAACACCTTTTAGATTCACGCCTGCCTGCTCAGCTAAATCAAGTGTATGTTTTATCATTGCAACCTCGTATGCGGCATAATAACTGCTGTTGCGATAATCGTTTGCTGGATGGACCGTTGACGACAGGGCGGCCAGGCCTTCCGGGTCGCATTCGCCTATGATAATCGGTGTATTGCGATACTGCTCGAATTCCGCAACAATCTCGAAGCCTCGCTTATTGTTCCTCAGGTTCGCTCCCAAATCGACTCTCGGATGGCTGTTAACCATTGATGTATTTCCCTTGGAATGAAAACCTATGTAATCGAGCCTTGTCCCTTTTTTACCAGTCGCAAAATTGTCACCCGCCGAGCAATGCTCGAGAAATCTTCGCAGATATCGGCTGGGCCGTCTGTATGCAGGACTTGTTGTGTGCGGGCCGCCGAATACCACGTTCGGCAAAACTTTGTGAATTGCCTTTTCAGTATAATCGAACAGCTTACAGTACTCCTCGAATGTTCCCTGCCAGTAGAATATATCCGGCTCGTTCCACAGCTCCCACAGCCATTTATTTTCTGCCTCGCTGCCGTATTTTTCCTTGCTGTGCTCAGCCCATTTTTCGATTAGCTTCGCCCATTTATCATAATCGTTCGGCGGATACGCCCAGCCCGCCCACATATCCGGTGGATACTTATGCTGATACGGTTCAGGTTTAACCGACAGCGCTCTGGGCATAAAACCGATTTCGACAAGAGGCAGACATCCGTTCCTGACTATCGCGTCCATAATTTTGTCCATTATCGCCCAGTCATATATCGCCTCGCCGGCCTCGTTTTCAGTATATACATTTGTCGAGCCCCATTTCATTGCCGGCGTGCCATCACCTGTATTCAGCAGGAAGTGACACCGTAAATAAACATCTTCTTTATTTGTAGCCGAAAGCACCCTCATAAGCTCACCGGCCTGCTGCGTATATGAAAAATTACACTCATCGAAGCCGAAGAAAGGCCAGATATGTTTCAGCTCCTTGCCCGGTGAGGCTGCATCGACCTTTACCTGTACTGTTTGTGCTTCAGTTCTGGTATTGGTGAAAAAGATTATCAGCACTATTAAGGGTAATATTGTCCGGCGAATGCCCTTTTTCATATTTATAAACCTTTTCTTTCTTAAAAAAATCACGCCTCTTTTTCGAATATTCGCTGGTACACCTTTTCGTATCCTTCGACCATTTTATCGATGGTGAAATTATCCTCGACGTGCTTTCTGCAATCTGCCCTTTTGATTTTATCTATTCTTTCTATAGCCTTGACTGCCTCATCGACATTGTTAACGAGGTAACCGGTTTTGCCGTCGGCAATCACCTCTCTGCAGCTTCCCAAATCCATCGCAATTACCGGCACACCGGCCGCCATCGATTCCGCCATCACCAGCCCGAACCGCTCCGGTATCGTATTCAAATGCAACACTGCATAGGCATCTTTGAGCAGCTCGTCTCGCTGCTGCGGATTTACCGGCCCGATAAAATGTATCAGCTTGTCATCGACAAAAGGCATCACCTGCTCATTGAAGTATTCCTGGTCCTGGATTATCCCCGCAAGTATCAATTCCATTCCGCTCTTTTGAGCAACCTCTACCGCAAGATGATAGCCCTTGTCCGGATGAATCCTGCCGTAGCAGACTAATTTATCACCAGCCTTTTCTCTGAAAGTCAGATTCGACAAATCTATTCCGTTATAGACCGTCGCAAGATAGGGCAGCTCACTATCCCTGTCAGAGTCACTTATCGAAACATAGTTCGTGTCCTTGTGTTCTCGGTACATCCGGAGTATATCGGGGCTGCTGAATCCGTGAATTGTAGTCAGCATCGGCGGCTTTATTAAATGATGAAAGCCCAGCGGTATATAATCAAAGTTATTATGGATAAGGTCAAACTCGTCGGCCATCTCCATAACTTTTGATATGTGCAGCACCGTTGAAACCAGCGGTATCTGTGTTTTGTCCTCTTCGTAACCTTTATCAACCCAGCCGACAAGTCTGGCCTTCGTTATTGACTCTTTCGTTGCGAACAGAGTAACATTCTTCCAGCCTCTTGCTACAAGGCCTTCGGTAATGTTGCCGGCTACCGTCTCCCACGCACCGTAAGCCCTTGGCGGTGTCCGCCACGCCACCGGCGACAGAATCCCTATTCGTTTTTCCTTAATCTCCATATATCCTGCGTTATTTCTTTTTCAACTCTTCCTTGATTCTCTGGATGTGTCCGCGTCCCAGGCCTTTTACTTCACAGCCGAGCTCGAAGTATTCGCGTATCTGCTCGTCTTTTAGTATCCCGAAGCAGTCTATGACGGCTACCGGCCTGCCCGCACTTTTGACGACTTGCTCAGGTTCGAGTTTCAGATAAGGTTCGTGCGGAACCGCCAGAACTATTGCATCAGCTCCCGAGATTGTCTTCGTCAAATCTTTTTCGACACGTATATCTTTTAGTTTATCCTGATTGCGGAAAAACCTTCCTTTCGAATGGCCCGGCGCAGGATACACATCCTGTTTCTCAAGCTCGTACCAGTGCTCGACATACGGGTCATGCACAGCCACATCAGCCCCCATCTCCGTCAGTTTCCTCACTATTATTTCTGAGCCGCTGTAACGGGTATCTCCCACGTCCTGCCGGTAGCTTGCCCCGCATACAACTATCTTTGCCCCTGCTACCTGCCTTCCCATATTTCGCAGTGCGTCTCTCATCAGTTCGGCTGCATGAAGGCCTCGCGTATCGTTGATATCGATTGCCATCGGTGTTATCTTGAATATCTCATCGCTGAAACCGAGAATATGCTTATACGCCCAGTACCCAAGACCTCCGTCCTTCGGCAGACAATATCCGCCTATTCCGGGACCGGGAAAAATCATATTGCTGTGTGTGGGACGGACCTTGATAGCTTTTATAACCTTGAGCAAATCCACCCCGTTGCGCTCAGCGAACAAGCTCCACTCATTCAGAAAAGCTAATATAGTTGCCCTGTATGAGTTCTCGACAATCTTTGTGGTCTCTGATTCGATAGGGCGGTCCATTACTGTTAAAGGATATTCTTTTGTATTAAGCACCTCGTGCAAAAATTTTTCAACCCGCCTCCTTGCCTCCGCATTGCATCCGGAGCACACACGCCAGAAATCCCTTATCGACGAAACGTAGTTTCTGCCGGGCATAACCCGTTCGAAGCTGTGTGCGAGCAGCGGCTCGCTGTCGATTCCTCTTTGTCTGAATGCCTTTTTCATTATCGGCCAGGCGACGAATTCTGTCGTCCCCGGTGCGACTGTCGTTTCTATCAGCGTCAGACATTCAGGCCCGACCTTTTCGCCGATTGTCTTTATTGTCGCCTCGAGCGCGCCCATCTCAACCTTGCCGGTGCGCATATTTCCGAGGTCATTTTTCGTATAGTCGCACTGTACATCGACAACGACACAGTCCGCCAGCTTCAGGCAGTCGTTATTGTAAGTCCCGACCAGCGTCTTTTTTTCGAGCACACATCTTTTAATCATCGGTTCGACTTCCGGGTCCTCGGCCTTAACCGGCGACTCGCCCCGGTTCAGCATCGGTATCTTCCAGTAGCTGCGGACGCTCGGCCGCTGGCAGCCGATAACGAATTTGCCCGGCTTGCCGCTCTTTTTATCGACAGTATCGGCGATTATTGCCGCCATTACTGCTCCGACAAAGCCCACACCCATTACGACGACGATTTCTTTTTCCTCGCTGCGTGCGGTTTTTACAAGCGCTTCAATTCGCTTGAATTCCGTCTGGTATTGTTCTTTTGTCGGCAGCTCAAAAACTTCTCCCGATGGGCTGACAGAATTTTCACTCATTATTTACTCCTCAATTGATTTACAATAAGTTTGCCGTAAATTTCAACGCGCCCGGCAGGACTCGAACCTGCAACCTTCGGATTCGAAGTCCGCGACTCTATCCAATTGAGCTACGGGCGCACGGACCAGAAAAGCGAAGTTTAATCTTTTTCTTCTCTTTTTGCAACTTCTTTAAAAGGCTTAAAAGTAACTGAAAATTATTCTGTCAGTTCTCTCGCCGGTGATTGCCGGTCGGTTATGATAAAAAAAAGCCTCCGGCGATTGTGCACCGGAGGCTTTTTGATTAAATCCTTTCAATAGTTACTTCTTTTTCTTCTTTGTGGCTTTCTTTTTTCCTGCTTTTTTCTTAGCCATATTTTACCTCCTTGTAAGTAAAACAGTAATTTTCAGGCTCAACCTGTATGAACCTGTTTCTATTCCGAGCTCTCCTGCCCTTCTTGTTCCTCTTCTTCTGCTACTTCATTATCTTTTGCCTTTTTGACTTCAGGGGCATATCCCTTTTTTTCCAATAGAGATGCACAGCCTAAGCAGTATCTTGCCCACGGAACCGCCTCAAGTCTTACTTTGCCTATCGGCTCATCGTTGTTTTCACAAATACCGTAAGTACCCTCATCTATTCGCCGCAGCGCGTCATAAATCTCGAGCAGGAGTTTCTTTTCGCTGTCCATCAGGCCGAGTGTATTTTCTATTTCGAAGTTATCACTGCCTATATCTGCCATATGTATAGGCATATTTGACAAGTCACTTCTTTCGCGGTGCAGTGCCTCGATTTCCATGCTCGACACGCTGCTCAGTATCTCTGTCGCTTTTGCCAGCAGTACCGCTCTGAACTTTTCTAATTCCGCCGTCTTCAACTTTTTATTTCCGGTTTCTCTTCTCTTTTTCATAGAAAAAACTTCTCCGGCCACTCCGGTTTAGTCGCCTCAGCGGTTCTTTTACAGAGGGCATCGGGAGCCGACTTTTTGACTCTGTTTTGTTCTTGCAGCAGCCGGTTTGGCCTCGTACCTTGTATCAATGTTTTCATTGAGATGACTATTTAGTCAGTGCCGGCCATTTGGTCAATAAAAAAGTTTGACTTTTATATAAAAATTATTAACCTCTTGATTCGGCTCATAGGCAGCAGACGAATTTTAGATGATTACCGGAGGCTGGTCCTGTTGTGAAATCTGTGGGAAAACATAAGTTGAAACTTGAACCCGGTACGAGGCTCGGTAAGTACCGGCTGTGCAGACGTCTTGGCTCAGGCGGCTCCTGTGAGGTCTGGCAGGCAAGAGATGCCGTCGAGGGTATCTGGGTCGCCCTGAAAATACCTCTGAATGATTTTAACGGCCGCAGAAAAAACGAGTTACTCCTGCGTGAGATTAAAGCCGTCTCAAAGCTAAGGCACCCGAACATCCTGTCTGTAAAAAACGCCGATATAATCAAAGGATATGTTGTTCTCGCAACTGAGCTCTCAACGAGAACGCTCGACGACTGCTCCAAACCGATGTCGGTGCGCTCTATAACTTTCATAATCTTACAGGTTCTTGAAGGCCTTGCCTATGCTCATAAAAACAAAATTGTCCACTGTGATGTTACACCATCGAATATTTTTTTATTTCAGGACAAAAGAGCTGCGCTCGGCGATTTCGGAATTGCCGTCAAACGCAAGGGCAGAATCAAAACGATTGATGATTTCGGCACACCCGGCTATGTCGCTCCGGAGCAGGCTTACGGCTACCCGACTTATAAAAGCGACTGTTTCGCCGTCGCTATAATCCTCTATGAATACATAACCGGCGTTCTGCCGAAATGGCCATTCACATGGAAAAAAATCGATGACAGCAGACTTACAAAAAAAATCAGCAAGTCTTATGCTATTTTTATTAAAAGGGCACTTTCTGTTGACGCGAAAAAACGTTTTCAAAACGCCGAAAAAATGCACATCGCCTTAAAAGAAGCTCTGCCGAAAAGCCTAAAAAAGGTTCTCCAGCCGGACTCCGAGATAAAAGAGCCTGACTGGCGTAAGCTGCGCAGAATCGCTTTCAGGAAAAAATATGGAAAAATCTTTCAAAACCTTTATCAGTGCCTCGATTGTGACCAGCTGATAGACGAATCTATGCTTATCTGTCCTAACTGCGGTTCTGCTAAAAATCGTTTTGATACACTTGCCCGCTTCAACTATATCTGCCCCGATTGTCACAGGGGCGTTTTGCCCGAGTGGCGTTTCTGTCCGTGGTGTTATGGCCCGGGTTTCCGTTCGCCGCACAAGCATAAAACAAAGGGTGTTCGTTACCATTCTCACTGCCGCTATTGTGGCGGAAAGCTTATGCGCTTTATGCGTTATTGTCCCTGGTGCCACAGGAAGGTAAAACAAACCTGGCACGTCAAACCTTTCCCTGAGGTTTGCTCAAGGTGTTCCTGGCCTGTCGATACAGAGTTCTTCAGCTATTGTCCCTGGTGCAAACAGCGACTCTTATCGTAAAAAAAAATTAGCTGTAACCAATTGCTGGTTACAGCTAACATTCTTTCTTTATTGTTCTTGTAGAAAAACGGCAATTAATTGTATTCCAGCCATTCGTTGGCAAGCCTGGCATAATCGATGAAATTGACTGTCCCGTCGCCGTTCAGGTCTGTTCCTGCGCAGTCGATCATAGTGTCACAGCCGGTATACAGCCAGAATAAGGTAAATTTCTCCAGGTCATCATAATCCACGCAGCAATCATCGGTCAGGTCGGAAGTCGGACAGACCTGCTCGAATATGAATGCCGTACCGTGATTATCATCATTATTAGCTCCTATGATGGCATAACCGTCGTCGATTGAAACGGACCAGCCGAAAGTATCAGAAGAATTGATATCCGCGACAGTCAATTTTTCCAGTTGTGGCCACGTAGTACCAACGCGCGCGCGTCTGAATACATATCCTGCCCCTCTTGGTTTAAGGAAGCCAGGAGTTCCCACAAGAGCATAATCGCCACTAATGGAAACGGAGTTGCCAAAATAATCGGACTTGAAGGGATCGCTGGCGAACAGAATATCCTGTTCAATCCAGACTGGGCCACCAATACACTTGAATATGTATGCACAGCCGGTCTGCCCATTAACAGCATCGATATCATCGCCGGTAGCTCCAACGATGGCATAGTTGGCGTCAATTGCAACCGAACAACCAAACCAGTCTGCGCCTGAAGCGTCTGAAGCAGTCAGCTTGGGTGGCTGTTGATTCCAATATATACCCTCGCGTTTGAATATATAGGCGGCTCCGGAATCATCTAATTGTGGCGAGGGGCTACTAAGGTCGGCCCCCACGATAGCATAGTTGGCATCAATCGCAACGGAATATCCAAAACGCTCGCTGGGAGTTGGCCCGGGATCGTAGGCGAATAGCTTGGTCGTCTCGGTCATGTCAACCCAGCCGGTAACCGGCTTCTCGAAGATATAAGCTGAGCCGCAGTAGTTTACACCAAAGTCGGTATCATTATATGCTCCGGAAATGGCATAATCACCGCTTATGGAAACGGAAAAGCCAAACTCGTCACTAATCGCGCCGTCCGAAGCTGTTAATTTGGCCACCTGGCTCCAGTTCGAACCATTTCGCTTAAAGATGTAAGCGGCACCGGTATGGCTATTGTGTGAGTGAGCTCCGACGACGGCATAATCACCGCTGATTGAGACCGAACAGCCGAAGGTGTCACCAGGTTGAGCATCAGAAGCTGTCAGTTTGTCCTGCTGAGCCCAGATTGTACCGGTTCGTTTGAATATATAAGCGGCACCACGGTTATCATAAGGGCCATCCATATCAGAATAACGTGCTCCAACGATTGCATAATCGCCATCAATTGAAACTGAATAGCCGAAGTAATCATATTGGTTGGCATCACTGGCAGTAAGTTTTTGCTGCTCCAGCCAGTCGGCCCGGGAAGAATTTGTGACAAATAAAAACCCGATGATGACCGAAACAATCCAAAAGCTCTGATGGATTTGATAAGATAACCGCATAATGGTTCCTCCTTAATCTGTGTCGGATTGTAAATATGTTCAATTAAATTACTTATAGCATTTTACGTCGCTTTTGTCAAGGAGGTTTTCAGACAAAATTCACATCCCTTCAGTATAATCAGGCAGATATGCAATATATCCGGCATATCAACTGACAAAAAATTAATATTGTTCATTCACACGATGCAAAAAACAAATCCCTGCCCAAAAAAATTAGCTGCAACCCTCAGCAGGTTACAGCTAATTTCATTTTAGGTTAATGGAGTTTTGAAAAAACAGGGCGTTCGATTTATTTGGCTTCACTTTTTTCAGCATCTGTTTTTGTCTCATCCTGCGGCCGCTCGAATTCGAAGCTTTTACCCTTTGCCTGCTCGCGAATCGTCTCAATCACCGCAGAGCCTAATGTATCACCTTCCTTTTGTAACTTTTTCATCTCTGCCGCCACGTACTTTTTTCTTTCAGCGTTCAACTTTTGAATCTGCTCCTGAATCTCTGCTCGCTTTTTTGACTGCTGCTCGACGTATTCACTTCTTTCAGCCTTGCTCATTGTCTGCATATTTTCAGGAAGCTCTTTGTCCTTCAGCTCTTCGACTTTCAGCTTATTATTATTCACAGCGTCCACCAGGTCCCAGCCGGCATTTACGTAATTACCCGATGCCTTCGCTACCGCTCGCTGAACACCAGCCTCCGCCGACAGAACCGAAGCATTTTTATCCTGCTCCTGCTGTCTTTCACTGAGCTCTAAGCCTTTTTCGCCGTACGCGATATATGTCTCGTTCAGCCTTGAATTCAGCGCTGTGATTTGTTGGTCCTGCGGCGCGGCTATATGAACAATCTCACGATTATGGTCGATATTCAAAAACCTGCCGTCCGCAAGCACCGCACCATCCCGCCATTGGCCGTTGATGCCTTCACTCTCTGAACCGCAGTGAATCGTATTAACGATTATGCCTTTCTCTATCGCTGCCTTGCAGCTCTCTCTGTAAGCTACCTTGCCCTGTGTGAAAGGCTCATTACCCGCAATAAAAATCACCTTCAAATCTTCCGCTCTCTCGCTCCATTTCAGCTTTTCAACAGCATCTTTTATTACCCAGCCGCAATACTCGTCACCGCCGTTTGTCGTCAATGCGAAAAGCTCCTCCGATACCTTATCCAGGTCCGTCGTGAATGGCACAATCAGTCTTACGAAACCATCTTCTGAGGGAACCGAGCTTTTGCCGTACTCGAACAGTGCCACCTGAACCTCGGGCGCATCGCCGTTTTTTCTCGCATAGATAAACTCGTTAACAATCGCCCACAGTTCACCTCTTGCCTGGTCGATGAGCCCCGACATACTGCCGCTCGTATCCAGCAGTATCGCCATCTGTACGATGGGCTTTTGGTTTATTGTATTGGAATCAACAATTGTCTTTTCCAAACCCGCTTGTTCGGCTGCTACTGCATTAGCACAAACAACCGACAAAATTACAAAACCTAAAATTATTCTCAAATTTCTCATTTCTTGTCTCCTTAAATTTATTTTCTGTGTTCTGTGTCCTGTATTCTGTGTCCTTTTTTACTTCGGCATCTTTACCAGGATAATCTGGCCGTCAACCGACAATACAATATCACCTCGCAGAGCAATACTGCCCTGACGGTTCTCTTTGGCTAATCTCTCGGCAAGCTCGAAAAATTCCCTGCTGCCGAATTCAATTATCTTGTCCGGCTTAATATCTTTTTCCTTGTCAACTATAATGCTGTCTATCCACTGATTGTTCCTGTTATAGAATGCACGGTCGTTTATCTGCTGAACGTTTGTTATCCTTACCCGCTGCATATCTTCATCAAGATATTCATTACCGTATCTCATGTACGCCTGTTTTTGTTCAGCTATGTTATAGCTTTGGCTTACCGCTCCTTTGCCTGCCCGCACACCCATCGCACGTCTTTCAAGCGATGCTCCTGCCTCTTCAAGGACTAATTCTCTGTCGCTCAGCTCCGTTCCTTCTCTTGCAAGGAACGCCGTGTATTCTGTCAGTATCCCGAACTCCGTTGACAGCCTTACAATCTCGTCAACCAGCTCTTTTATCTTCGGCTCATCTGTCGATACACCCGGTTCAGCCCCCATCTGCCTTATGGCATCTATAAGCTCTGCTATCTTTCTGCTCGCCCACAGCCGGGCAACAAAACCGTTTTTGATATCAGCCTTGTCAAATTCGAATGTAAACTTAAAGGTCCTCTCTTTGCCTAAGTAGTTACCCTTTATCCTGAACTGTATCGGCTCATCACCGACGTACTGTCCTAACAGTATAAGCTTATCGCCTTCGAACATATCGGGTAGCTTAACCGGCAGAATGTCACGCACACGTCCGATTGCCTCTCCACTATCTTTATTAAGAACCTCAAGCTCAGGCTCAGCCAGAATAGGCCCTGACAGGCTCTTAAAGACCCTGCCAACCTTTACTTCCACGTCCTCTTTGGGTTGTACGAATTCCGCCTTTGCCCTCGATTCCTCTGCAATCTTTTCCAGAAGGGGGGCATTGACGTCAAAGCCGACGCCGAACGTAAAAACTCTTCTTTTATACGGATTCGCTTTTGTCGCCAGCTCGCGAATCCCTATCTCCGAAGTATTACCTACCGTCGGCAGGCCGTCCGTCAAAAACAATACTATCGGCAGATACTCCTTCGTAGGCTGCTGTTCGAGAGCTGTTTTTAATGCATCGTAAATATTCGTTCCGCCCGTCGCCGTGATTCCATCGATATATTTTTGTGCTGCCTGCTCAGTTTCTCTGCTCTTCTTCACCGCACTTTTCGAAAATGACTCGACCGTATTGCTGTAGATAATAACATTAAACGCCTCATCTTCTTTTAATCCCGATATAATCTGCAGCGCTGCCTCTTTTACCTGCTCGATTTTTTCTCCCCGCATACTGCCCGAGCGGTCTATTACTATTGTCACCTCGCGCTTGATTGTATTTTCCTGTTTCGATATGTCCGCAGG
>CAYXGT010000052.1:0-20497 GCA_964464635.1 uncultured Pirellulales bacterium | reverse complement strand
ACAGCGAGGATTGCGATAATAAGAGCAGGGGCTGTGAAATTTGTAATAGCGTGAATTCTGAACAGCTCGAACCATCTGGCCCAGGTGAGATTTTGAAGTTCTCCGCTGGTGGCTCTCCATTTTGCGATTTCAATTATTTCGTGGAAGTTCCAGCCTCTTCCGGCAGAGAGGATAAGGAAATTCAGCAGGAGACTGCTGAGAGGCGCAATTATTAACATGGCAAGGACGGAGAGGTCGGGGAATTCCTTTTTTTTGATTTGCCTGCAGATGAAATGCACGCCGATAGCAAGTGCGATGAAAAAGCCTTCCCAAGTCATCTGCAGAATTACAAAGAGCAGGATAGCGAGAAGCCACTTGTTACGGTTTTTATGTGCATTTTGTTTAGGGACTATTCCCGTGACAACCAGGTAATACCAGATTGTGAGCATAGCAGCAGGAGTGAACCAGGTGGAGACGCCCCAGACGCCGAAATAGCCTGTGAGGGGAAATGTTGCAAAGAAAAAACCCGCGAGTAAGGCTACGCGATAATCGGTAAGAGCCTTTAGAATTCTGATAAAAATAAGAACTGTTAAAAATGTTGCGATTAGATTTGGAATTCTTATTGCGAGTTCGTTTTGTCCTATTATCAGCATAGCGATGGCGTCGAGCCATGTTCTGCCCTGCGGATGGTCGAGGTAGCGGGCGGGTTTTTGCTCCGGGGGATTGCCGACTGCGAAAGTATCGAATCCTTTGGTATATCCGAGGCCGTAAACCACATGCGAGCGTGCGACCCAGGCGGCGTGAGCTTCGCCCCAGCTGTGCAGTCCCCAGAAGGGTCTGTCAATATCTCTGAATAATATGGTTGAGGAAAGCAATGCAATCAGCAGCGCACAAAGCCAGAAATTGACGGTTCTATCGTTTGGGGATGATTTTGGAGGTGCATTTTCGGTTTTTGGGGCATCGGCTTTTTTCATAAGTGAGCTCCAGAGCGTTTTTTAATATAAAGCTGTGAATATTATTTCATTTGTAATTTTCGGCTAAATCTTTTATTATTTTCACGAAAAGTTTGTTTATGGTAATGATAAAAGCGATTTATGTAAAGTGATATTATTGACGGCAGGCGAGAGTGCGGACGTGGGCAGGATTGTGTATAATAGATTCGATGTGAAGCAAAAAAGGCCTGGCAGCGGGGATGTAGGGACAGGAAAGGAATTTATGCAGGTACCACTTTTGGATTTGAAGGCGCAGTATGCGAAAATCAAGGACGAGGTTCTGGCGGCGGTGTCGGAGGTGCTCGAGAGCCAGCGGTGTATAGGCGGAGCCAAAGTCGAGGAGCTCGAGAAAGCAGTTGCGGAAATCAGTGATTGCAAATATGCGGTTGGTACATCGAGTGGAACGGATGCGATATTGAATACGCTGATGAGTCTTGAAATAGGGGCGGGTGATGAGGTTATAACGACGCCTTTTACTTTTTTTTCTACTGTCGGCTGTATAGCAAGGGCCGGTGCGAAGCCTGTGTTTGTGGATATTGACCCGAAGACATATAACATCGACAGTATGAAGGTTGCCGAGGCGGTGACGGAAAAGACAAGGGCGGTTATGCCTGTTCATCTCTACGGGCAGATGGCGGATATGGAGCCGATTGTGGAGGTTGCGAAAAAGCATAATATCGCTGTGATTGAGGATGCTGCGCAGTCGATAACGAGCACATACAAGGGCAGAAAGGCGGGCAGTATCGGGACGGCCGGCTGCTTTAGCTTTTTTCCGAGCAAGAACCTCGGCGGGATAGGCGACGGGGGGATGATAGTGACAAACGATGAGAAATTTTACCAGCGTGTGTTTATTATGCGCAATCACGGAATGGAGCCGAAATACTATCACAGTTTTATAGGCGGCAACTTCAGGCTCGACCCGATACAGGCAGCAGCACTTTTAGTCAAGCTGCCTTACCTGAACGAATGGAGCGAGGCGCGGAGGAGAAATGCAGAGTATTATAGTAAGAGGTTCGAAGGTACGGTTGTACAGGTGCCGTATATAAGCTCAAATTGTGTTACTATTTATAATCAGTATGTTATACGTGTTCCGAGACGTGATGAGGTTGTTGCACATCTGAAGCAGAACAATATCGGCTGTGAGATTTATTATCCTGTACCGATGCATTTGCAGAAGTGCTTTGCTTATCTTGGTTTTGGGCAAGGTGACTTTCCCGAATCAGAGAAGGCGGCTAAGGAAGTGATGGCACTGCCGATATATCCGGAGCTGACCGATGAGATGAAAGATTTGGTTGTTGATACGCTGCTTTCTTTTCTCGGCTGATTGTGTGAGAGGTAAGTGTTATGGAAGAAGAATTTCGATTGGTAGTGACAATACCGGCTTATAATGAAGAGGCGACGGTTGCCGGCGTGATAAAGACAATTCCGAGGCAAATCGAGGGGGTTAAAAGCGTTGAGGTTGTTGTGATAGATGACGGCAGCACAGATGGAACGGCGAGAAAAGCGGCTGATGCCGGCGCAAAGGTGATAAGCTTCGCTGAGAACAAGGGGCTTGGTGCGGCGTTCGGTGCGGGACTTCGTGCGGCTCTTTCGATTGGGGCGGATGTAATAGTTAATATTGATGGTGACGGCCAGTTTAATCCATTACATATACCGGAATTGCTCAAGCCGATTATCTCAGGGCAGGCGGATATGGTTACGGCGAGCAGGTTTGCCGACCCCAAGCTCGAGCCGGAAATGCCGTGGATAAAAAAGTGGGGCAATAGAAGGGTCTCGTATATAGTCAACCATCTTTCCGAGCTTAATCTTCACGACGTTTCGTGCGGATTCAGGGCTTACAGCAGAGACGCGGCGTTGAGGGTGACTCTTCTTGGCAAGCATACCTATACGCATGAAATTATTCTGGACCTGGCGTACCGCAGGCTGCGCATAGTGGAGGTTCCGGTTGAGGTTAAAGGTGTCAGGAAAGTCGGTAAAAGCAAGGTTGCGGGTAATGTATGGAAGTACGGGTGGCACAGTTTGGCAATCATACTGAGGGCGTTCAGGGATTACCGGCCGATGCGTTTTTTCGGCAGTATAAGTCTTGTTCTATTTGTTTTGACTTTGCTTTGCGGCGGATTTGTAACGTATCACTTTCTGAAGACGGGGAGTTTTTCACCTTATATATTTGTAGCTTTTTTTGCGGGTGGTTTCGGCTTTGCGTCACTTTTGTCTTATATAACAGCACTTCTGGCGGGGATGATAAACCGGCTGCGGATTCTGCAGGATGAGCAGTTGTTTTTGCTTCGCAAGCAGGAATATTCAGCGGGCAAACGCGGCGACAGGTCAGAGAAGAAAAGCGGTTAATGCAAAATCTGTTTATGATTTTTGTGAGCAATGCAGAAAATCATTTGGATAACGCGAAGATGCGGATGGAGCGTTTTGCTTCAGAAGGGTAAAAGATGGAAGATATAAAGTTGGGATTCAGGTTAACCCGGCTTGACCGGATTCTGGCGCCGATTATCGCGGTCGTCGGCGGTATATGGGTTTATTTTCACATATATTCGGCGATTAACTGGGACGATTTGCTTTATATGTCACTTGCACGGTACACCAACGAACAGGCGTGGATATTGAACAGGTACGGGCATATATATCTTTTGAAGCTGTTTTATTTTCTTGCGGGTGATTCCATAACGGGGGCGAGGATTTTCTGGTGTTTTTTATTTTCGGCGAGCTGTATTTTGATATATTTCTCTGCGAGGATACTGGCGGGCAGGGGAAGTGCTGTTGCTGCGGTAATAGCGGTTCTTTTAGTTTATATGCAGCCGATGTTCGGCAGAGAGGCCGGGTCACCGCTGGCAGATTTTACGGTGATGTTCCTGATGATTTCAGGGGTATTCATTTATCTTGCATTTCTCGGCAGCAGGGACAGGAATACGTGCTGGCTGTTGATGCTTTTGGGACTGATTTTTTTCTGGGCGGTTAAGTCCAAAGAAACCGGTATTTGTATGGCGGTTTTGTTTTTCGGGCTCGGCAGAGACGGGCAGAATCTCTGGCGTATCAAGCGTTTTTTTAAGGACATCGGATGGGTTGTTTGCGGAGTTCTTGCGGGCAGTCTGATTTTAATGGTGCTTGATGCTGCATTTGTGGGAGATTTCTGGTTTTCAGTTCGGCCTTCAAATATCAGCAAGGTTCTCGGGGGCAATCTTGGTGAGCCGCTTGCTACCCAGACCCGTACGGTACAGTCGTGGTTTTCTTTTTTCACGACAAGGCCGATATTTGTACCCTTTTTGCTTTATCTGTTGGTCGGATGGAGGTCGCCTGTTAAAAATTTTACGACGCGGGAAAAAATTATATGGCTTATACCTTTATTTCTTATGCTGTTTCTGACGTTTTCCCGAAGGTCGTGGTATGTTGTGCCGCGATATATGAGTGCTGCGATACCGATTATGGCGATATTCGCGTGTCAGTTATTTCACTTTGATTTGAAGGGTCAAGCCGGTATAGGGACAGGTTTTACGATTTCAAGAATGGGATTTGGAATTATCTTAGCGGCAGCGGCTTTTATTATTGTTATTAGCTTATTCGTACCGAAGATTCACAGCTTGGCGGTTTATTATAAGCTTGATGAGTCTGTGATGGGTTTTCCTAATTTGAGATACCAGAGGTTATCGCCGGAACAGCTATTTTATGCTCTTGCGATAATACCTGTTGCGATGACGGGTCTTTTAGTGACGTCGGTTCTGAGCAAAAAACGTGGTTTGCCGACATTGTTTTTCACTTCGCTGTTTTTATTTGCGTTAATGCTGCCTGCTTTTGCGGACGGTAAGGTTTTGATGGATACGGCGGTTGTGAAGAGCCGATGGCGATATGAGGCCTGCCGAGTGTTCGAAGACGATTTCGAGTTCGACAAAGATACGAGGATTCTGATTTCTGAAAATGTTCACAGCCGGACCTGGATGCTGGGGCGAGAACATGAGCGGTTTTGTTATAGCGCCTATATGTTTAATATTTATTTCAACAGGAAACTCGATTGTGACCAGGTTTTTATTGGAAAAGAAGAGGATATTTTGAAGGCTGATTTTGATTATGCGATTTTGATTGCCGACGAGCAGACGATGCAGCTAATGCAAAGGCCTGAATTTAGCCAATTGAAGAAAAGATATGAATTAAAGCAGAAAGAAGCCCTGCATCCCAGCGGCAGAGGAGCCGTACCGCTTATTTTACTGAAGAAGCGCTGAATTATTTTTTGGGGTATGATTTGATGAGGATACTTGTTGAGGTTACACATCCCGCGCATGTTCATTTTTTTCGTAATGCAATTGAGGAATTTAAGAAACGGGGGCATACTGTTGCTGTGACGGCGAGGCAGAAAGATATAACAGTTCAATTATTAGAGAATTATAACATACCTTATACTCTGCTCAGCAAAATGGGGGTCGGCAGATTTGGCCTAGCGAGAGAATTGACTGTGAGGGACATTCGGTTATGGAATTTTTGCAGGCGGTTCAAGCCTGATATTCTTACCGGAATAAGCGCCATATTCGCCGCCCATGTAGGATTTGTCAGGCGAAAGCCTGTTGTTATATGGGATGACACGGAGCATGCGGGTGCACATAAGCTTGCCGACCCTTTTGCAAGTGTGATATGTACGCCGGATTGTTATAAGAAGTCACTGGGCAAAAAGCAGAAAAGGTATGCCGGGTGTCACGAGCTTGCCTATCTTCATCCAAAGCGATTCACACCTGATATTGAGATTGTCAGGTCGTTTGGAATAAACCCTGAAGAAAAATATTGCGTAATACGATTTGTGAGCTGGCAGGCGCATCATGACGTAGGTCAGCGAGGTATAGCAGACGAGGAAAAACTTGAGTTTATAAAAGGTTTATCGAACTATGCAAAACCATATATAACATCTGAGGCCGCGTTGCCGGTTGAATTAGAGCAATACCTGCTGCCAATCCCCGCACATTTAATACATCATATTATGGCCTTTTCCAGCCTTTATGTTGGTGAGGGGGCGACAATGGCTTCTGAATCAGCGGTTTTAGGTGTACCCTCGGTTTATATTAATACTCTGAAACTGGGTTACATAGATATGCTTGAAGGCTATGGCCTTGTTAAACAGACAACCGATACAAAAAAAGCATTTGAAAGAAGCGTTTCATGGTTTGTTGACCCGAAGGCGAAAGAAAAATGCCTTGCTGCTCGTGAGAAATTACTCTTTGAGAAAATTGATGTAACGGAATATATTGTAGATACCATAGAGCAATTCGGGTAAGTTATTTATTGTTAAATACTTAGCATTATCCGGTTTATACAGAAATACATATTTTTGAGCAATCTTTATTAAAATTATCGGACTTTTTTCTTGATTCATTAGGAGGATATTGTTAGAGTAATATTAGTTTAAGTCAGGTTTTATCTGTAAAAAAAGAAGAGAGGGTAATAATTTGCGGATTTCAATCCTGTTTTTTTAATGCCCTCTAAGTATGCTCAAAAAAGCGGTTGATATAAAATTTACTATAACACTTTTAAGGAGAAATGAGATGAGAAAATGTATATTTATTTTGTTTGTTTTGTTTTTTTGTCCCATCTTAGAAGCCAACATCATTTTTTCGGATGATTTTGAGGATGGTACACTTGGCAAATGGACTATTGACGGCCGTCAGGAGGGTAATAATATAGCCGAGGTGGTATCTCAGGGTGATAATGAAGTTGCGCATTTGTACCATACCGGCTTAACCGAGATAACAATTGAAAAAATTTTTGATTATAGCAATGATTTGACGTTCAGCTTTGAAATGGAAGTTCAGGCATCTTCACCTTTTGGGCCTACAGATGATGATTATGCTATGAGCGGTGTGTATTTTGCGTTTTATGATGCTTCAGGTGAGCTTATTCGAACAATAGCTTATGTTTATACAACCTCATCTGTTCCTTTTGAACAATACAATATTTTACCAGATTCATATTATTTTTACCCAATACCTGAAGGCGAAATGTTCTCATATATTTTCAATGCAGAAGATATGCTATTACAATTGGGTCATGATCCTACAGTTGCTGATTCAGTAAGATTTTATTTTAGGGTATATGGGTCTGGTTATGGCGATCAATTAGTCTCCGATGTATGGGCAGATAACGTTGTTATTATTCCTGAGCCGGGGACATTGATTTTGATGGGCTTTGGCGTTCTTGGTTTGTTAAGAAGAAAAAGAAATACTAATTGATATTTATTGGTTTTGTGTTAACATAATTTTGTCAGCGGGTTTGAGTGCTGGTTAGATATTCAATCATCTAATTGCCTTGGGTTTTAAGCTCAAGTGGGGGGAATGTTTGTAAAACATCGGCACAGCTTTTTTTATTATGATAGACAAATCGTATATATTTGTTTATTCTTTTAAGCGATTGTAAATGTTGTAGGATATTGTGCTTAGCAATAAGTTGACAGAGAAAAGGTAAATTATTATGCCGGGAACTTACAGGATTTACCTTGTTGCAGGGGCGAGGCCGAACTTTATGAAGATTGCTCCGTTGTGGCACAAGTTTGGAGAGCAGAAGGAGCAATTTGAAGTTTATGTTGTCCATACCGGCCAGCACTACGATTATGTTATGTCCGAGGTTTTTTTGAAGAATCTGGATTTGAAGGAGCCGGACTTTTATCTGGGTGTTGGTTCGGGGACACATGGTTACCAGACCGGGCGGATTTTGATTGAGATGGAGAGGCTTTTGCTCGCTGAGCCGGCGGATTTGGTAATAGTAGTCGGTGACGTTAATTCCACGATAGCTGCAGCCTTAGCTTCGGTGAAGCTCGGAATACGGGTTGCACATATCGAGGCAGGGCTGCGAAGTTTCGATAGACGGATGCCGGAGGAGATAAACCGGGTTCTGACCGACAGAATCTCGGATTTGCATTTTGCCAGTGAGCCATCGGGTGTGAAAAATCTGAGAAATGAGGGAATTGAAGAGAAGAGTATCCATCTTGTGGGTAATTTGATGATTGATTCATTGAAGAATAATCTTGATAAAATCAAAGCTGTCGATACAGTTCAAAAGATGGGTCTTGAAGGACGGAAGTTCAGCCTTGTCACCATACATCGGCCTTCGAACGTTGATGACAAAGCTTCTCTCGAGGCTGTATTGACCATATTGAAAGAAGCTGCGAGGGAGGACAAAATGATTTTTCCCGTTCATCCGAGGACGAGCAAAAGCATAGACCGATTAGGTTTGAAAGGTGAATTCGATTCGATTGAGAATCTGGAGATGATTGAGCCTGTAGGGTATTTTGATTTTATGAATTTGATGATTAACTGCAGGTATGTTTTGACAGATTCGGGCGGTATTCAGGAGGAGAGCTGCTGGCTGGGGGTGCCTTGTATTACGCTTCGCGATAATACAGAGCGTCCCCTGACCATTGAGAGTGGTATCAACCGAGTTACCGGTCTTAATATTTCTGCGGTTATTTCTGCACTTGAGTGGGCGCGAGATTTTGACTCGTCGGATTATGAGCCGCCGGCACTCTGGGACGGGAATGCGGCTGAGCGGGTGGTCGAAGTTGTCGCGGAGTTTTTGAAGCTGGAAGGTTAAGTTTTTTTAGACAATTTTGGCCTGAATACATAAATTGCACCTGGGGTTTTGTTATCCATATCTATAACTTTCTGTACTTGATGAGGTTATAGGTTTTGTGGTTATTTGAGATTAATTTTAAAATATGATTAAAATTTGTGAAATTATAGGCCTTTTTTAGTTGACTTTATTGCGAAATTCCGATAGTATAATCAAGAATATGTAATACGGCGAGAAGAAGAGAGGGTGATGAGAAGGCCAAGAACAATTCTTTTTTCCAAGCCCTTAAATTTTTGAACATATAGATTTTGTGTATTTTTCCGGAATATTTTGTATTAAAGAAGGGAGAAGGAAAATGAAAGGATTGGCATTTTTTTTAATAATCGGCTCTTTTGCTGTTTGCGCGGAGGCGGGACTTGTAGCATGGTATGAATTTGAAGGTAATGCCGATGACAGTGTGGGCAGCAATCACGGTACAATGATGGATGGAGCTCAAATCGTCACCGATTCGCGAAGCGAATAATGGACTATTTTACCGGGCGTGAACGTAAAACCACGTTAGCAGTTTGGGGATTGGCATTTAAGGCGAAAACAGATGACATTAGAGAATCTCCTGCAATTTTTTGCATAACGAAGTTTATCGATGCGGGTATAAGAATAAGAGCATATGATCCACAGGCCATGCCGGCAGCCGTAGAAGCTTTAGATGGCAGAATCGAGACGTTCCTGAATGCTTATGATGTTCTCGATGGTGCAGACGCTCTGGTTATATTCAATGACTGGCAGGAATTCAGGAATCCAGACCTTGGGCTGATTGCTGAAAAATTAAAAAACACTGTTATTTTCGATGGCAAAAATCTATATAATCCTGATTTAGTGCGCAAAGCTGGTATCGAGTATTACAGTATCGGAAGACCCTAAAAGAAATCTCCTGTTTAAGTTATAAGCGAGTATTTACTATAAGCGGCATACGAGAACGAGCAAAAGCATAGAACGATTAGGTTTGAAAGAAGAATTCGATTCAGCTGAGAATCAGAATATTTAAGAAATCGACACAGCAGCCGCTCATAAAACGGCTGTTCATAACAACACACTATAGACAGTTGGATGCCTGTCTGCTATACTTTTTCCGGTAATATTTAAGTAAAAGCTGAAGTTTATGGGGAAAAAAGACGGTTTGGATAATGTGTCGGCGGTTGTTAGTCGGGGATGGTGCACAGGCTGTGGTACATGTGTGGCGTTCTGTCCGGAGAATGCTTTGCAAATTGAATACACAACCGATGGAAGGTATGTGCCGAAAATAGCAGAAAGCAAATGTACAAATTGCGGTTACTGTGTGGATTTGTGTCCCGCCGCAAATGAAAATTACAAACAGCTTAATCAGTTTGTATTCGATAAAATACCCGCTAATAAGTTTTTGGGCAATTATATCAGTTGCTATACCGGACACGCAAAAAATACAACTATACGATGGAAGGCTTCTTCCGGGGGGATTATAACCTCATTATTGCTTTTCCTGTTAAAAGAGAAACAGATTGACGGGGCTCTTCTGACAAGAACGAGTGAGGAATATCCATTGAAGGCGGAACCTTTTGTGGCAAGAACGGAGGATGATATTATCGCGGCTATGGGCTCAAAATATATTCCAATACCCCTTAACCTGTTACTCGGTCAAATATTGGCTGAGGAAGGCCGATTTGCCGTAGTTGGACTTCCCTGTCATCTGGAGGGTATCCGCAGAGCAGAGATGAAAAATAAGAGACTACGAGATAAAATCCATTATCATTTTGGACTGATATGTTCGCGGACGATGAGCATTCAAGGGACGAAATTTGTCCTTCGTAAGATAGGCATTTCTCCTGACGAGGTTGCTGAATTGCAATATAGAGGAGAGGGATGGCCCGGTGGAATGAGGGTTTTGCTGACAAACGGAGAGCAGAAATATTTACCGATGCTGGGTACATGGTGGAGCGAGATTTTTGGCGGGTATTTCTTCAGCAACTATTATTGCACTTTGTGTACGGACCTTTTTGCTGAAATGTCTGATATAAGTTGTGCGGATGCGTACCTGCCGAAATTCAAGAGTGATACAACAGGGACATCGATTATTATAACAAGAACACCCAAGGCGGAGGAGCTGATTGAAGCGGCTGTTTCGAGTAACGAAATTGAAATATCACCCGTCAGTTCGAAGGATGTGATTCGGTCTCAGTATGTTATGGCTTTTTTGAAGAAGCGGAATATAATTGCACGGACAAGATATCTGAAGATGATTGGTAAGCCTGTGCCCCGGAATATAGACGAAAACCTGGATACATTTTTGTCTCCCACTTTCCGGGATTATTTGATAGCACCTGTGCCGTGCTTCAATATATTTATATCTAAAAACAAATATTTAAGAAGAATTTTGAAATATGTTCCTTTTGTTATATTGCGATTTAATCGATTAATATTTAAGCTGCTGTTGAGTTGTAAGAAAAACAAGACGATAAAAAATCCATGATTTATATTGGAGTTATCGATGGCTGAGCAAAAAGCGAATCTTATTATATGTGCAGTTCGCTTTTTAAATAGACTGTTTAATTTCATGATAAATCCTTTTCGCTCGAAGACTGTAGGTTATGAAGGAGTTATTCTTCCGGCAAAACACTTAAGATTCGGCGGCGAACATTTCCGAAAGGACAAGGACTTTTTTGATTCCGCCTGCATGGAGGCAGAAAGACTTGTGAAATACTGTGGACTGACGCCGGACAGCCGCGTGCTGGAGATAGGAGGGGGCCCGGGACGCTTACCGATTGGAATAATAAAGAAGGTTGGTAAAATTAGGCAGTACAGCGATGTGGACGTGGACAGGAAATCTGTCCAGTGGTGCGAACGCTATATTCATAGAAATAACCCCAGCTTCACGTTCATACACATAGATGTAGCTAATCTTTATTATAATAAAAAAGGGGAAATAGCGCAGACCGAGATAAGGCTGCCTTTTGCTGACCTGATCTTCGATATCATTTACCTTTACTCGGTGTTTTCTCACTTAGCCAGGGAAGATGTAACAGCATATTGCAGGGAATTCCAGCGGCTTATTCATCCCGAAGGCAAAGTATTTATGACCGCCTTTATAGAAGAAAATGTTCCGGATATGACCATAAATCCGAAGGGTTACCAGGGGCGTAATTGGACCAAGCCTCTGCACTGTGTGCGATACGATAGAGAATTCATGGAAAAGCTGTTTAGAGATAATGGGCTGGCAGTTGAGAGATTTGATTACGGCGGAGAAACTGACGGCCAGAGCGCATACTACCTGTCTAAAACCGGAAGGTAATCTTAGAAACAAGAATTATGAATGACAACATTGTCAAAATAGTTATTATCAATTCTCATTCAGACAACAGAGGGGATGAAGCAGCTCAGAGAGCAATGATAAATACACTCGGCAGATTGATACCCAAAGCGGAATTTACCGTTATAACTTCGTCGCCATCTGGGCTTGACCTCAGGAAGAACATAAGTGTTTTCAAATTTGTCGCTTCAAGCAGGCATTTTCCTTTTGTCAGTTTTCCGTTTGTTTTTTTGTGGCTGTTCCTGAAAATGCTGGGGATAGAATTAGCCGATTTTTTTCGCGATTTTGATATTTTCAAGGTTCTGAAAAGTATATCGGATGCGGATATCATCTTGTCGGCTCCAGGCGGGCCTTACTTTGGAGATTTGTACAAATCACATGAAATCAGTGAGCACCTTATATTTGTTTTCTTAGCGAAAGTGTTTAAGAAGCCGGTGATGATATACGGGCCTTCTATGGGGCCTTTTAAGATACGCTGGAGAAATGCGCTCAGGAGGTTTCTGCTCAATAAGGTTGAGATAATTTCATTGAGAGACTCTGTCTCACAAAAATATTTAGGTGATTTGAATCTTACAAAACCCGTTGTTTATGTGACCTCAGATTCTGCTTTTCAGGACAAGGTAATTTCCGAAGATGAGACTTTATCGAAGCTGTATAAGCAGGAGGGATTGGATACCTTCAAGGAGGAAGGCAGGTCTTTGGTCGGTTTTACCCCGGCGGGTGCGAGATGGAATTATCCGAGAGCAACAAATGCCAAGGAAAAGGAAGCAGAATATTCGAAGTTAATGGCATCTGTAATTGATTATATAATTCACAAGTTGAATGCTGCAATTATTTTTGTGCCTCAACTATGTGGAAATCGAAGTGATTTACCTTTGATTGAGAAGATAATTTCTTTTGTGGAACACAAAGAAATGGTAAAGATTTTATCTAACCATCTCGATTCCGGAATTCAACAGCAGATAATTTCGGGATTTGATATGTTAGTGGGCAATCGTTATCATTCAGTGATTTTTGCATTAAAATCGGGAATTCCGACAGTCTGCATAGCATATGAGCATAAGTCAATAGGCGTAATGAAAGCTGTTGGAATGAGTGAATATTTGATTAATTCGGATGAGCTGGATTATGATAAGCTGACGGGAGTAATAAATAAGGTTTGGAATAATAAAACTGCGATAAAAAAACAAATAATCGAAAATGTTTGCGGGCAGGAAAAACTGGCGCTTCGCAATTCCTTATATGCAAAAGCACTATATAATTGTCACATTAAGAGAAATGTTAAAAAAGAAAACATTTTAAAGGAGGTCGAGGTTTTGGAAACAGGATTTAATCGATTGTTCTCCAGGGTTCCTAATCACCGTTAGTTTTTTGTTTCTGCGGAGGCTGATAGTCTTTTCTCCTGCGGATCAAATCCTTCCCGCCGAGCGCTATCCCGAGGATTATAATAACAGAAACTGAAACCACCCTAATCAATGCCGAGACGAGTATGCCCTGGGCGGCTCCTATTTCCATTTTTTCACATAAAAAACCGTATGCCAGCTCCTGTATCCCGATGTTTGATGGTGTGATAATAATGAAAGCGCTAATTTTAAAAAGAGAACAGAAAACTAATAGAGCCGGCAGACTGACATCCAGGTTGAACACTTTGAAGTATAAATAAAAAGCCAGGCAGGTGCGGGCAAAAATTATAATTGTAAAAAGCACGATCTTGAGCATATACACCGGGTCTTTTAGATTGCTGACAGAAACTGTTATGACCTCAGCCAGCTTTGAATGCAACCAGTTTAGATTTTGGTTTTTGAAAGTAATTTTATTAAATATGAGCTCGATTAGAATTGGGAAAGCTAAAGATATCAGGCTAAGAAAGATAAGAGTTTTCCAGGCTGATAATGATCCAATTCTAAAGCCTGGATTTATAAGGAAAATAGCCAGGGCTGCAATGAAGAGATTGACAAAAATTTCCATCCACGCAAATGAAGAATATCCGCTAATATATCTTGTATAGGAAACGTCAAACTGTTTCTTTAAGGTTATTCCACGGTAGATATTGCCTGACTGAGGGATGACCGTATTCAGGAACCTGCCAAGTATGAATATTTTCATCCAGGGTAAGAATTTGACTTTCTTATTACTGCATTTTTCGAGGACTATTTTGAATTTCATTCCATTAAGCGTATGATAGATGAGCTGAAGTAATATTATATATACAAGAATTATTGGTTGAAATAAGGATAGTTTTTTAAGTTCTTCCGTATTTTTGCAGAAGAAATTTACTATATAAGCCAGGCATATTACAGCAATAATCCAGCGAAGTATATTTGCAATTTTCTTATATTTCATCATTTTGAATTATTTTGATGATTTATCAATTTCACTTTCAATTTTCTCGATGCATTGTCTCCACAGGAGGGTATCTTTTCCTTTTTCAGTTCTCCAGATTTTAGAAGCGGTCCCATATTTATGTGTCAAAACAGGCTCTTTGTTATAAAAGTACAGCTCAAATTGTTCTGCAAGGTTGATGATAAACTCGCTTTTGCCTTTAATTATTTCGTCATCGGGCAGAACGGCTTTGAACAAAATTGCCTTCATATTATTTCTTTTTGCTTTTGAAGCTATTTTTGAGCCCGTATCATTACTGCATACGCCGATTAAATGCTCAAGAAATCCGAATATTTTTCTTACGGCAGGATATTTTTGGTACCTTTTCCTGTTGATAAAGATTCCCAAGCGCAGGATTTGCCGCCTGCAGAAGTTAAAAAAGTTTACTAATGGGCTCCTGGAATATGCGGCCCAGTCGGCATTAATCGTTTTATAAGCATCGGTTTTAAAAAAGCAGAACACCGGATTCGGGAAATTGTGATATTTTCCAAGCTGCCATTTGGGATAGGTTGCACCGACGGCTGAGCAGCCTTGATTTTCGATTATATTAATGCAAAGAGAGTCCCAGTTGGTCTTGAAAATATGGATGTCGGGGTCGACTATCAGTGCGTATTCGGTTTCTAATTTGTCCATCGCTGTGTTCAGGCCGAGAGCATGGGCAGAGGAGCCTTTTTCTTTTTTTGGGTCATTAGGGTGTATGGTCAAATTCGGATTCTTTTGTTTCAGAGCAGGCAATTGTTTATCTTCGCCGTTAGTGTTATCAATGACGAGATATTTAATTTTCCGGGGCCATTGAGCTTTTTTGTTAAGATTTGAAAACAGCGGCTCCAAGAATTCCATAGAATACCAGTTTACTGTTATCACAGTTAGATTCGCTTTAAGGTTTTTATCTTCAGCCATAAAATTTTCCATGGAGCTAAAGTTTGGCAATATGATAGAGGCTTTGCTTTCCTATGTAAAGGTATATCTTGGCTTTTGGTTTTTTGTGTTAGTGGTTTTGGAAAATTGTAAAGAATTAAACGAGCAGTTTTTTTATAAATTTTTGTATCTGGTCGCGGACGCGGCGAAATTCGGCTGAAATTTCTTCCTCACTGCCGGTAGCCGATGTCGGGTCGTTGAAGTTGCGGTGCATTATTTTTGCTTTTCCGGGGAAGAGGGGACAGTTCTCTTTGGCCTTGTCGCAGAGAGTTATCACGTAATCGAAATCAATGCCGGGTAAATCGGCGATGGATTTCGAATAATGGCTGGAAATGTCTATTCCGGCTTCGGCCATAACCTTGATTGCCCGTTCGTTTACTTTGCTCGGATTCACACCTGCAGAGAAGCCCTCAATCTCGTCAGGCCTTAAAGAGTTTGCGAAGGCTTCGGCCATCTGGCTGCGACAGGAATTGCCCACACATAAAAACAGAATTTTTGTTTTTTCCGGTTTTGCCATTTGTATTTCTCAAATTTTCAGCAGCTTTTCAGCAATTATATTTGCAGCGTTTTTGTTGGCAACGGTTTTGCAGTTTTTTTTCATTTCGGCGAGTTTCTCATTATTTTTCACCAGCTCTTCGAGCTCTTCGGCAAGCCACTCGCGCCGGTCTTTTTCGTCGGGAAGGTCGTCAACGATAATTGCAGCACCGGCTTCGACGAGTTTGCCGGCGTTCAGGTACTGGTGCATATCCCTGTGATACGGGTACGGAATGCAGATGCTCGGTACGGATGCAGCGGCGTATTCGGCGATGCTCACGGCACCGCTTCTGCCGATAACCAAATCTGCTGCTGACAAGAGGTCAGCCATATCGTCGTAATAGTCAATAATTTTATGTGTGATTTTTGCGTTCGAATAATTTGCCCTGACCTGCTCGATGTTTTTTACGCCTGTGATGTGTACTATCTGCCAATTTTCAGCGAAGCGGTCGAGAAATTCGAGCAGCGAGCAAATCGTATTGTTGATGTTCTGTGAGCCGCTTGATGCGCCCGTTATCAGCAGAATCTTTTTATTTTTATCGAGGCTGAGGTGGTCAATAGCTTTTTGAGGATTTGGATTTTCGAAGGATGCTCTAAGGGGACAGCCGGTTACATTTATTTTGCGTTTTTGCCCTTTTAGATATCGGGCAGAATCCTCGAACTGCACGAAGATTTCGTCGGCCCATCGGGCGATTAGCTTGTTTGCCCGGCCGGGAACGATATCGACGTTTATTAATTTGACGGGTATTTTTCTTTTATGTGCAGAGCGGCATACGGGGGCTGCGGCGAAACCGCCGATGCCGACAACAATCGGATTTTCGGTTTTGTCGAGAATTCGGCCTGCGATTTTGGCGCTTTGAGAAAAGGTTTTCAGGAAACTGAGAAATTTTACCGGATGCAGTGAAAAAGCTTTTGCAGGTAGTTGTGTAAATTCGAAGCTGGTTTTTGAGAGGATTTTTGAGTCGATGTCACGTCTGCTGCAGAAGAAATGTATTTTCGCAGTTGGCTGAAGCTTGATGATTTTTTCAGCGACAGCAATACCGGGGTAGATATGTCCGCCTGTACCTCCGCCGGCAAAGAAAAATGCTTTGTTACTCATTTTTACATAGACTCCAAAGCCTGTAGAGTAACAGCAGTTTCATTTGTTTGCAATGGTTCGTTTGGTTGTTCTTTGCCGGCCCGCCTCGCGGCGAGGCCGCGGGTTTGTTTTGCGATGTTCAGCAGCATTCCGACAGCGGCGGCTGAGAGGAGCATAGAGGTACCGCCGGCACTTACGAAGGGCAGCGGTATTCCCTTTGTGGGCAAAACGACGGTGACAACGCCGATATTGATGGCAGCCTGTATTGCTATTGTCAGCACTATCCCAGCAGCGAGGGTTTTTCCGAAATTGTCATTGGTTCTTTTGATAACGAGAATTCCCAGCCAGAGGAAGATAATAAATAACATAATGACCGCTGCGGTACCGACAAAGCCGAGCTCTTCGCCGATTATGGCAAATATAAAGTCGGTGGTATCTTCGGGCAGGTGGCCGTATTTGCAGATGCCGCTGCCGAGCCCTTTGCCGAATAAACCGCCTGAACCGAGAGCAATGAGGGATTGGTTCGCCTGATAATTAGATGAGTCGGCGAGCTCGGAGGGTTTTATGAAGGAGACAATTCTTTGCATCCTGTGCGGGTATAGCCAGAGAATAAGGCAAAATGCGATAAGTGCAAACGGAACAGGGGCCAGCAGGTGCCGCCATTTTGCACCTGCGATTGCGAGCATAATAAATGCCAGCAGAGCAATAAAGGCGGCGGTGCCGAGGTCCTCGATGATAATTAAACCTACAACAATAGCTATAATAATGCAGAGCGGTATGAATCTTTTGCGAAACTGTTGTAGATTGAAACCTTGTTTTGTGCAGATTCCTGCGAGGAAGAAAACAACCGCCCATTTTGCAAGCTCTGAGGGTTGAAAGCTGATTGTTATCGGGCCTAAAGGGATTTTTAGCCATCGGTAATGGTTATGTATTTTGGGTATGAATTTTGGGAAAACCGGGTGGAATCGCTGGTATAAAACGACAGCGAGAAGGGCGATACTGAGGGCTAATGCGTAAACGGCAGGCGATTTCAGCAGGCCTTTATTGAATTCGAACCTGTGATAGTTTATTGCCGAGGCTGCTAACATTATGAGGATTGCGAGCGGGAAAAAGAGAATTTGCCTGAGCGAGGCTGAGTTATAAAAATGACGTAAGTCTATGTCCTGCGTTATGTTGGCGGAAGCTGAGAAGACAAAGACAGCACCAGTCGCCATAAGCAGGATAACACATATGGCGATTTTGTCGTCGAGAGCAGTTTGTTTTCGCAGCTCAATCATATTAAAGAAAGCTCACGTAAATAATATTCGGGAGAAGACAAGCTATTATTTTTTCGGCTGATGTGCCGGATAAGCAGTAAAGAAAATCTGAAGTGCTGCCGTCATCTTTTTTATTTTTTTAAGTTTTCGATTTTTTGAAGTGCTGTTTCGTAATTATCCTGGCCGAGACGGCTGAAAGGGGTGTGGTCAGGGTACATCTGTTTGAACTGCGCCCGGAAGGAATCCTCGATTTCGACAGCCTTTTCATAGTGTTCGAGGGCGAGATTCATTTTTCCGAGCTGCTCTGCTATCTGGGCTAACGAGAGATGCAGCCTGGCCAGGCCGGGATAAAGCTCAACTGCCTGCGATGCGGCATCGAAGACCTTGTTCAGCCATTCGGTTTTTTGTGGTTCCGGTTGAGCCTGGCTGAGCAGCAAATATATATCACTTAATTGTTCGTAGTAATTGAATTTATCGGAGTCTCGTCTGATTGCGGTCATATAACAGCTTTCAGCCTGTGTGAGCAGCTCTATCCCGGAGCGAGGATTTGAGATGTAATCGTTCTTATAAAGCCGGCCGTTGAGGTATGGTGCGGTCGGATCTAGCGGATCAGCTTCTGCGGCTTTATTAAAAAGGATATGCGCTTGCTGGTAGTTGCTGATGGCTTCGGCTTTTTTTGCGGCGGCTATCTTCGAAGTGCTTTTTACGACAGGGACAATGCAATAATAAAGAAAAGCGAAGATTACAGTAAGGCCTGCGAGGGCTGTTATTATTTTTATTGTGGAGTTGGTTTTAAGATGAAGGCAGGGCTTCTGCCGGGCATTTAAATCCGAGGCAATCAGGCAGGCCAGAATAGCGCAAAAGGCTGTGAAAACAGGAGGCTCGAAGATGGCAAAGTCTATGAGGTTGTGTATTAGCAGGCCGAAAACGGCACAGACAAGAGCGGCTATGGTTATATTCATTTTGCGTTTGGTTTGTTGCGTGTTGTACACGGGGCCGTTGGTTATCAAGAAAAAGCCTATAATAAATGCGACGAGGGGCATTATAAAGATTAGGACTGTGCCAGCAGCAATTTCCTGAGTAGAGTTGTTGTCTGAGATTGGTATTAACAATGGTCTGAAGATTAACAATACAAGCGGGATAAAAACGATAAGCAGTTTTTTGAGATTTTTGAACGAATGGGTTTTAACAGTTGTCTCGGATAGTGTAGTTATCGGATTTAACTTCCAGAGTGGCAGGCAGATTATTGCGAGAAAAGCAACAAGGCCGATAGGACCGTACTGGGCCAGAAGGCTAAGGATAAAGTTGTGCGGGTCTGAGACGGTTTCTATTGCCTGGGGAAGTTTGTAATGCAGATAAGCATTTGCGAAGTTGGCCGGTCCGACGCCGGTGTATGGATTTTCGCCGACGATTTTGCCTGCGGCAAGCCAGTACTGCCATCGAACAAGCATAGAGTTTCCTCCCGGCAGGCGGTTGTGAGCGAGGCCGTAAGAAGTTACAGCCCAGGTTACAAAGGCGATTACAAGCAGACAGGTGATTGAGATTATCTTTTTGTGTGAGTATATCCAGCCGCCGAGAAACCAGAGTGACGCGAAGAGTACTGATGCGAGGGCAGTAGCGATGATGGCGCCTTTGCTGCGGGTAAGGAGCAGGCCGATAATGACTACTGCGAAGACGGCGACCGATGTTAAATAGTGCCAGGGGTCGGCGTCGGGATTTTTGCGGTTTTTAATCTTTTCGATAAATAAGACGGCGGCAGCGAAGATGGCCAGTATTGCAAAAGAGCCGGCGGAATTGGAGGTGGTAAAAGATGCTTTTATGTCTTTCGAATATAACCTGTGTTCAAACTGAAAATGCCCCAGAGAGACGGGCTGGATGTTACGCGACTGTAGCACTTCGTTCGGATTTTGTTCGTATTGTTTGATTGATTGTTCGTTCATATAAGAGAGCTGCTCGTAGCATTGGTAGGTACAGAGAAATCCCGAAGCGGCAATGACAGCCAGTGTGAGTTTGATTTTAAGAGAGGAATCGAGAATTTGAACGAGCAGGACTGCCATCAGCAGCGGTGCGATAAAAATGACTGCGGAGGTGATTGCAGCCCGTGTATTCGAAGCGGCTGAGCCTGAGATTACCGAGGCGATAACCAATAGCGATAGACCGATTTCGATACCTGTGAACCTGTAGAGAAAGTGCTTTGTATAAAAATTTAAGATGAGCCAGATTACAAATGCGATAATTAAAACAGCAGAAAGAATAAGGCTGTAAATTACAGTATTCAGGATGCTTATCTCGTCTGTTGACTGGGGTGATAAAACTTCGGTAAGCGTGGTACGAAGAGCGATTATACAAAGACAAAGAATAAGTAAAAACGATTCAAAGGCAACCAGAGATTTGCTTTTTGACGGGTTTGGAGCGTTTGTTTCGTTTTTCATTTTTTTCGTCACTTGACGTTAAGTTTGAATACTTT
>CAYXGT010000051.1:0-20895 GCA_964464635.1 uncultured Pirellulales bacterium | reverse complement strand
CCAACTCTTTCGTTAACATCGTTGAAGTCGGTGCCATAGTAAAGCTCGTGACCATACGACTCATCAGCGTTTTGTCCCGGCTGCCAGGAAAGAACAGGATAACGGTCCACATGTGTCGCATAATCAGCCGGCTCCGGGTGCGTCGCTGTTTTAGCAGCCATTATCCGTTTTATATCCTCCTCTGTCATAGCATAGTCGTAGATGCGGAAATCATCCAGAGAGCCTGAAAAGTGCGGTTCGGGAGGATCCCAGAACTTTGATTCACCGAGTTTGTTATCATTGGCATCGATGATATCGCTCGGAACTGAAGCCGCAGCGTCGCTAGCCACAAGTGCACCATCAATATATAGGCTCATTTCACTGTAATCCGTATCAATGACTATAGCCACATGGTGCCAGCCGGTTGGAAATGTATATGTACCTATTACTGTATATGTACCATTCGCCGTCGTAGTAATGTTAAATTCCGGCATACCACCATCGTTGGTAGGTGTCAGGTACATATACTCAGTCGGGGGGTTTGTACCAGGGTCGGTACCGAAATCGAAGACTCGCTGCCAGTTTGAATCGCCGTAGTAATTCACCCACGTAGCGATAGTTACGCTATTCAGTGTAGATAAAGTCGAATCGATAGGCAGACTTACATAATCGTCAAGGCCATCGAACTCTATTGCCCCGCCGTCATATCCTGTTATTGATGATGTGCCGAAAACAGTGCCGTGCTGGTCAAGGCCTGACCAGTCAATCGCCTTGCCCAGGCCTTCATCGAACTTCCACCAGCCTACAAGGTTGGGGTCTTCAATCGATATGATGGGTATCGTTGTAAAGTGCCACTCGTCGCCGCCCCAGGTAGTAGAGGTGACGCTGTTGTACTCATCAACACGCCAGTAATAATTATTATTGTCGGCCAGGCCTGTTTTATCATAACTGTAACGTTCCGAGCCATCATGGTTTATGGTTGTCACGGGGTCCAGTGAACCCGATGTCTGGCCAAAGTACAATTTGCTTTGATCCGCCTCACTGCCGGGACTCCAGTTAAGGACCGCGCAGGGATCGTAGAAAACACAAACCTCGTCATCATAAGGTGAAGGTGCCCAGGCCTTTGTCGGTGTAACCGTAAACCTCCAGACGTCGCCCGTCCAGGTACTGGCATCGTTGACCTCGTCAATCCGCCAATAATAGGTTTCGCCGGGTGAAAGAGCGGGAGGAGAATAGCTTGGCTCGGTTACGGTGCCTTTGTCTGTGCCGCCTGTGCCTGCTTCCACATCCGCTTCGTTGTCACCGAAGTAAACATGGTGTTCGGCCGCATAGAGTCCCGATACCCAGGTAAGAGTCGTACTCTGAGACGCATCGTCCGCATAGTTAATTGGATATGGAACTGATGCCTTCAGGGGTGCCTGGGCAAGAAGTTCAACAATAAAGACACGGTCACCGGGAGCGTTAGTATATGTATCACCGCCAACTCCGCTTGCACCGCTGACATAAGCAGTACCGTCCGGATAGGGATTGCCGTTCCCGGCGGTATCTTTAATACCAAGTACCTCATAGAAAGCGCCACTGGCAGCTCCCATATCAATACCGTATGTCCTTCCCGGCCCAACAGGAACCGGAGTATCAAAGACAGAGTGGACCCATGTGCCTGTTCCGTTGGCACTCGGGCCTGTGCCTGGATTATTCGGCTCTCCACCTAATGTATATGTTTCGCTGTTCATCACGAAACCGGCGGTGCCCGAACGAGCTGGATTCGTCACGCGGGCTGTTAGAGTGCCACCACCTAAGACCCAATATGTTTGATTACCGTTCTCAGTATATCCGCAATGCCTGTACCAAAAACCAGTAATCTGATACACAGGCTCACCGACAGGCACGACGAAGAACTGTCCCTGGTGACCACGGTCGAATGCCGCATAAGTCGTAGCATCGTTAATAGGACCATCTACCGAGGTTGTTCCCACGTTATTACCATCCCTGACTGCACCAACAAGACTGTTTACGTCGTAATATCCCGGTGTTGGTGCATCACCTGTTAAGTGGAATGTGATATCTACCGCCTGAACACTTGTCGAAAGACACAGCAGCAGAACAAGAAAAATTAAAAAACACAATTTTCTATACATTATAGTTTCCTCCTAAAAATAAAAGGATTTTGCCCTGGCCACGTACCAAGACGTCTTATTGTTTACAATAGCTAAGAATTATTAATATTGGTTTTAATATTAACTTTTTAAAACCTGACTTTAATTCCCGTGTAAAAGGTTTATCAATTGCTACTAATGTCATTATTCTTATGTCGTACACTGCATTGTTAAAAAATATGTTTTTTATGAATCCTTCTTAAACCTCCCCTGGCCGGGCGCCCGGCCAGGGGAAGCTAAGATTTAACACATCGACTGTTTACTCAGTTAAAAAGTAAACAGTTTCTTTCTTTTCCTTCTTCAGGAACTTTTTCGTCTTAGCAATGCCAAAGAACCCAGACCAAGCAGAACCATAGTCGCCGGTTCGGGAATAATCTGGACATTATCAATCGCTGCCCAGGGATCTCCGGTAGCTGTTGCGTAGTTCGAGAAACGCAGATACAGGTCATCGGTAGCATTAGCGCTTGTCAAATCGAAGGTAGCCATCAGCGTAACTTCCTCACCGGGAAGCAAATCGGCGCTTGTCTGACTCACACTGTCGATGAGCTGGAGACCTCCTGCAATATCTGCATTGTCGCCAGGCGTAAATAGCTGGTAAATCTCAACGGTGATACCCATATCACGAGCCCCTCCAGCGTCTGTAAATGAGCCCACATCAAACTGAATGGTTAGATCGGTAAGACCTCCATCGTTAACGCCTATGTTTTGATACGCCCAATTGCTTGTCTCCCACATCCAGCTAAGTCCCATAACCGATGTACCGTTCGGAGAAAAGTTTGGGCCATACCAGGTTGCTTCCCACCAATTAGCAGGAGTCGCAGCCTGCGGATCAAACCATTTTTCCACATTGGTCACATTCGACGTCGGGGCGTTGTCATTAAAATCACCATTGGTAATCATAAGCACCGCTTGAGCTGTTCCAGACATCATAGCTAAGACTAATACTAAAACAACACAATACAAAATATACTTTCTCATCTTTCACTCCTCTCGTTCAAATATTTAAGACCTAAATAACATCCTCCTTAACAAACGACGTTTTAGTTTTGGCCCCACGCCAAAACATCTATTGTTTTCAACGTGCATTAAATTTTACTAAAACTATCCTGGTTAAAAACAACCACCTTTGCCTACCTTCTCTAAAATTCAACTGTTTTGGCAACACACCAAAACATTTGTTGTTTTCAACAGATATTAAAAGTTTTACTAAAACTATTATGCTTGTTAAAAACAATAACCGATAAAGCATAAAACTATACTCTTCACTACATTTGTGACTGTGCAGTACAGTTTTTTATAATCATTCACCTCCTTCCTTTCATTGAAAATCATTCAATGCCCGAACGGGCTGTTAACTGATGTATAGTTTTGTGATTGAGAAGAAGAGAAGAATGTGTGTTAGAGCCCTCTTTTGTTTCTAAAATTAAAGCAGGTTCTGCAAACACACACCAATCACACGTGAAAGCTCGCTGATAGAAGCCCAGACGATCGATATCTCCTCCATCTGTTGTTACGAGTGTCAGAAAACGGTCGGAGGGGCTAAGTTTTATGGAAATATTCCTTAAAACGTTTTTCTGTTTGACGTTTCGCCAGGATGCACGAACCTGACCATCGATTAGTACCCAGAAATCCGCATTACAGCCTGTATGTTCCCTGAAATCCGCTATTCCAATTTTGGATACAAAATTGGCGATCTTAATGTCGGGGCACATTGCCCGTACGGCATCCAAATCAAATGTAATGCCAAGGTTGGCATGCATAGCGAGACACGGATGGCTTTGGTCTCCGTATTTTTGTCCATTAAAATGTATGATTCCGTTTCTGGTTTCCGACCTCCATACACCCTGGTCCGGATTGGCTCCCAGAGTTGCGTAGCATTCACCATTAGTTTTGGGACAAGCCATAAACTCGTGTGCCTGTGAACTGATTATCTGTTTCTTATTTCCATCCGGAATGAACAGGCCGTCTATAAACGGATTTTCTGCAAGCGTGTGGTACTCATTGCCTTTCCCGTTACAATAAGGTGATTCTTGATACCCCTCTATCGGGTCCACATAGACATTAATTTTGCCGGTGCCAAGGCCATTTCCTTTTCCAACGATATCAACAAGACAGAGTTTTTGGCCTCTCCAGACAAAGTCTCTATCCGAGTAAAAATATCGCACAAAGGATTGTTCTTTGATTGGTATATTCTTAATTTGGCCGCTTATATTAATGCGTTTGGCCTGGCCCGCCGTTAGAGTTGTCTTGGGCTCGGCTTTACTTGCGGAGCTCGAGGCTAAAGCGGCTTTACCTTTAAACATGTGTAAATCGCTCGTTCCATCCTGATCGACTCGCACCCCAAATTCAGTTCCCATATCTTTGATGTGTGAGTTAGGTGTATCGACTATAAATCCCTGTGCAGAATCCGGTACAAAGGCAAACAGTTGCCCCGATTGTAAAGCCATCCGCTTGGCGGATTTCAATCGGAATGTTGCAGGGGCTTCGACCAGTACTTTTGCTCCCGTATCGAATACAATCTCTATCAAGCCCGATTCCAAAGACAATATTTCTTTTCGGTTAGTTAGCCTCGCTCCGGACTCTACGATTTTTTTGTCGGCAAATGTGGCATGAAGCGATTTGCTGAGTGTCGCGATTTCCCGAGGAATTAATATTTGACAAAAATATGCAAAGGTTAGAATAAACGATAGTGTCACCAAACAAGCGGCCGCTATATACAATGAGAAGTTATTCACTTTTTGAGTGCCCGTTTTCTGCTCCTCTTTTTGAGGATGTTTCTCTTCCGTCATACCTGCTGGTTTTTCCACAATCGCTTCCGGTGCTGTTTTTTCTTCTATGATTAATGCATTCCAGAGAGATTCTAAATATAATCTGTCGTATTCTTCCACGCCGGTCAACGGGGCGTAATCACATAATCTCATTAACCCGATGGTCATATTTAGATACTCGCAGTAGTATTGTCTTTGCTCGGGGTTATTGACGATGCAATCATCCAGTCTGGCCATTTCTTCCGGAGAGATTGAACCGTCCAGTGACTTTTCTATTAATTCTCTCAATTCCTGAAATTTGTCTTTAGATTGACGCATCATACACTCCTTTACTTGCAAGCATTCGGTGAATACAGTTGAGCAGTATCCCTTTCAGCCGTGCAATTCGTTTATATACAACGTTAAGAGAGGCTCCGATATCTTTAGCAATTTTTCTTACGGAGCTGCCCTGCATAAAACGTTTTTTTAGAAAGTCCAACTCTTTTTCAGGCATTTTCTTCAGGCATTTTTCAAGTGCTTCATATCGCTCATCCATTTGTGCAGAGAGTTTTACACTTTCTGCGGCAACTAAATCCAAGGCCATCTCGCTGAGATGAACTTTTGACCGTGTCTTGGTTTTCCGATAGGTAAGAACCTGGAATTTTGCGATTGTTGTCGCCCAGGAAATAAAACTTGTTCCAGGCTGGAAATCTCCGAAGTGCTCCCACAGGTACATAAAGGTATTTTGCAGGATATCCTCAGCATCCGTTTTGTTCGGAACCATAGCCAGGATGAAGCTATGGAGCAGATAGTAGTTCGCGGTCAATAAACTCATGAAGTGAGGTTTTCTGCTTTTTTCGTCAAATGATTTTGAATGTTGCTCCATTATTTTTTGCCTTTATTCAAGTCCTATATTTAGAAGGTTTCCATATTTAGAAGGCGCATCAACGCTGTTTTTAGCCAAAAAATTGGCTTTCTTTGTAATAATTTATGGATTAAATGAAAAGATTGCTAATAGCCTCGTAAAAACGCCATTTTTTGCTTATAAATAGCTATTAAAAACGCTCAACGATAGTTGAAATGAACCGACAAAATGCTAAAGACGTATCGTTTAACAGCCGAAAAAACGAATATGAAAACGACAAACCTGATTTTAATAACAGTTCTCATACTGAGCGGGCTGCTTTGCGGCTGTTCAAAGAAAAACAAGTCCGAACAACAGCAGCCGCAGACCAACGGGGAAAAAATTGATACCCGCCGGCTCGAAACCGAAAACATACCTGAAGATGCCGACCCGAAGCTCAAAAAAGCAATAGAGAAAACCCTGGAATCAGCCAGCGGCGAACGAAGAAGCCGTGAAGATTAGATTCTTAAACGGCTCTTATAATTTTAACCACCGAAAGCTCAGCAACACCCCCCGCCGGTCGCGTCGATTGCTTATTACATTCTCCGTCATTGTAAGGTAAATTTCTTGAAGTACAAAGCTTTTAAGCTATAATCCTCGCAATGAATACAATAATTGCTGCTTTATTCTTGGCCAGCGGTCTCTGGGTGCTGTTCAAATCTGCCGAGCTGCTTGTTGACGGCGCGGTTTCCCTGGCACAAAGGCTGGGTATAAGCAGTCTGGTCATCGGCCTTACAGTCGTTGCGATGGGTACTTCGGCACCGGAGGTCGCGGCGAGCATAGCAGCGGCAGTCCGCGGCGCAGGTGACATCGCAATCGGCAATGTTTACGGCTCAAATATTGCAAACCTTGCTCTTGTGGGGGGCCTGGCTTCACTTATTAATCCCATTACCGTCAAGAAAACAACACTGCTGCGCGAGATACCAGCGATGCTTGTGGTGGCTTTGATATTATGGCCGATTCTTAGCGATTTGAGGCTATCCCGGCAGGAAGGTGCCCTGCTGCTGCTGATATTTCTGCTGTTGCTCGTTTTGACCGTTCTTACTACAAAGAAAAATAATAAAATGGTAATAAGCAGGGAAACCGATGTTAGTTCACAAAAAGACCTAAGCTTACGCAAAAACATTATATTTATTTTTGCTGGTCTTATCGGCCTTGGGTTAGGCGCAGAAATAACAGTACGCGGAGCGGTATTTATCGGCGAGCGAATCGGTTTAAGCCAGGCGGTAATCGGCCTGACAATTATCGCCGTCGGCACTTCCCTGCCGGAGCTTATTACCTGTGTAGTAGCCGCCTTAAAAAAGCAGGATGATATTTCTATAGGCAATCTTGTCGGCAGCAATATTTTCAATACGCTGCTCGTAACAGGCATCGCCGGTACTGTCAGCCCGTTCAGCATCAATGCAAGGCTGATTGGGGCTGACTACTGGATTATGATTGGCATAAGCGCGGGCTTCGCTCTGGCAATAATCGTCGGCAGGCGTGTCATAAACAGGATAGAGGCCCTGCTGCTTGTCGGCTGCTACTTCAGTTATGTCGCATATCTGCTTATATTTAACAGATAAAATTGCAAAGGGTGATTCAGGTATTAATTGAGGCGAGGTTTGCGGCAACCTTTTCATAGACCATATCCACGGAAACATTTTTGATATTATGTTTGGGATTAATGCTGTCAGCCTTTAATCCCCGCTCGTATGGCTCAACAGCAACAAAAGAGTGCGGTTTCTTGTAAGGAGACACTCTCGCAGGATTCGAGCGGCCGAAAATTATAACTACCGGTGTGTTTACTGCTGCAGCAATGTGACTTGGGCCTGTGTCGTTGCCTATGACAATCTTTGCAGATTTTAACAGGGCCTTTAATTGATTGAGGTCGGTCCGCCCCGCCAGATTGATGACAGGCACTTTGGCTGACTGTTTCAATCTTTCGTTAATATTTCTTTCAGAAGCGGTGCCTGATGTAACGATTTTCAGGCCGAACTGAGAGTAAATCTTTTCCGCGAGACTCGCAAAATGTTCTATCGGCCAGCATTTGTCGGCGTGTGCCGAGCCGATAACAAGGCAGGCGTACTTTTCAGGCTCAATATTATGAGAGGCTAATAGCTTATGTACAGAATCAAGAGCCCTGTCATCTGTCGGTACTATAAATTTTGGTGTAATATCTTCGGCACCGGCAAGCCGGACGATTTTAAGATAGAAATCGACGAGGTGGATACAGCTTTTATCCTGCTCGACTTTTTGGGTATAGAAAAGATGGGCAAATTCTCTGGCATTATCCATACCGAAGCGTTTTTTGCAGCCGGAAAGCCAGGCTAAAGCAGCAGTCCTGAAAAGCCCCTGGAAGTCAAAGACGGCGTCGAAACGCTCTTTTCGCAGTTTTTTTATAAGAGCAAAAAGAGCATTGAGGGCTTTTGGATTATACCAGGCCTGGCCGAGGAATTTGCGGTCAAAAGTAATCAGCTCATTTATATGGGGATGATTTTCAATCAGGGGTGCAAACTCAGGGCGTATTAGCCACGATATTTTTGCGTTAATAAAGCTTTCGCGCAGAGCCGACAGGGCCGGCAAGGCCTGTATTATATCACCAAGCGAGCTCGGCTTAATTATTAAAATTTTTTTGAAACGTTCGGCCATATATGGATAATTGTAAGAAATAGACAATTATTGAGCAATCGAATAATGAAGAGGACTCTTTATGTCAGAGAAGGCAAAATACACATACGACTGGCCAAGGCCGATGGTGACTGTAGATATTGCTGTTTTTCACCCGTTCGACGATAAGTTACACATCCTGTTAATACAACGAGGCATAGAGCCTTTCAAGGGCTGCTGGGCACTGCCGGGCGGTTTCGTGGAAATGGATGAGGAGCTCGACGACGCAGCCGCAAGAGAGCTTGCAGAAGAAACAGGACTTCACAATATCAGGCTGGAACAGATTTATACATTCGGAGGCATTGGCAGAGACCCGCGAGGCAGAGTCATTTCAATATTATATATGGGTATAGTGAAAGCTGACGTACCAGAATTACACGCAGGAGATGATGCATCAGATGCTCGGTGGTTTGACATTTGCCGGCTTCCGGAGAAAATAGCCTTCGACCATCGCAAAGTAATCGAGTTCGCAGCAGGCAAATTTGATAATATGAAACTTCGCTGATAGGCACTAAGTTTTTTGGGT
Organism: uncultured Pirellulales bacterium; assembly: GCA_964464635.1. Taxonomy (GTDB): domain Bacteria; phylum Planctomycetota; class Phycisphaerae; order Sedimentisphaerales; family Anaerobacaceae; genus CAYLMG01. The sequence continues at coordinate 11,934 of CAYXGT010000051.1, read as the reverse complement.
GTGAACGTTATAGAAGTCAAGTTTATATCTTTGATTTTTTAATCTGCTGATTGAACATACGCAACTGAACATTAATAGCACTTACAGCCCAGTCAATATAATGCAGTTTGTGTGCCGGACGGCGATGGCCTTCATTCAATAAGCCCTGCTTGACAACTTCGAGGAACCGTCTTATAGCCTGTGAGCTGATTGCAGTCGGCTCATCAGACCATTTCTTCAGCTCTTCGTATTCTCTTCTCAATTTTGCGCTCTTTCTTAACTGCTCAGCGGTTAAATAATCAGCCGGATTGTAGCCGAGCTGTAATCCTTTGAGGCATACGATAAGCGGTTCGTAGTTTGCTCTCTGCTGCAGACGAATAAATTTATACTGCTGAACATAAGTGGTTGCCTGTGCAGGTGTTTTTTCAGCGACTGAGTCGTCGGCAACATACCATTTTCTTTTGCTTGTCCTCGTGAAGATGAGCTCTTCTCCGCCTTTATACTGTTTTATCTCATCATACCCCATTCTCGATACCCATAGTCTTCCGGTTCGTTTTAATTCGGGACCACCGCCAAGAGCGAGCAGGCACTTTACAAAACTCAAGGGCAGAATTTTTTGACATCCAATCTGATTTTTTCTCAACTGGAAAGACAAATGCAGACTATGCGGCAGGACATCGTAAAATCTGACAATCTCGTTTATGAGCTGGTTCAGTGTCCACGGGGCAGCGGTTGCCGGTCTTGAGAGCTCTCCTTCGATGTTCAATCTGCCCGGGGCAAGCTCAAGAAATCCGGAGCACCTCTGTAGAGTAGTTGAGCCGGAATGGTCGTCAACGTAACCGCCGAGTTTCCAACTGAGCACGTCAAGGTAAAAGTCGTAAAAATATCTGAAACCGTCATATACCGAATCGGCCTTCTTTTGAATAGACCTTTGCGGCTCGACGGCTGCCGAGCCGAGATTGCTGAACTCAAGCTCGACACCGAGAGGCACCAGGCCCGGATTGAAATGCGAACGGATATACTCAAGCTGGGCACGGGCGATTCGATATTCGAAAATGCTCTGGGCGGCCCTGACCGCATATTTTATATATTCGAAGAGGTCGTTTCTCTCATACGGCATCGAGTCAAGACACTGTTCTACGATAAGTTTGACGGAACGGCTGTTCGCGTTAATCATTCTCAGGGCGGCAAGCAGACTGACGGAACGCTTAAAATACCTTTCCGAGGTACGCATATGTTCCAGCTCAAAACGAAACTCTGTCTGGATTTTCTCGTCAAGCTGATTAAGGAGTACCTGCTTTATGACAAGGCCGAGATATTGTTCTATAAAGGGGCTTGCCTCGGGGTCATTATAAAGATGTCTTATGCTCCGCCTGGGCCTGTCAAGCTCGTGCTCAAGATAATAGTCACTGACAGCGTCCGTATGATAATGAGTTATAACAAGGTCCCTCTCAGTCGTTGCAAGAAGCTCTCTGTCGGCGGCACGCTCGATCTCGGCGTCAGCAGTCTGGTCACCGGGTCTTGTCTTTTTCTCTAAGAATTTTTCAATCCTTTTTCGAAGCCATAATTCGTGTATGAGATTAACGTGCCACCTGTCGCCGAAATGTCTTTTCATAGCCTCATGACTGACCAGATAAGCCTGTGCCCAGACCGCTCCCTTAGCGGTATTTACCTGAACAGCCTCTCTGTTATATCGCTTTCCCTCATATTTGTCGATTTCAGCCATTGCCGAGGCAGGAACACCATAGATAATGAGGCCTTCGATTTTTGAAGACGGATTTTTAACAGCATAGAAATAGACATTATCGGGGCTTACGCTTCTGTACTCAGCGAGCATAGCAGGCTCGGCAAGGAGCTTCTCTTCTCTTACCATTGCCGCATCGAGAGTGAAGCTCAGCCCGCTGACAGACTGAAAAACCCGGCTGTCCCGCAAGGAGCCGTAAACAAACAGGTTGCATTCTTTCTTGTCCATATTGGTCGGTCATTATAACAAAATTTTATCCTGATGTGTAAAATGAAACAAAGCTCAGGAGTGTTTTATTTCTTTATGCAGCTTAAAAAGCTCCCTGAATGCTCTGCAAATAACTTTCAGGTTAGCTCCTGTCTGAGTCCCTGCTGTACGGGGATAGTGATGAACGCCTTCCTGTGTAATTCTGTATCCTTTTTTCGCAGCCCTGGCGAGGATTTCCGTATCGATAAGCGCACCGCTGCTGCAAAGAGTGATATCATCGAAGATTTGTTTCTTGTAAAGCTTAAACGCACAGTCGATATCTCTTAGTTTCAGCCCGAAGAGCAGGCAGATGAGCCTGGTCCAGCAATAGCCGTTAATCTTTCGAATGATATTGTCCTTCCGGCTTATACGATAGCAACTGACAATATCATAGCTCTGCATAAGCGGTATCAGCGGCGGCAATTCTTCAATATCAAACTGGCCGTCACCATCGGTATAAAAAACGAGGCTTTTGGTCGCAGCCCTGAAGCCGGACTGCAATGCAGCGCCGTAGCCGAGATTGGTTTGGTGGTGGACAACCTTTACATTCGAGTTTTGTTGAGCGATAGCATCGGCGATTTTCCCTGTTTCATCCTTGCTGCCGTCATCTACGATAATCACCTCGAATTCAGTACCAAGATTCTGCAGCACTTCAAGGGCCCGATTTACGGTGCGCTGGACGTTAGCCTGCTCGTTATAGCAGGGAAAAAATACACTGATTGAAGGAGCAATGCTTTTATTTTGCTCCGGCTGCGAACCATACTTAGCGGTTTTATCATAGTTTTGAGATTGTTTTTTTTCTGCCAACAGCTACCACCTTTTACTGTCAATCACTGCCTTTACGTCTTTCTCCAATTTTGCGACTGTACTGGCGTAAAACGAGGCCTTTTCATCGTTTTCGAGTCTTTTTTCTACTACTTCAAGATGCTTACCGGCAAACACTGCGGCAACAGTTCTGCCGTGATAACCATTTTGTTTTTTATATTTTTCCATATTCTGTACAAAGTCATCAAAATATTGCCTTTGAAACTCTATTGCGCGTGGTCTCAGCTCTTCGAATCTTGCTGCGAAGTTAATCCATTCCATCGGCGTTCGTGAAGGATAGGTATTGCAGGCCTGTATGGCAAGTTCGAGCCCTTCTTTCCTCTCTTCGGGTCTATTCAGCTTATAATAAGCCAGTATCAGGTCTTTTGAGAACTGGTTTGGGTAAATAGTCTGGCCCGTGAAAATGCCATCGATGAGTTTTTGGGCCTCCGGATGACGCCTATAGACATAAAGCCTCTGCTTGTTGCTAAAAAATATAACATACCAGTTTTTATTAGTTTCAAGACCTCTTACAAATTCACTTCCGAACTGAGCGGCGGGCATAAGGACGACCCAGACGTCATATTTTCTTAGCTGTTCATCGAGCCATTTACCAACCTGCACATAATCAACGTCTGTTCTTCTGGCCATAGCGCTTCTGACATCCGGACCGCCGGACATAATATATGACCAGAGCCTGTAAACTTCAGGCTCATAAGCAGCCTGTGCCCTTCCATCCATAAAAAGCCGCAGAGGCGTTTTGCCGGTATTCGGGTCCGGCTGCTGTCCCCATGCGATGAAACCGCCCTCAGTCCAGTAATTAAACATTTTACCTTCTATCTTGTTATCTTTTATAAACTTCAAGGCATAGAAGGGCTTGGCATCCGAGGCGGTCATTCTCATAAATACGCTTGTCAGCTTATTATCCGTAGGCCAGGCATCGAGATAAATGCGTTTATATTTAAGCGCCCAGTAAGTACCAAGATAAGCAACGATGGCGGCAGATACAATGATGAAAAAGCTGCGAAGATTATTCGACATTTGTGGAACAACAGGTTTGCCTTTTTTATAGAAGTTGACGGAAGCGGAAAGGCAGCGTATTAACTGGTCGACAAACAACGCCAGCAGCGGGCAGACGGCGATGGCGGCTATCGGTATAAATCTTCTCATCTTAACACCCATATAAACCGTCAAAGCCGCGATTGCGATTATAGCAAGGTCGATTTTCGGCGCCTGATAATCTTCAGGAACTGAGTTCTGACTAACACCGGTATCTTCAGAGATTTGACTAAACAGCCCTTTAAGACGGCCAAAGATGAACCAGATGATGATAACAAGGATATTGACAATATAAAGAAATACGAAAAGATGGTCATACAAAGATAAAGGTACAGCGTTATTAACAAATTTCGGCTTCCACATAATTCTCGCGTCCGGCAGGTATCTCAGAGCCGAAAATTTCCCCCAAATCCAGCCGAAATAAGAGTGAAACCACGCACCGACAGTGGCCAGAAAAGAACCGCCTTTTTCAAACTGCCATTGAGGCATTTCGAACCTGAAAGGATTAAAGATAAAAATCATCAATATAAGTGAAACGGCGGCGGTTGCTGTAACAAGGATAAGATTAAGGGGTTTTAATTTAATTTTCTTCGAGAGCACCGAAGCAATGACGCTGATTATGAAATACGACGGCAGAAGAATAAACGGATAAATGTACCTGCCGGCGTAGCCGCGCGCTTTCATAGAAGACCATAAGACGAGGATAACAAACGGAATAAATGCATAAATGAAATGAACGTTATAAAAGACGCTGAGCAGCAATATCGCGACGAAAAAAGCACAGAGAAGAAAACTGTAAAAGTCATAATTGATAAAGGATAAGCTCAAAAGAGCACACCAGCCTATAAAAACAGCGGCGGCAAAACCAAAAATTTTATACTGAACATCAAATACACTCCTCTGTGCATCGAGCTGCCCCTTGGGTGCCGTGAGAAATTTCGGCCTCATAAAACGACCATAGAGCCAGAACAGCGGTGCAGCAATGCTTAATACAAAAACAATCAGAAACGGATAAGCTGTCCCGACCGGATTCATCCACTCAAATCCCGCATGCCATTCATTGACGTTGCGCCACATTTCAGCGTGCTTGCTGGCGCTTATAACAAAAGTATGCGTCAGATTAGTCAGATGGAAAGGATTGAAAATAATCATCGCCACAAAGGCAACGAAACCGGCAGCAATGGTATGATAAAGCCCCCTTCTTCCTATAGAGACAAACCTGTCCTTAAAAAAGCTCATTAAAAAGTGAAAAGATACAAACGGAACAAGCATAATGAAGACATAGAGATATCCGCCGTGAACATTACACCAGAAAATTGTTATTGGAACGATAAGCCAGATATAAAGGATATTGCGATACGTTGTAAGGACAAGGACAAGCAGATAAACAGCGACAAGCAGGTTCGAGAAACCGGCGGGCCTGACATCGAAATATGAACGACCCGTGAACAGTGCAAAACAGGCAAATGCCGCGGCAAGCATCGGGTTGACGCCCAGCACCCGGGCAGTATAGTAAACACAAATAATAGTGATGATATAGATTGCGAACTTCCAGTAAACAAGGGCATTCGAAGTAAAAGTGTCGGAAGGCGTATATGTTGACTTCGGCACAAGGCTGTAGAAAATAACGTGTGTAAGCCAGTTCTGATTTATCCAGCCTGTAGGGTGAATCCATTTTACAAATGATTTTTTCCACTGAGGCCAGTTCTCGTAATCATCACACTTGTCTGCCCACCAGCTCATAAGAGAATATGTTACACCTCCTTTTCCTGCGGCTTTGCGCAGGTCGGCTCTCAAGAGTTTTACATATTTGTCCATAGACTGCTTTGTCGGGCCAGGCCTGTGAGAGTTCGCACTGAAAGGCTCGTTCGTATCAACGCCGTGGTTAACGAAATGTCTGCCGCAACTCATAGCGACCCATGTGTCACCCGCACCTACCATATGAGTGCAGGCATGAATGGCAAAGATGAGCATGGCAATCCAGCCGATAATCACAGGCCAGCCGGAAAACGCAGACCTGATTTTGATTTTTTTGTCGATATCTTCCAATATCTGAGTCATTTGCTTAATCCTGTAATTACTTTAGTCGGAATTAACGTACATAAAAGAAAAGCACAATCAGAGATAAAATAATAATTTCTAAATACAATATCGTCAAGTATAACCCGTTATCTTGCGAAATTCGTCATAAAAATAGACTTGATTTGCGAATTATCTGAATGTGTTTTTTTCAAATACGGTGATATATTACATCAAAGTAAATTAATACTTACAAAATGTGCGCTGCACATTTTTTTACGCTCCTGCAGCAGAAATGTATTTAGTGACGTTTCTAAAAAGAAACTTTAGCTTTTCTGTCATTCCCGCGTAAGCGGAAATCCAGTTTTTTAGACGATGGATTCAGCATCAAGTGCGGAATGACAAATTAGAAAAGTAAAACTTATTTAATAGAAATGGCATTAGATAGTACCGTACAGGTGATTATTTTTTCAGCCAGTTTTCGAGCCGCTCGAGCCCTTTTTCAATCTGCTGCATCGATGTTGCGAAGCTCAGCCTGACATTATTATCACAACCGAAAGGCTCACCGGGGACAAGGGCAACATTCGCCTGTTCGAGCAGTGCATTGGCAAAATCCATACTGCCGTTAATCTTAGAGCCGTTTATGGTCCTGCCGAAATGTGCAGAGACATCAGGAAAACAATAAAAAGCACCCGTAGGCTCGGTGCAGGCAATACCCTCGATACTGTTGAGTCTGTCTGCCATAAATTTTGCACGTTTTTCAAATTCGCATCTCATCTTCTCGATAGTTTCAGCGGCTGCCGGATTTGTTAAAGCCTCGATGGCTGCATCCTGGATAAAAGTAACCGGGTTCGATGTCATATGCGATTGAAGCCTGCCCATAGCCTTTATTACATCTATGGCCCCCGCCGCATAACCAATCCGCCAGCCGGTCATAGAAAAGGTCTTGCTGAAACCGTTAAGAGTGATAGTTCTGTTGTAAGCATCATCGCTCAGTGAGGCAAAGCTGACAAACTTTGTGTCACCATAAATCAGCTTTTCGTAGATTTCATCGGAGAGCACAATTATATCAGTACCTTCGAGAACCTTCGCAAGCCCTGCAAGCTCATCAGGGCTGTAAGTGAAGCCGCCCGGATTGTTCGGCGAATTCAGAAGCAGCATCGCCGTTTTTTTCGTGATTGCTTTTTTCAACTGTTTGGGGGTTATTTTGTAGCCGGTATCCTTTGATGCTTCAATAAAAACAGCTTTTGCCTGTGCAAGTTTTATAGTCTCAGTGTACGTTACCCAGTATGGCCTCTGCAAAATGACCTCATCACCGGCGTCGAGCGTTGCCTGCATTGCCAGGTAGATGGAGTGCTTGCCGCCGATATTTACAATAATCTGTTCGGCAGAATAATCCAGGCCGTTTTCTCTTTTCAGCTTTTGTGCAATGGCAGCCTTTATCTCAGGAGTTCCCGAAGCAGCGGTGTATTTTGTCCTGCCCGCCTTCATAGCCTTTATTGCGGCTTCCTTGATAAAATCAGGTGTATCGAAATCAGGCTCGCCCGCACCGAAACTAACGACATCGACGCCCTGCTTTTTCATCTCTTTTGCCTTTGCAGTAACCGCAAGCGTCGCTGACGGCGGAACAGCCTGTGCTCTTCGACTTATCTTCATTTTTTGGCCTTTCAATTCCAGATTACAGGAACAGTTTTTAGAGAACAGCCTGTTAATAGTTTTGTCTTTGCGCGGTGGTGTATTAAAACAAAAAATTTACAAAGGTCAAGAACTTTGATTTCTATCGCCAAAAAAAGTAAAATAACAATCCGTAGCCTGACAGTGGCCTGATTAAACAAAAGAGAAAGATATGTTACCGAGGATATTGCTAATTAATCCGCCGATATACGACTTTTCGGCCTATGACTTCTGGCTGAAACCTTACGGTATGCTCACGGTTGCAGGTTTCCTGCGAGACAAAGCAAACTTTGTGCTTTTTGATTATCTCGACCGTCAGCACGAGTTTATGAGTAAGCAGCCGGAGCTAAAAAACGATGAATGGGGTCGAGGCCGGTTCTTCGAAGAGAAGATACCAGGTCCGCCCTGCCTTTATAATATACCGAGACACTTTCGCCGGTTCGGCCTGCCCAGATATATGTTCCGGGATTTTCTGAAAAGAAACGAGCCGTTTGATTTTGTGCTTGTTTCGACAACGATGACTTACTGGTATCCGGGCATTAGGGAGGTAATTGAAGATTTGCGAAGATTGCAGCCGAAAGCGAAAATTATTCTCGGCGGCAATTATGTCACCCTGTGCCCGGAGCACGCAAATAAATCAGGTTCTGATTTGATTGTCACCGACACTGAGCTTGAGCCTTTGTGGAAATATTTAGCTCTTGAACCCGATATGAGCCAGCCGGCACTGTGGGAGGCTTATAGTAAACTAAGGACGGGTATCTTAAAGTTAAGTGACGGATGTCCTTTCAACTGCACATATTGTTCGGTACCGAAGGTGTACGGCAAATTCAGACCGAGGCCGATGGAAAGATGTATCTCAGAACTGCAGCTCCTCGTAAAACTCGGTGTCGGCAATATTGCATTTTATGATGATGCTTTGTTATACGATTCGGAAAATGTCCTTATGCCCTTCCTGAATGAAGTTATCAGGCGTGAAATAAAGGTCAACTTTCACACGCCGAACGCCCTTAATGCCCGGTTTCTGACTGAGCAGGTAGCAGAAACTATGGTACAGGCGGGTGTCAAAAGTTTTTATCTGGGCTTCGAGAGCAGCTCAATGAAATGGCAAAAGAAGACAGGCTCGAAGGTATTCGCAGCAGATTTGAATAAGGCTGTGCACTTTCTAAAAAAAGCGGGAGCAGAAGGTGAGAATATAACCGCTTATCAGATAATCGGGCACCCCTTCAGTGACATCCAGGAGCTCGAAGAGTCGCTTGTTTTCGTGAACCGGCTTGGGATACGTGGGATGCTTGCTGATTTTTCGCCGATACCCGGAACGCCTGACGGTGACATCTGCAAAAAGTGGGTGAATATGGATGAGCCTTTGATGCACAATAAGACTGCGTTTACTATTATTCGGCTCGGCTTTAACGAATCAAATCGCTTAAAAGAGCTGCAGCGTGAGCTTAACAGAAATATACCTTATGCCATATAACCAATAAAAGCTTATGACTGCAAAAAACCTGTAGCAATGCATAGTTTGATTTTATCTTCAAATGTTGTAAAATAGTTACATCAGTAAACGTAGTAAATATAATTTAGGGAGATGAACTATGGCAAAACTGGATATCAAAGCATTCGGACTCTCGGTAGGAATAATCTGGGGCCTGGCAATGCTTTCCTTAGGGCTGATAAATATGGGCAGCCACTGGGGCAGCGGCATCGTAGAAGTAATGTCAACACTATATATCGGCTACAAAGCAACGGTTCTGGGAAGTATAATAGGTGGTATCTGGGCATTTTTTGACGCAGGAATCGGCGGCGTTGTGTTAGCGTGGCTGTATAACAGACTTGCAGAATAACGGAAGCTTATTGTGAGGCTCAATAATGAATCTTGCAAATCATTTAATTGAATTTTTGGTTAGAAGGTCAGCCAAAAAACACAGTGCTGCGGTGCGAACGATAGCAACCTTACTGGGGGCGATTGCTTTTATAGCTGGATTACCTGCGCTTGTTTTTTTAGGCGGCAAGCTGCTTGATAAAAGCTCTTTTCTGAACCAGAAGGTATCTTTAACGGCTTCAATCGTATGCTTTATTATTGGGCTTCCGTGGATGCTCTCTGCTGTGTTTTTGCAGCTTTTTCGCGGCAAAGGAACCCCGGTACCTGTTGTCCCGACCAAAATTTTTCTGCAAAATGGACCCTATCGTTATGTTCGCAATCCTATGATACTGGGACTTTTCCTGTACCTTGCTGGCTGGACCTTCCTCTTTAATAAAATCGGCGCTTTTTTAACAGCAGCGATTATAATCGCATTACTGCTGGCGGAAATCAAGTTTATCGAAGAAGTCGAGCTCGAAAAACGTTTCGGCAAAGCATGCAATGAGTATAAAAACCAGACGCCTTTTTTAGTCCCAAGATTGCGTAAGAAAAGCAAGGTAAATTGACTTTAGCCGCCCGAATTGATACATTCAATACTCTGTATGAATAAAAAAACCGTCAACATCAAAACCTACGGGTGCCAGATGAATAAGCTGGATTCGGCGCTGGTTCAGGCAGCTCTGAAGGAGGCCGGTTTTGAGATTACCAATTATGAAAAAGATGCGGATGCAGTTTTGATAAATACCTGCTCGGTTCGCGAGCACGCCGAGCAAAGAGTCTTCTCACACCTCGGACATTTGAAACATATAAAAGAAAACAGGCCTGAACTTGTAGTGGCGGTGTTCGGCTGTATGGCACAACGGTTAGGCCGGCAGCTACTTGACCACCCTGCCGTCAATATTGTATGCGGGCCTGGACAGATTCCAAAAATTGCTGACTTCGTGAAAGAGGCACTGGCTCAAAATAAAAAAACGGTCGCTGTAACAGATAATATTCGTACGAGCTCACCTGAAAATGCCGGGCTTGAGAATTTCGAATGTGTTTACGACACCGACGACAAGGCAATCGTCGGCCAGGCCTTTGTGCGAGTGATGAGAGGCTGTAATAATTTCTGCTCATACTGCATTGTCCCTTATGTTCGCGGCCCCGAGGTTTCCCGTCCGCCTGAAAGGATAATCGAGCAAATAAAAAGACTCGCAGCCGAAGGCATAAAGCAGGTAACACTACTGGGACAGGCTGTGAACTTTTATAAATACGAATCAGGTGATAAAACTTACCGCCTGTCCGATATTCTTGAAATGGTAAACGATATCGAAGGCATCGAATGGATAAGTTTTGTTACTAATTATCCATCCGAGGATGATTTTGTACGGATTTGTGAGGCGATGCGTGACTTACCGAAGGTTTGTCACCATTTACATATGCCGGCACAGTCAGGCTCGGATAAGATACTGGCGTCGATGAACCGCAGATACACTGCGAAGCAGTATCTTGGCCTGATAGAAACTGCAAGAAGAATCGTCCCCCAAATTGCCGTCGCAAGTGACTTTATTGTCGGCTTTCCGGGTGAAACAAACGAGGATTTTCAAAAAACAATTGAGCTTGTAAACAAAGCTCGATTCAAAAATTGCTTTGTGTTCAAGTATTCGACCAGGCCGGGAACTGCCGGCGAAAAACAATTCGAAGATAACGTCCCCGCTGAAATTAAAAGACAAAGAAACATCGAGCTTTTAGCCGTTCAGGAAAAAATAGGTGAGCAATTGAGCAAAGAGTTTCTCGGCAAAACTGTAAAGGTTCTCATCGAAGGGCCGAGTAAAAAATCCCGCCAAAAGGACCAATACCTTCAGCTTGTCGGCAGAACGGATACCGACTGGATAGTAGTTTTCGAAGGTGACAGGAAACTGGCCGGCCGATTCGCAAACATTCATATCACAAAGACAAGCCCGCTTACATTATTCGGCAAAATCGCCTCTGCAGAATAGCCCGCACTCATATTCGTTCCATATTAATTATTGCAGGTATTACGCAGGCTGTTATAATTATGCGAAATTAGGTTTCAGGGACTGAAAATTGTCAAATTTATGTAAGGGTAAAATTATGGAAGCGATATTAGCACAAGCGGCTCAAACGTCAGGATTGAGCGGATTAGACGGATTGATAATCATCGTTTTCTTTGCCAGCGTGATTGGATTGGGACTTTTCAAAAGCCGCAAAGAAAAAACATCAGAAGATTATTTTCTTGCAGGCCGGGGATTGAAATGGTGGCTGATAGGATTTTCCCTGATCGCAGCAAATATCTCAGCAGAACAGTTTGTCGGCATGTCCGGCCAGGCGGCAAAGGACTCAATCGGCCTGGCAGTAGCCAGCTATGAATGGATAGCTGCTATAACTCTTGTTTTCGTGGCGTTATTCTTCCTGCCTAAGTTCCTCAAAAGCGGCATTTTTACCATTCCGGAATATCTCGAGTATCGTTATAACCACTCTGCAAGAATTGCTATGTCCTTTTTAATGGTAGTTATCTACGCGGGAGTAACTATCCCGACAGTTGTTT
>CAYXGT010000050.1:0-20919 GCA_964464635.1 uncultured Pirellulales bacterium | reverse complement strand
CAGAATCGTGCTTTTAAGAGATATCGGCAAACTGATTTTCATCACACTTCGCGATAGCAGCGGCAGCATCCAGATAGGCTTAAGCAAGAAGATTCTCAGTGACCAGTGGGAGCTGGCAAAGCTGCTTGAGGCTGGTGACATAATCGGAGCCGAGGGCCTGCTGGGAATGACAAAGACCGGCGAGATTACCGTATGGGCGGAAAAATTGACCATATTAAGCAAATCGCTGATGCAGCCGCCTGAAAAGTTTCACGGCCTGGCAGATGTTGACCTGCGGTATAGGATGCGCTATGTTGACCTCTGGGTAAATCCCGAAGTAATGGAGCTGTTCAAGAAACGAAGTGACATCATCGCTGCAACCAGGCAGTTTCTGCGGGATAAGGATTTTCTGGAAGTTGAGACACCTATGATGCAGACGATAGCAGGAGGAGCCGCGGCAAAACCGTTTATAACACATCATAACAGTCTTGATATGGACTTGTTTCTGCGAATCGCACCGGAGCTTTTTTTGAAGCGCCTGCTGGCAGGCGGCATGGAAAAAGTCTTCGAGATAAACCGCAATTTCCGTAACGAGGGACTGAGCAGATGGCACAATCCGGAATTTACGATGCTGGAGCTGTATCAGGCGTATGCCGACTACAATGTGATGATGGATTTGACCGAAGAGCTTGTTTGTCTTTTGGTACAGAAGTACTGCGAAGGCAAAGAGGTTCAATTTTGTGATATGAAAATAAACTTTGAGAAACCCTGGCGGCGGGCTAAATATGCTGAGCTTCTTGGAGAATACAGCGGCTGCAAAATTGACGACATTAGTGCCTTAAGAAAGAAGGCCGCGGAACTTGAGATTGAGCAGGCAAATATGGATGATGTGGTGGTTATCAGTGAGGTGTTCGAAGCCTGTGTCGAGGACAAACTGATTGACCCTACATTTGTGATGGACTACCCGGCTGAGCTTTGCCCCCTTACAAGACTCAGTAAAGAGAATCCCAGTTATGCCGAGCGTTTTGAGCTTTACATCGGCAAAATGGAAGTGGCCAACGCATATACGGAGCTGAACGACCCGGCTGTTCAGGAAAAGAATTTCAGGATTCAGCTTCGCGGCCAGGAGGATTCTATGGCGAAAATGGATGAAGATTTTATTACAGCGCTAAAATACGGGATGCCGCCCGCAGGCGGACTTGGCATCGGGATTGACAGGCTGGTTATGTTTTTGACCGGAGCTGCGAGTATTCGTGATGTTGTGCTGTTTCCTTTATTGAGACCAAAGTAGTATCACGGACATCTTGTCCGTGTTACCACGGGCTGGAAGCCCGTGGTACTTGCTTCAAGCCCGTGATACTAAGGAAGTTAAGAAGTGCTTAAATTATTCCTATGGCTTCGGTATTTACGTAAGAGGAAGATTGTCATTCTTTGCATCGTCGCAGTTGCGCTGTCGGTGTCGCTGCTTTTGGTCGTGGACAGTTTTTTTACCGGTTTGATTGAAGGTTTAAAAAATAGTCTTGCGGCTGAGTCAGGTGACGCTGTTGCATATATCTACGGTAAACCCATTCCGCAGTACAGTGCTTTTCTTGACAGGCTGGAGCTTTTAAGAGAGGTGGATGCTGCAGCACCTATTTGTGCGGGTGGTGGACTGCTCTGGCTTGAAAGCGGCGATGTGCGAGAGGCCGCTATCAAGGGTATCGATATTGAAAAGGACAGCAAATTTATCGACTGGAAGAACTGCCTTTTAAGGCAAAGAAATCAGGACGGCCCATTGAATTTTGAAACTGCCGGTTATCCTGATGCGAATGGAGTCTGGGTCGGTGTCAATATCATAGCTGAACCGAACGAAAAGACTGATAAATATGATATGGAGGAAATCAGAAAGCTGATAGGTAAAAAAGTTGTGCTTACGACGGAAGGTTTTGGCAGGAAGCGCAAAGTCATACCTTTGAGAATATCTGATATTGCATTTACCGACACAATCTGGGGCGACCAGACGTTGTATGTCCCTTTCGGGTATCTTTTCGGAATTCAAACCGATATAGCAGAAGGTGAATATGCGAACTTTTTCAAGCTGAAGCTCAACAAGAACTACAGCAAACAAGCGATGCAATCGGCCGTATTCGGCGTCTGGAAAACCTTTGCCAAAGAAGACCTGGGCTGGGCTGATGAGGATGTTTCGAGGATGCATATAGATTACGAGGAGGAACACAGTTATTTTCAGGAGCTTCGAAAACAGATGGCGGTTTTGCTTTTGATATTCTCTGTTATATGCTCGGTTGTTGTTCTGCTCGTATTCTGCATATTTTATATGATAGTCGAGACCAAGCTAAAGGACATCGCGATAATCAAGAGCTGCGGCGCGGGCACTGCGACAGCGGCGGCGATATTTGCGGGATTCGGCGGCTGTGTCGGGGTGGTCGGCTCAGCTGTAGGAGTATTTATCGGGTACGTTATTATCAGCAATGTAAATCTCCTTGAGCGATGGGTGCACATACTTTCAGGTATAAAGCTCTGGAGAAGAAGCTCGTATTTGCTCAATTATATACCGAATCAGCTTAACTGGCCTGACATTTTGCCAATAACTTTAGCGGCGGTTGTGGGCTGTTGTTTGGGTGCGTTAATACCTGCAATAGTTGCAGCTAAAACAAAACCCGTTGATATTCTCAGGTATGAATAGCTCGTTGAGTCAGCGAAGTTAGACTCATGTGAGAAAGTTATTGTATGTATAAATTTGTGCTGGCATTTAGGTTTCTTCTGAAAAGACGGATAAGTTACTTTTCCGTTTTCGCGGTGGCGCTTTGTGTATTCGTTGTATTTGTTGTTATGACCGTGCTGAGCGGGCTTACAGCCGACTTCAAAAATAAGACGCATTTGTACAGCGGCGATTGCGTCGTAAGCACAAAATCACTGGTCGGTTTCGGCTACTATGAGGAATTTAGCCGGAAACTGCAGGAGCAAAACGAGATAGAGGCGGTTTCACCTGTAATAAAAAGTTACGCAATCGTCAGGAGCGTTCAGGATGCCGACAGCAGTTTTTATATTGACCGTACACTGGAAGTTACAGGTATTGACCCGCTATTACACAGCAGAGCGACCGGTTTTTCTGAGTGGCTCATATTTACAACCGGCGGGATTAGAAATTCTTTTAAACAATCTTATGACGTTAACCTGCCCGGCTGTATTATGGGAATAGGATTTTTATTCGAGAGGGACACGAACGGCAATTACATATTGCCGGAGCAGATACCTCAGATTAAGGTGGATGTGAGCTGCTTTCCCCTGACGGCAAAAGGCGCTTTGGCCAGGGCCGGCACGGATGTCGTAAGTTCAAAGATTTTTGCCCTAAGCGATGTGGCACATACCGGAATCAGCTCGGACTGGAAAACAATTTATCTTCCATTTGAGCAGGCTCAGCTCCTTGCTGGAATGGCAGGTGAGCCTAAAAGAGCAAATGCTCTTTTTGTGAAGTTCGCCGATGGCGTAGCTCTCAATGCCGGCTGCTCGAAGGTTCAGTTTTTGTGGAATAAATTTGTAGAAGATAAAAAAGGTTTAGCCCAGTCGGAGCTGCTGAAAAATGTTAAAGTGCAAAGCTGGAAGGTTTATAACCGCGATATGGTTGCGGTTGCAGAGACTCAGCAGGCCCTGATGATAATCGTTTTTGCAATGATGGCGGTTATAACTGTTTTTATCGTATTTGTTGTGTTCTATATGATAGTCAGCCATAAAAGCAAAGACATCGGGATACTGAAGAGCGTGGGCATCTCGAACGGCAATATTATGCTTCTGTTTTTGATGTTTGCTTTTTTGATAGGAGCTTTGGGTTCCGCTATCGGTTCGATATGCGGCTGGCAATTTCTGGTGCATATAAACCAGATTGAAGACTGGCTTTTTGAGCATTTTGATTTTCAGCTGTGGGACCGGGAACTTTATGCTATTGGTGATATCCCAAATAGTATTGATTTGCGTGTACTTATCATTATCATACTTTCGGCAGTTTCAGCCTGTCTGGTAGGCGCCCTTTTGCCGAGCAGGCAGGCGGGCAGGCTTCAACCGGTTGAGACTTTACGGGTGAGTAAGTTATGAGCAACGATTATATATTAGAAACGGAAGGTATTTGCAAATCCTATCGAATGGGAACCGCTGAGGTTAGCGTTCTCAGGGGCGTAGATTTAGCTGTAAAGAAAGGAGAGTTTCTTGCAGTCATTGGCGCTTCGGGCAGCGGCAAAAGCACACTTTTGCATATACTGGGAGCCCTCGATAAACCGGGCAGCGGCACTGTCAGCTTCAATGGCCGGGATGTAAGCCGATTCAGCTCAGGGCAGCTTAACAGGTTTCGGAACAGAGATGTCGGATTTGTATTCCAGTTTTATCATTTGTTTGATGAATTGAATGTACTTGAAAACGTTTATTTACCTGCAATGGCGGGCTCGAGCGTTATCGGATGGCTTGGAATAAGAGGCAGGGCTAAAAAAAGAGCGAGGACCCTGCTCGAGAGGCTTGGTTTGGCCGAAAGGCTCAGGCATAAGCCGTATCAATTATCCGGAGGAGAAAGGCAGAGAGTCGCAATCGCCAGGGCATTAATGAATGAGCCGGAAGTTCTTTTAGCCGATGAGCCGACGGGAAATCTTGACCAGCACACAGGAAATGATATACTGCGGGTCTTTGATGAGATAAATAAGGCCGGACAGACGATCATTATGGTAACCCACGACCAGAGAATTGCCGAAAGAGCTAACAGGGTTGTCAGGCTGGCTGAGGGCAAAATAACGAGTGTAAAGGGCTAAAAAAGCAAAAGGTAGCACGGCCATCTTGGCCGTGATAACACGGGCTTTAAGCCCGTGTTACTATATTTTTTGATTGAAAGATTCGAGGAATTGTTACAAATGAAAATTTGGCTTAATGACAGACTTGTAGATGAGAAAGAGGCAAAGATTTCCGTTTTTGACCATGGTCTTCTTTACGGTGACGGCGTATTTGAAGGTATCAGGATTTACGGCGGTAAAATTTTCGAATTCGAGGCTCATCTCGACAGGCTGTACAACTCCGCAAAGGCGATTAGGTTGACAATGCCGATGGAACGTGAGAAGCTGGCCGACGCTACACAAAAAACAGTCGAAGCCAATAACATCGTCAACGGCTATATAAGACTGGTTGTTACGCGGGGCGTTGGAACGCTGGGGCTGAATCCTTTTGTCTGCAAAAAGCCTCAGGTTTTTATTATAGTCGATAGTATTCAGCTTTATCCGGAAGAGCTTTATGAGAAAGGCTTGAAGGTAATTAGCGCAGCTACGATTCGTAATCATCCGCTCTCTGTGCCGCCGCAGGTTAAAAGCCTGAACTATCTTAATAATATCCTGGCCAAGATAGAGGCTCTGGACAGAAATGTCCCCGAAGCCATTATGTATAACCATCTTGGCTACGTTGCGGAAGCGACAGGTGATAATGTTTTCATCGTAAGAGATGGTGTAATTTATACTCCGCCCGTACAGGCCGGCTCGCTGGTCGGTATCACCCGACAGGTCGTTATCGGCCTCGCAGAAAAAGAGGGCATAAAAGTAATCGAGAAGAACCTGACAAGATTTGACCTGTACGTTTGTGACGAACTGTTTCTTACCGGTACGGCAGCCGAGGTAATAGGCGTTGTCGATATCGACGGCAGAGTAATCGGTGACGGCAGGCCCGGTCCCTTAACGAAGCGGCTGAGAGAAAAATTCTACGAGTATGCCCACGGTAAATAATTGCCGACGTTTTTATAATCCTGGGAACTAACAGGTTCCGCGCTTAAAACCAGAAAAACGTACGTGCAATCAAAGAAGTTATGCCTCAAAAACCGATAAAGTAAGCCTCACATAAATATTCGAAGTAATGTAATAGTATTTATTGATATGGTTTTGGTCGGCCGTTTTTTGATCGAAATCTATTATTTTAGCTATTTTTCAGATCAATATTAGAAATAGAATTTATGGCGTTGACGCTGAAGGATATATTAAGTATCGTACACTTATAATGAAGCGAAATATCATAGCAATAGTTTATGATTTTGACGGAACTTTAAGTCCACAGCCAATGCAGGAATATACTGTTTTTCCACAGTTTATTAAACCTTCAAAATTTTGGGAGGAAGTTAAAAAAAAGAATGCGGAAATCAAAGGTGAAGAGATAATTACCTACATGATGTTAATGCTGGAAAAAGCAAACGCGGCCAATGCAAGGATTAGCAAAACTGATTTAGGCAGAATGGCCTCAAAGATAGAATTTTTTCCTGGCGTAGAAAAATACTTCAAGCGAATCAATAAATTTGTGAAATCTGAATCAAAAGGTAAAATAAAATTGCGTCATTATATCTTATCATCGGGCCTCAAAGAGATTATAGACAAAACTAAAATAAAAAGTGAGTTCTTCAATATTTTTGCTTCTGAGTATTATTACGACCAATATAATGCGCCGAAGTATCCCAAGCTTGTGGTTACTGATACAGTTAAAACACAGTTTCTGTTTCGGATTAACAAGGGAAAGGAGAGATTGGAAGAGAGTATTAACGAATTTATGTTAGAAAAGGAAAGACCAATTCCGTTTTCCAACATTATCTATGTGGGTGATGGGATGACTGATGTACCTTGCATGACGGTAACCAAGAAAAACGGCGGGTCTGCTATTGCTGTATATAAACCTCATAGCAGAAAAGGTTTAGCTGTATGTAAGAGGTTATTTAAAAACGCGAGGGTTGACTATATTGCTCCCGCTGATTATAATAAGGGAAGGAAACTGGATAAGTTTTTACAAACTGTCCTTAAGAATATTATTCAGGGGATTATTCATTATAATACTCAGAAGGATATGGCAATGGAGTATAGAATCTGAGGAAGGAAAAAACATGAGAAGAAAAAAGAAATCTTCTTCAAAATCAGTTCGAGCAGAAAAACGTGTAGACAAGGTATTTGAGCGAAGGGCTGAGATTTTGCGAAGTTTTGGTTTTACTGCCGATGCCCCCAAGCCACCCCATTATATTCTAACTACTAAGCGATAGAACAATACTGATTTTCTTTCCCGATTTCAGTTAGGAGGCAATAAAAACGTTTTGATATGGTTTTTCGTCGTAAATTTTAAACAAATTTAGTGGTTAGAATCTCTCTTCATGGCTGTCCCTCATTGGCTTTAAATTCTTTAGATATTACATTTCTTTTTTCCATTACAAAACAAACAAAATATTATAGACTACAATTTTTGATCAATATTTAGGAAGTGAGTTTGAGCCGATTTTTGGCCAAAAAACTATACTAATAGCTATGAAAACCGACATTTTGAAAATCTTAAAACCTTTAGAGGTTCAGTTAGAGCAGGTCAGGGGTATAATCTTTGAGCAGACCGATACGCTTTGTCAGGATGAATCGTTGGTGAAGCTGGTCAGGAGCTTTAATGTCCGCAGCGGCAAGATGATTCGGCCGGCACTTCTGCTGCTTTGCGGAGCCTGCTGCGGCGAGATTACCGATAAGCATATACAAACAGCGGCTGTTATGGAATTACTCCATAACGCGACGTTATTGCATGACGATGTTATAGACGAAGGGCAAATTCGTCGTGGCGAGGCAACGGTAAACCGCATTTACGGCAATGAAGCCGCCATTCTCCTGGGTGACATTTTGCTAAGCCGTGTTTTTAAGATGTGTACTTCTCTTGAATCTGAAATTATAAAAATGATATCCGCAACTGCTGCTCGCATCTGTGAGGGCGAGCTCAGGCAGACGATTCATAAACGCGACTGGAATTTAAGCCAGGCAGAATATATTGAAATAATCACTGAAAAAACCGCAGCCCTTTTCAGTACCTGCTGCCGCCTCGGCGCTTATCTATCCGGAGCAGAGAAAAGACAAATTCAGTCATTGAGCGATTATGGACTAAATTTCGGTATCGCCTTTCAAATTGCGGACGATTTAGTTGATATCGCAGGCGACGAAAATAAAAGCGGCAAAACCCTGGGCAGTGATGTCGATAAAAACAAACCGACGCTGCCGCTCATTTTTATGTTGAGCCGGTTGGATGAGAAGAAAAAAACCGAATTTATAAGGCAATTAAATGCCGAAAAAAGCGATTCAAGGAAAATTAAGGAGTTTTTTGAGTCCTGCGGCGGGACGGAATATGTCCGTGAACAAATTCAGACATTCGTTGATAATGCGGTCGAATCAATAACAGATTTGCCGGACAGCAAAGCCAAAAAAGCCTTGATAGATACAGCCTGCTCTGTGAACGTATTACGGGCTTGAAGCCCGCCCGCCTCGCGGCGAGGCCGCGGGTGATAACACGTAACCGGACAGGTCAGGAACAATCGACATTCCTGAAGTTTTCAATTATAATAGCCTGATAATGGTTGAGGGTAAAAACAGTAAAACATTGTTCAGCCGGTCTGAAGATGCCAATATTGCCTCTGCGGCGCCGCTGGCGGTTCGAATGAGGCCGAGAACCCTTCAGGAGTTCGTCGGCCAGGAACATTTCCTCGGCCCCGGAAAGCTTCTAAGAAGGATGCTCGAGGCTGACAGGCTCAGCAGCCTGATTTTTTACGGGCCTCCCGGAATCGGAAAAACCTCGCTCGCGGTCGTGATTTCCAATTATACAAATGCCGAATTTCATTACCTAAGTGCCCCGGCGGCCAGTGTTAACGATATACGCCGGATTATAGCCTCAGCAAAAGACAGGCTCGCCGTCAGCAAAGGCCGAACCGTGCTTTTTATCGATGAGATACACCGTTTCAATCGCGCTCAGCAGGACGTCCTTCTCGATGACGTGGAATCGGGTGTTTTAATATTTATAGGTGCGACGACTGAGAATCCGTTTTTCGCGGTCAACTCACCTCTGATTTCCCGCAGTACCGTCTTCCACTTCGAGCCATTGACCGAGGCCGATATAATGACATTATTGAAGACGGCTATAAGTGATTTAGAGCGCGGACTCGGCAAATACAATATTCAGGCAGAAGAAAAGGCGTTAAAGTTTCTTGCGGTCTCAAGTGACGGCGATGCGAGAAAAGCTCTTACAGCTCTTGAAATAGGTGTTTTATCACAGGCATCGAAAGGTAAAAAAAACAAATTCGATATAGCAACCGCCAAAGACTCGATACAGCAGAAAACCATAGTCTATAACGGGACAGGTGATACGCACTACGACCTGGCAAGTGCTTTGCAGAAAAGTATGCGAGGCAGTGACCCTGATGCGACGGTTTACTGGCTGGCGCGGATGATAACGGGAGGCGAGGACATACGGTTTATTGCGAGGCGGATAGCGATATGTGCGACCGAGGACGTTGGAAACGCTGACCCGATGGCGACTGTTCTCGCGGCTGCGGCTGTCCAGTTATCGGAGTTTGTGGGACTGCCGGAAGCTCAATTAGCGCTGGCGCAGGCTGCTATTTATGTGGCCTGTGCACCGAAATCGAATGCTTCCGCCAACGCTGTATGGCAGGCTGTATCTGATGTTAAAACCAAACCTACTATTGCCGTACCGAAGCATTTGAAAGACAGCCATTACCCCGCCGCTAAAAAAGCAGGTTACGGAGCTGATTACAAATATCCGCATAATTTCGAAGAAGGTTTTGTGGTACAGGAATACCTGCCTGCCGAATCCAGGAAAAATTACTATGTTCCTAAAAATGCAGGCTATGAAAAAAATATTAAGTGTTATTTACAAAAGCTGCAAAGATTGATACAAAGTAGTGTGGAAAAACAGGGAAAAAAATAACGTAACACGGTCAGGATGGCCGTGTTTAACCCGTGAGATAATTTCACATCTCACAGGTTGAAGGTGTTAAAAATGGTCAAGGATTTATTGCGTCAGAAGTTAAGAAACTGCCTTGAGCAAATCACCGAAGAGCAAAGAGCAGAGAAGAGCAAAAAGGCCTGTCAAAACCTGATTTCTACACCTCAGTTCCGCAGCGCCTCGGTGATTATGATTTTCTTATCGCTGCCTGAAGAGATAGATACAACCCAGGCTATAGAGTACGGCTGGCGGGAGGGTAAAACGATAACCGTCCCTAAAGTGTACTGGGAAGAGAAATATATGATACCGGTGAAGATAAATTCTTTCAATGACGGTTTCTCGACCGAAATCGGGGGTCTGAGGAATCCGTTAACGGACGAGTCGGTTCCGCTTGAGCTGATAGACCTTGTTGTCACGCCCGCACTCGGCTTTGACCGGGCCGGGCACAGGATAGGCAGAAGCGGCGGTTTCTACGACAGGTTCTTCGCTGAACAAAAATTAAGGGCAAAGAAATGCGGGTTCGGTTTTGCAGAACAGGTCTTGGAAGATGATTTGGTTCCCGCTACTGTGACGGATATACCAATAGATTTTCTCGTGACGGATGAGCAGATAATATACTTTAAGTAACACGGGCTTCCAGCCCGTGTTAACACGGCCAAGATGGCCGTGTTACAGTTAAGGAGATTTATGATGGCTCGTTATCCTTTAGGTCCATACGCAAGAAAAAAAAGTCGGAAAGGTTTTTGGCCTTATGTTGTCCTTGCAGTCATTATTGCAGGGGCGGTGATTGCGGTTGTTTTTGACATTAACCCGTTCAAAAAACAAACACCTTCCGATACAGAGATAGACTTAACTCAACAAGCTGAAGAGCCGCCGCTAGAAATTGATAATGAGCTTGTGGAAGAAATTGAAGAAACTGAACCGGAATCGATGCCTGTTGAGAAGGAGCCTAATCTTGTAACAATACCGGAGCCGGCCATAGAGACTGACCCGCAGGCAGCCGGGCTTATCAATGAAGCTGCCGAGTGCATCAGTGCAAAACCTGCCAGGATTATCGAGGCCCGCAACAAGCTGAATGAGGCACTGGCCTTTACTATGAGCGCCAAGCAGCAAAAAATTGTCAAAGAGCAGCTTTCCGCGCTTGCGAACGAGTGGCTGTTCAGCAGGAAAATCTTTCCGCCGGACCCCCTGTGCAGTACCTATACAGTCAGGCCCGGAGAAATCCTTTCCGATATAGCGGGTAAATATAAGGTACCGTATGAAGTGCTTATGCGGATTAATAGTATTCCGCGCGCAGAGACTCTTCAGGCCGGCCAGACGATAAAGGTTGTCAACGGGCCGTTCCACGCAATGGTGCACCTGTCGGCTTTTACGATGGATATCTACCTTCAAAATACTTTCGTTAGAAGTTTTAAGGTCGGCATTGGCCAGCCGGGACTGGAAACTCCCACAGGTCTCTGGCGGGTAAGAAAAGGTGGAAAACTTATAGAGCCGCCCTGGAAACATCCGGTGACCGGCAAAATTCTCCATCCCGGAGACCCCGACTATGCTCTGGGCTCGAGGTGGATAAGCCTTGAAGGCATCGATGAGAATACAAAAGGCAGGGACGGTATTGGTATTCACGGCACAAAGGACCCGGAGACAATCGGTGAGGCAAGCTCACGAGGATGTGTTCGATTGCATAACGGCGATGTAATATTTGTCTATGATTTACTTGTGCCTGTTGATTCCAGGGTGAAGGTGGTGGATTAAAAAAAGGATTTTAAGTAACACGGGCTGGAAGCCCGTGTTACCACGGCCAGGATGGCCGTGGTACGGACAAGGTATCCGTGTTATAGCCAAAGGATGGTTCAAGTGAGACGAAAAGGGAGTATAACGTTTTGGGCCTGGATAATTTCGGCAGCAATCCATTTAATCGTGCTCGGTGTGTTAGCAATTATTCAATTCTCTCCGTCCGGCGCTGAAAAAGTACAAAGCACTGTTCCAACGGCTAAAATACTCCGTAAGGAGTCCTTAGGACAGCAGGCCGGAAGAATTCTTCACACAGCTCCCGAAGGTCCGAAACCGAAGATAAAAGCGCCGGCGTTCGAAGAATTTGAAGGTGAAAAGAGCCAGCAGATAAGTTCGGGTCAGATTTTTACCCAGGTCAGGAATGCAAATGCGGATTTTAACGATTTTCCCGGGACTTTGGCCTCTGCAAAAAGTTTTATCCCTTTGAGCAATTCCATCTTTAGCCGTAAGAGCGATTTTTTTGGAAGCCGGCAAGTACTGCAGGACCGTAGGCTCTGCTATCTTGTCGATTGTTCCGGCAGTATGAGCGGGATGTTCGGCTGGGTGCAGCAGCAACTGAAGCAATCGATCGAAAACCTGGAGCAGGACCGGTACTTTTGCATTATTTTTTTCGGCAATGATAAAATTTTTAAATTCGGTGATGGAAAGCTTGTTCGCGCGAGCTATAAAAATAAATCATCAGCCTTAAAATTCATCGATTCGGTTCAGCCAGCCGGTAAAGCTGATGCATTCTCGGCTCTGAGGGCGGCAATTCAAATCCGTGATGTCGCGGGTTTACCCCCTTCGCTGATTTATTTCCTGACGGACGGTTTTGAGCTTGCAGACGATAACAGTGATTTATCCGAACAGCAGATAACAAATTACCTGAAAAATAACGCTCCATCGATACAGTTTAATACTATAGGTTTCTGGCCGCAGGAGCAGGACCGCAGAGTGCTCGAGGCAATAGCCCAGGAAAGCGGCGGCCGGTCCATCTTAATTACGGATGAATACGAAGAAAATCCTGAAGAAAGGTAACACGGCCAAAAGAAGAAAGGAAACTATGGAACGCAGGGGACATTTGTCGAAAGCAGCTTTGCTGTTGGTTGTATTCGGCTGTATATTGGCTTTTGTAATTGCAATTCGCAGTCAACTGAGAACCAATGATGCAGGCTCTGCGGATACAGAGACCTTTCTTAAGCAGTTCGTCGTAAGCGGCGGCCCTATTGTCTGGTTTGTTCTTTTCCCGATGTCCCTTGTTACGGCTTTTCTGGCCGCCGAGCAGCTTCTTACGATTCGGCGCAGAAGGCTTTTACCTGATGGTATAAATGAGCAAATCATCGAAACGGTTCAGCAGTTCGGGCTTGAAAAATTAGATGAGCAAATCGCCGACAGGGACGATTTTGTCAGTAACGCGGTATCGAGAGCTTTGAAAACATCCGGGGCGGATTTTTTCAGGATGAGAAACCTTATCGCGGAATCGCTGCAGGACCAGACCTCGGAGCTGTTTCGCAAAAGCGAATGGCTTAATCTGATTGGCAATGTATCCCCGATGGTCGGCTTGTTCGGGACGGTTTTCGGAATGATTAAATTGTTTAATGCTATTGTTCGCGCGGGCGGCCAGCCCGCACCGGCACAATTGGCAAACGGAATTTCGGTTGCACTTGTAACAACGTTCTGGGGCCTGTTTATTGCAATACCTGCTCTGGCAATATATGGCCTGATAAGAAACAGGATTGAGCAGCTGGCCGGCGATGCGGTACTCGAAGCCGAGAATATAATGCCGCAGATACGACGATGTATGAAAAAACAAATCGAGGCGAAACTGAAAAACAAAGAGCAAATCAAGCCGCGCATCGAGCAGTTCGAAAGCAAAAAGACAAAGCCGACAGACCAAACCGCCCGATTGTAAAGGCAGGGAAAAATCTCAATGCTTCGAAAACAAAACAGCCGGTTCGGCAGCAGTAATCACAGCTTCAATATGACAGCAGTCATAGACATCGTCTTTTTGCTTATGATATTTTTTCTGGTAGTTTGCCGGTTTATCGAGGCTGAAAACTTTGAGGTCTCCGTCACCGACAACTGCGAGTTCGCCGAAGAGAAATCAGATGCACAAAAGCAGATGGCAACGGTAACAGTTATGAAAAACGAGCAGGGAACGATTGATTTTGCCGTCGGCCCGGATAAAATCGCCGCTTTTAGTAACACGGGCTTCCAGCCCGTGTTAACACGGACAAGATGTCCGTGTTACGACGAGGCGATTGCGGAGATTGCTCAATCGATAGACTCATACCTGCTGAATCTTCCATCGGATGACAGAGTTGTGATTTTGCGAATCGACGAAGATGTATGTTTTGCGGATGCTCAGTACGCACTGGCAGGTATTGCACAAAGCCGGGCAGAGAATATTCAGCTTGCGGTGTTGAAAGGAAGGCGTCCAAATCCGGAATGATATTTTTGTGCAGTCGTCATAGAAGGATTCTATATTTTACCTTCTTGGTTTCAGAGTATTTCTTTCCCAGAACACTCCTTCACAATAGCCCTGAATATTTTTATCGGTTTGGGCTGATTTCAGACGCTTTGCGGCGAGCAGGCAATACTCGGTTTCAATTTCAACGCCGACGAATTTACGATTCAGCTTGCCGGCGGCGACACAGCTTGTCCCTGAGCCCATAAAGGGGTCAAAGACAAAACCATTTTCATTTGTGCTTGCGAGGATTAGCTTTGCCAGGAGTTTTTCCGGTTTCTGCGTCGGATGTTCGGTATTTTCAGGCATTGACCAGAAAGGAACGGTTAAGTCATTCCAAAAGTTTGATGGATAAGTCAGCCTGAAACGGCCGCCGGGGACGTCCAGCCAATCCTTGGGCCGGCCTTTTTCGTCCGTGTATGGAGCTATGACTTTTCGCTTAAGTTTTATCGCATCCACGTTAAATGTGTAACTGTTGGAAACTGTAGCGAACCAGATATCCTCAGACGCGCTTTTCCAGTTTCTTTTTGCACCTCTTCCTTTTTCCCTCTCCCAGGTAATTCTGTTTCTTACTTTCAGATGTTTTTGCAGTACCAGATAAACGGCGGTTGCCGAGTACCAGTCACAACAAACATATACTGTAGCTGTTTTTTTGAGCTTGGGCAGAATTGCAACGAGGCAATTTTCAAACCAATCGGCGTATTCTTCCGGGCTCTTTTTCTTAAAGTTTGTCGAGTTGAATGTTTTATTAAGATTATAAGGAGGGTCCAGGATGAGCAAGTCCGCGAAACCTTCGGGCAGGAAGTCAAGAGCTTCGAAAATATCCTGGTTTATTATTCTATTTTCTACAAGACTTACGGTAGTTGGTTTGTGAATATGAAGAAGCTCTTTTTTGAGTTGCGTCCTTTCCTTTTGGCAGAGAGTTATGGTTCTGTTTCGCTTTGCTTTGGCCACATTTGTGCTCCTGGCAGTCTCGTCTTCACAGGCGGCAGGAATCTTATGCCGACTCTTTTTTTACAGCTTTTCTTGCACTAAGCAAGTCTGCTTTACCCTCGACTATGTCACGGCTAATTATATATTTTGCGCCTTTGGGCTCTTCGGGCAGCAGGTACATTAAATCAACCATAAGCTGTTCGGCAATCGAGCGCAAGGCTCTGGCGCCGGTGTCGCGTTTTAGTGCCTTCTGTGCTAAAGCGCGCAGGCCGTCATCTGTGAATTCGAGCCTGGCATCCTCCATTTCAAAGAATTTCTCGTATTGTTTTATCAGGGCATTTTTCGGCTTTGTCAGAATATCTATCAGAGCGTTCTCATCAAGCGTGCCGAGAGATGTGATGACCGGCAGTCTTCCGACCATTTCCGGTATCATTCCATATTCGATAAT
The DNA here is from genome assembly GCA_964464635.1 of uncultured Pirellulales bacterium. Lineage (GTDB taxonomy): Bacteria > Planctomycetota > Phycisphaerae > Sedimentisphaerales > Anaerobacaceae > CAYLMG01. The sequence goes on along the minus strand of CAYXGT010000050.1, from coordinate 5,569 downwards.
ATCTTCGGGTATAACCTGTGATATAATGTCGCTGTAATCTTTCTTTGTGTCTTTCCGGCCGCTAAGCTCGGAATCAAAACCTATCATTTTTCTGCCGAGCCGTTTTTTGACGATATTTTCCAGCCCGACAAATGTTCCTCCGCAGATAAAAAGGATATGCGACGTATCGATTTGTATGTAGGCCTGCTCGGGGTGTTTTCTGCCGCCCTGGGGAGGGACATTGGCGATGGTTCCCTCGAGCATTTTTAACAGGGCCTGCTGAACACCCTCTCCTGAGACATCGCGGGTAATCGAGATGTTTTGAGTCGTTTTGCCGATTTTATCTATTTCGTCTATGTAAACGATGCCCTGCTGAGCGGCTTCGATATCGAAATCCGCTGACTGTATTAATCTGAGCAGAAAATTTTCGACGTCCTCACCGACGTAACCGGCCTCGGTGACAGTTGTGGCATCGCAAATCGCAAAGGGCACTTTCAGCATACGCGCAAGCGTGCGCGCAAGAAGCGTTTTGCCCGAGCCCGTAGGCCCTATTAAGAGAACGTTCGATTTGTCGATTTCAATATCGCTGTCACTGTCAAGATGCAGCAGCCTTTTATAATGATTGTGAACGGCTACTGAAAGATACTTTTTTGCGTGTTCCTGCCCGATTACATACTGGTCGAGATATTCCTTAATTTCCCGAGGCTTGGGGACCTGCTTGAGGTTGATAAGCTTTTTTGTGAATCGCTTCTTATTCTGGGTGATAATATCATAACAAAGGTCGACGCACTCAGGGCATATATAGACATCGTTCGGCCCTTCTATGAAGGTATCGGTCTGGCCCGAAGAGCGGCCGCAAAAACTGCATATTATTTTTGAATTCTTTTCGCCTGAACGTTTAGCCATTATCTTGTTCCTGCTGACAAACCGGTTTTTAGACTGTTTATATTATAATTACAGCCGGCATGTTATACAAGCTATTTATCCGGGGCTGACAAAGCATTACCGCATTTTTGCTTCAGGGTTCTTAATTTTTCAGCCCATAAAAGCGGTATGTCGTTGTAAGTATTTTCGAGCACCTCTATAGTGTGCAGGACCTGCTGTTTATCTGCTTTTGGTGATTCTGAAAAGCAAAGAAGCTCATAATACTTGGCCCGCCACCACTGAAAGCTTCTTGCGTTTGAATCCAAATCCTGCTCTCGCCTGATGCCGCCAATCTGTGACCACAATTTCGCGGCCTCTTCATATTTTTGTTGTTCGGTGAATAGTCTCGCCCGGCAGCGAATTATGTCTATATTTTGTTCACCTGCTTCGGCGGTCAGGCTGTCAAGCAGTTTCTCAATTTCGGCAAGCTCATTATCATTTTTGTTTGCAGCAAAAACAGATACCTCAGAAAGAAACAGGCAGGCCTGCAGGTCTTTAAGACAACCGAAGCAGATTTGTGCGAGCTCTCTGCAGTTTCCCGCCGCCTGGAGGAAGTTGTCCTGCTGAACCGCTAAAGCATCGATATTCCCAATAATTTCCGATAATAGTGACATTGCCTCGTACGTATAACGACAGTTATCTTTCTGACAGGCTTTAAGCAAACACTCGACTGACGCAAGCAGATTGCCCAGTCTCTGTAAGGCGGTTGATTTGAAGACGTATAAGTCCGGCTCGTCAATATTGTCTTCTGTGAGAATATCCACAACCTGCTGAGCTGAGTTTTTATCGTTTCGCTCAAGAAGCAGTCCGCAATAAATAGCAATTGTTTCAGTCTTTAGCTGTTTGAATTCTTTATCTTCAATGTTACAGTCCGCGATAAAAATTTTTAGCTTTGTGAGCAGCTCGTCAGAGATGATTCTGCCCTCGGTTTTATAAGTTTCTATATCCTGCTGAATCAAATCAAGTTTTGCACGCTCCGACCAGTACCCTTTATTTTCGTTAGCCAGGTTTTTCAATACCTGCCTGCTCTTTTCAGGGCTGTTGCAATCACCGAAAACGGAAACATAATAGTACTCGAGTTCTCCATCCATTTCTGATAACTCATTATAATTTTCAAAAGCATCCAGAATGCACGGACAATCCACAGAACCTTTCATATACATTGCATAGGCAAATTGAGCCGCCTGTTCTGCGATTTGTCCATCCTCGATATCAAGGCTGTCACTTTTGTTTTGCTTTTGCAATTTACTTGCCTTAATAAGTAAATCGACGGCCTTACCCGGCTCTGTTTTGGCAGTTTTAATTGCAGTAACATATAATATCAGGGGAGTTTGAAATTTCTGCAGGGCTGCAAGTTTTTGCAGAACTTTGCCGTCCTGCTCAGTATTGATTTTCATTATAAATTTTGCGGCAAGCTCCGCCTCAAAAACAGTGATATCCTGCAAAATTTTGTTGAAATTTTCCCGCTCCCTTATTTTTGGGACAAGCACCGACAGTAGAAGCGAGCCGACATAATCGCCGGCTTGGGACCAGTGTTTTAAAATTTTTTCATAGTTACTGTTTCTGCCAAGGCCTCTGTTTAGAAAAGCTAAAGACAGCACAAGCTCGATGTCGTTTTCACAGTTACTGCCGGCGAGCTCCTTTTCAATTATATCAAGGCGTTCTATTTCCGTATCAGCAAGTAACTTGACCCGCTCTATTTCTATTCTGAAGGCAAGAGCCTGCTCGATATCAGAGCGTTCCGAGAGCCGGTCGAGCTCCATTTTTGCCAGCGTCTTGTAAATCGAATCATCCCTGGAGAGCAATGCATAGATTCTTGCTTTGATAAAGTGCGAAAATGCGCTGTCATGACTTTCTTCCAGGGCATTCAGTCGGCTGATAATTTTATGGCACAGCTCGACGGCTTTTTGCCTTTGATTTGATGATACTGCCGCAAAGAAATCCGTCTCAGCCCTGCTTAAGGCTGTTGTATAAAGACAAGAGGATAATTTTTTCCACAGTCCCGTTGACCCGTATCTGGCGTCCCAGTCGTCCGCCTCGTAGTCTTCTATGATTTGCTTCAGCTTTCTTTGTTCCTGCTCGATACCTGCCAGCTCATCTGATGCTGTTTTCGCGAGCTTGTAAAGCTTTTCTCTGTCAGCTCCATCTGTAAATTTAATGTTAAACTCATTCTTGAGTCGAAGCTCCAGACTCTGCCGTAAAAAATCATCGTATGTCTTTTGGCTTTTTGCCGAGAGGCTGTTGATGTCCTCGGCTGCCGGTAATTGTGTTGCCGCCGGGACAGTTGTAGCAAGCAAAAAAAAGCATAGGAGCAAAAAATATACTCTGGAATGCAGGATTTTCTTGCAATTGTCCGGCAAGCTTTTCACTCGTCCTGCCCCTGCAATCCTGTCATTGGAAATGTTATATCGGTCATTTTCATACCGTAAAAAACATTGCATATCCTTACCCAGAATTCGGATTTCACATCTCCTTCGCAGATAATCTCTATCGGGTCGGATGTCAGCCTTTTCTGAGATTCTAAAACCTGTTCGATTTTCTCTATAAACCTTGCTATGTCTCCCTCCATCGTCCGGCTGTTGATTTGAGCAGTTCGGTCCAAACCGATTCTTACCAGGCACCCCCCTTCAATCGAAGATATATGTATTCGCAGAGGCTCAGGCCGTCCTATGCCGGGAACTTGAGCCTGAGCAGCCGGTAACTTTAGTGGAATAAAATCTTCCTGAGGCCGCCACTTCACCGCTACCAGAAAAAAAATCAGCAGCAAAAAGACAAGGTCTATAAGCGGTGCCATCCGCAAACCAAAAGAGTGCTTCGGGCGGGCAAAAACACGTCTCAAAGCATCTTTTTGTATTCCGTCACCTTCCATAGTGTCTTCTCTTTATAAAGTAACACGGGCTTCCAGCCCGTGCTAACACGGACAGGATGTCCGTGTTACCTTACTCAAACTCAAAGCCGGCAAGCAACGCTTTGGTATTGACCGGTATAGTCTTGTGATATCGCTCTGCGAGCACGTCGCAAAGACAGGATGCAGCGGTATCGATGTCGAAGAGTTTCCGCTTTTTCAGATATGCGCCGAGGACGACCATGTTAGCACTTCTTTGACTTCCAAGCTCAACGGCAATATCGTCGGCAGGTATTGCTAAAATGTCAATTTTATTATCAAGGTCAGGAGCCCCATCAATCAGTGAGCTGTTGTAAATAAGCAGGCCGCCCTCTTTCAGCCGGGGAGCAAATTTTTCAAGTGAAGCCTTGTTCATAATAATCAGTGAATCGGGCCTGGAGATTACAGGCGAAGCTATAGGTTCTTCGGAAATCAAAACCGTACAATTTGAAGTGCCCCCTCTGACTTCTGCGCCGTAGGCGGGCATATATGTTACCTCTTTGCCGGCCTTCATCGCGGCCTGGGCGAGGAGCTTGCCGGCCAATATAATTCCCTGGCCGCCAAAACCCGCTATGATGACCCCTTCATAAAATCCGTTATCTGCCATTTTATTCAACACCTCAAGTACCACAGGCTTCCAGCCAATTGTACCACGGGCTTCCAGCCCGTGTTAACATGGACAAGATGTCCGTGTTACTTTTTATCTTTCAAACAACCGAGCGGAAAAGCTTTCACCATTTCCGTCTCAATCCATTGCATCGCCTCGGCCGGCGTCATTCGCCAGTAAGTCGGGCAGGTCGAGAGAAGCTCAACAAGAGAGAGTCCTTTTGCACCTTCTACCTGCAGCTCGAATGCGTGTTTGACAGCCTTTTTTGCCTGGCGAATTCGGGCCGGACTGCTCAGAGCACATCTTTCTACATAAACGGTGCCCGGCAGAATCGAGAGCAATTCCGCTACCTTCAACGGATATCCATCGGCTTCGGTGTCTCTTCCCCGCTGAGTTGTGGCAGTAACCTGGCCGAGCATAGTCGTCGGCGCCATCTGTCCGCCGGTCATTCCGAACACCGCGTTATTGATGAAAATAACGGTGATTTGCTCACCCCTGTTCGCAGCGTGAATAATCTCGCCCGTTCCTATCGCCGCCAGGTCACCGTCACCCTGATATGAGAAAATAATCTTATCCGGATTTGTTCTCTTCATACCGGTAGCCACCGCAGGGGCTCTGCCGTGTGCAACTTCGACCATATCGACATCCAGATAATCGTACGCCAGGACCGAGCAGCCTACCGGGGCGATTCCGATAGTTCGGCCGCGAATGTCAAGCTCATCGACTACCTCGGCTATCAGCCGATGTGCAATACCATGGCCGCAGCCGGGACAATAGTGAGTTGGATAATCCTTGAACGTTGGTGTTCTCTCAAAAACCGTTTTCATATTTTAGCCTTATTTTTCAAATGTTCCGGGTTGAGCGTTAATTGTACGATTTTATCCAGGACATCCTCGACGGTTGGTATTCCGCCGCCGGGTCTTCCGTAGAAAAGGACGGGAGCTTTCCCGGCAACGGCCAGTTTAACGTCTTCTACCATCTGGCCGCAGCTTAACTCTACAACAAGAAAAATCCTGAATTCGTTGGCGGCTTTGCTTGTCTGCCCGGTGGGGAAAGGCCATAGTGTAACAGGCCTTATCCAGCCGGCCTTTATCCCTTCGCGTCTTGCTCTGGTTACGGCCGCACGAACTATCCTGGCTGCCACGCCATAGGCGACCACAACAATATCAGCATCT
>CAYXGT010000049.1:0-21125 GCA_964464635.1 uncultured Pirellulales bacterium | reverse complement strand
GTATAGGTAAAAAACCGATAGAGCTTCCTTCCGGTGTCAAGGCCGAGCAGAAGGGCAGTAACATTGAGGTTGCAGGCCCGCTGGGAAGATTACAGATTGCCTGTAAGCCGGGAATAAAAATTAAAGTCGAAGGTTCCAGTGTTATTGTGGAAAGCAAGGCAGGCCAGAGCCGGCAGGCCGGAGAGCTGCACGGCACGACGAGAGCATTGATTGCGAATATGGTTGCCGGAGTGAGCAAAGGCTTTGAGAGGAAGATGCAGATTTTCGGCACAGGTTACAATGTTAAAATGCAGGGTGACAAACTGGTTTTACAGGTGGGATTCAGTCATCCTGTCCAGTTGAAGATACCGGCAGCGGTGAAAGTAAATATTGATGTGGCTGCGACGAGGGGCAACGATGTGCCTGCAGTTTTCACTCTTTCGAGCATAGACAAATGTGCTCTCGGCCGATTTGCTGCTGATGTACGAAAGGTAAGGCCCCCGGAGCCTTATCAGGGCAAGGGAGTTCGGTATGCCGATGAGCACATCAGGCGAAAAGTTGGAAAGGCATTTACATCCGGTACGGCATAGCAGGCGGTGTTTATTAAACAAGTAACGAGTCGGTTAGAAGAATAGTATGATGAAAACAAATAGTATTAAAAAGGCAGCATTGAGACGTAAATATCATGTCAGAAAAAAGATATTCGGCACACCGGACAGGCCTCGTCTTGTGGTCAAGCGTTCCAACCGGCATATTTATGCACAGATAATCGACGATGCGGCGGGGCTGACGCTTGTTTCGGCCAGTACTATGAGCAAAACGCTGCGGGGCCAGCTCCAGAAGACGGGCAATAAGAAGGCTGCGGAAATTATAGGCGAAGCTGTCGCCAAGCAGGCGTTGGGCGTGGGTATTAAATGTGTTTGTTTTGACAGGAACCGTTATAAGTATCATGGCAGAGTCAAGGCACTTGCCGACGGGGCGAGGAAAGCAGGGCTTGTCTTTTAACAAGAGTTTGGAGAAAAAAATTGGCTCGAAAACCAATGAAAGTAGTTGAACAGCAGGAGTATCCGTTTGAGGATACGGCGGTGAAAATTTACCGCTGTGCCAAGGTGGTCAAAGGCGGCAGGCGGTTCAGCTTTGCGGCCCTGGTTGTGGTCGGCGACCGCAACGGTACGGTGGGCATAGGCTATGGCAAGGCAAACGAAGTGCCTCTTGCTGTTGAGAAAGGGATAAAGGAAGCCAGGAAATCTTTGCATGATATACCGCTTTTCGGCAGGACAATACCGCATAAGGTGATTGGAAAATGCAGGGCGACGAAGATAGTAATGGTGCCTGCTAATCCGGGTACGGGTGTTATTGCCGGCTCGAGTGCCCGAGCTGTGCTTGAATATGCGGGAGTACAGGATGTTCTTACCAAGGTGTACGGCAGCACTTCAGCAAAGAATGTTGTTAAAGCTACGTTGGCTGGCTTGTTGAAACTTCGTAACAAAGAAGAGGTTGAGGCTCTTCGCGGTGTTGAGGTGGAAAAGGTAAAAAGGTGGTGATTTTTTAGATGTCCAAGACAAAGATAACTACAATTGCAGGCGGAGACAAACGTCGCAAGCGTATCGGCAGGGGCAGCGGTTCCGGGCACGGCAAGACGGCCGGCCACGGCCACAAGGGACAGAAGAGCAGGTCCGGTGCGAAGATAAGGATTCTTTTCGAGGGTGGTCAGATGCCTTTGTTCAGGAGACTGCCCAAACGCGGCTTTAGCAATTTCAAGTTCGCAACGCGATATAAGATTATAAATGTTTCGCAACTGGAAAGATTCGAGGACGGCGCGGATGTCGGGCTTGAGATGCTTTCCGAGGCAGGGCTGATAGATAATACGAAAAATAAAGTCAAGATTCTCGGAGATGGAGAGCTGACAAAGAGGTTGAAGGTGAAGGCTCATAAGTTCAGCAGGGTGGCAGAGCAGAAGATTGTCGCTTCCGGCGGTGCCGTTGAGCTGGCATAGGTATTGGTTGCAGAGAGTGAAAATAAACGAGAGATTAAAAGATGTTTAAGACATTTGTGAACATTTTCAGAATACCTGATTTGCGTAGCAAGGTCGTCTTTACGATTGCTATGCTGATGATTTACAGGATTGGTTTTCATATCCCTGTACCGGGTTTTTCCTATGAGAAGATAACTCAGATTGCCGGCACTGCGGAGACCGAAACCCCGGTCGGCAGGGCTGTTGAGTATATGCAGATGCTTACCGGCGGCAGGCTCGACAAGAGCAGCCTGTTCGGTCTGGGAATTATGCCGTACATCACTGCTTCGATTATTCTTATGCTTCTTGGCGAGGTTATACCCGCTTTGAAAAAGTTAAGGCAGGAAGGCCAGACCGGCTATAAGAAGATACAGGAATACACGCGCTATTTGACGGTTTTTATATGTGTTATTCAAGCTTTGATGTATATGAAGATGTTTGGTGCCCGGGGATTAGCCCACGCCGGAATGTATCGACAGGCGGTGATGATGGGCGTTGTGGGTATGACGGCAGGGACTATCTTTTTGATGTGGCTTGGTGAGCAGATAGATGAATACGGGATTGGCAACGGGATAAGTTTGATAATTATGGCGGGTATTGTGGCACGGCTGCCCTGGGCGTTTAATACGCTTATGGAGGATGTGGACCTGTCGGTAACAGCTTCTGCAGCGGGCAAGATAGGCCCGGCGAAGCTGTTGGTTCTTGCAGGGGCTTTTGTGTCCGTCGTAGCCGGTGTTATTTTGATTACTCAGGGGCAAAGAAGGATACCGATTCAGCAGGCAAAGCAGATGAGAGGTCACAAGATGTACGGTGGTCAGAGGCATTATTTGCCTTTGCGTGTCAATCACGGCGGCGTAATGCCGATAATCTTTGCTTCGAGTTTTATGATGTTTCTTCCTATAGTGGCATCTTATTTAAGAAAGGCTTTCGAAGGGGAAGGGAAATTTGGCTTTTTCAGCATTCTTGAAAGGGCATTTTTGCCCAGAGCGTACACATATAACGTTCTTTATATGCTGTTGATATTTTTATTTGCTTATTTCTGGGTGACGGTTCAGTTTCAGCCGAAAGAGATGGCGAAGAATCTGCGCGATTCGGGCAGCTTCATCCCGGGTTTACGGCCCGGCAGGAGAACTGCGGAGTATCTTGAAACGGTGGTTGCGAGAGTAACCTATTATGGCGCATCGTTTCTGGCAATAATTGCGGTCGTGCCTTCGATAATTATCGTGCTGCTCGGTGTTGACTGGCGGATAGCAAACTTTTTCGGCGGGACAGGTTTATTAATTGTCGTTAGTGTTTCGCTTGATTTGGTACAGAAGATAGAGGCGAACCTGCTTATGCGAAGCTATGAAGGATTCAGCTCTACCGGAAGAATTAAGGGGGCATACGGATGAGAATAGTGTTATTGGGAGCTCCCGGAGCCGGCAAAGGGACACAATGTAAAGGGATAGCTGAAAGGTACGGCCTGGAACATTTGTCCAGCGGTGACATTTTAAGACAGGAAAGAGCTGAGGAAAGCGAGCTTGGCAAAAAAGCCCGGCAGTTTATGGATTCAGGGGAGCTTGTTCCTGATAATATGATTGTTGAGATGATGGCGCACGCAATAAATAAGGCGCCGAAAGTTGGGTTTGTGCTGGATGGTTTTCCGAGAACGGTTAATCAGGCAATAGAGCTTGATAAGTCACTTGAGGCTGACGGCAGCAGGATTGATGCCGTTTTGAATCTGCAGGTCGATGATGGCGTTATTGTTAAGAGGATTACCGGAAGAAGAAGCTGTCCGGCGTGCGGTGCTGTTTACCACGTTGAGAATATCAGGCCGAAAGTCGATGGCGTTTGTGACAAGTGCGGCGAGAAGCTTGTTCAGCGGACGGATGACACCGAAGAGGTTGTCTTGAACAGGCTTAAAAACTATTATCAGCAGACTGCTGCGGTTGTGGACTATTACAGAAAAAACAACAGTGTTTATGATATTGACGCAAATGTTGCTGCCGACGAGGTTCTTGCTCTGATATTTGAGAAGCTGGATTCTCTGGTAAATGTGTGAACGCAGAAAGAAAATGAAGCTTATGTGCCCGCGGCCTCGCCGCGAGGCGGGTTTGAGTTTGATTAATGGCTATAACACTTAAAAGCCGCAGAGAAATTGAATTGATGCGTCAAGCTGGCAGTGTCGTAGCGAAGGTTCTTTCAAAATTAGAAGAGTTGGCAAAGCCTGGTGTAAATACAGCTGAGCTGAACCGCGCTGCTGAGCAGATTTCTGCTGAGTCTGGTGCTGAGGATTTGTTCAGAGGCGTAATCGGCCCTTCGACTGCGGTGCCGTTTCCCGGAGCGATATGTGCATCGATAAATGAGCAGGTGGTTCACGGGATTCCTTCTGAGGATGTTTTTCTTAAAGAGGGCGATATTCTCAGTATCGATTACGGTGCGAGGCTTAACGGCTACTGCGGTGATGCGGCTGTTACTGTTGCTATTGGTAAGGTCTCAGAGGAAAAGGCCAGACTTATCGCAGTGACCAGGCAGGTGCTTGGTATAGCGATTGAGAACGCAGCTCCGCAGGTAAAGTGGTCCCAGATAGCTGAGAAAATGCAGAGATGTGCCGAAGCCGCCGGTTTTGGTGTTGTCAGGGAGCTTGTCGGTCATGGAATCGGCAGAAATATGCACGAAGGACCGCAGCTGCCCAATTTCGTCAGTGATGAGCTGCTTGAAAACGACATTGTCCTTGCCGAAGGTATGGTGCTGGCTGTGGAGCCGATGATTAATATGGGCAGTGAGAAGGTCAGAACATTGAAGGATGGATGGACGGTTATAGCGAAAGATAAAAGCTGTTCGGCTCATTTTGAGCATACGATGGCCATTATTGAGAAGGGTTGTGTTGTGCTGACGGTAATTTAAGGTTTGGAATTTTTTATATTTTAGATTTATTGAGTACCGAGAGTATTATGGCAAAGAAGGAATCAATACGGTTGGAGGCCAGAGTGATTGAAGCTTTGCCGAACGCTATGTTTAAGGTGGAGCTTGAGAACGGCCACCAGATTCTTGCTCATGTGTCGGGTAAGATGAGGATGCATTTTATCAGGATTTTGCCGGGCGATTCCGTTACTATTGAGATGTCACCGTATGATTTGAACAGGGGAAGAATTGTGCTGAGGAATTAACCGGCCTGAGCCGGCAGAAAATTTTTAAAGACAAGTGTCGAGAGAAAAATGAAGGTAAGAAGCTCAGTAAAACGTATTTGTGAGAACTGCAAAATCGTTCGCCGCAAAGGTGTTGTACGTGTGATTTGTACGAATCCGCGACACAAGCAGCGGCAGGGATGAATGATGAGAAAGATTTTGTGCGCAGCTGTGTTTTTATGGTTTGTTAAAAGGGAGACGATATGCCGCGTATAGTTGGTGTTGATGTTCCGGACAAGAAGTCTATATGGATGGCTCTGACTTATGTTCATGGTATAGGCCGGCATACATCGATGCAGGTTTTAAAAGAGGCCAAAGTTGAGCCTATTACCAAAGCCGGCAAGCTCAGCGAAGACGAGCTCAGCCGGATAACACAGGTTATCGACCGAAATTGTGTCATCGGCGGTCAGCTTCGCAGGCAGGTTTCGCAGAATATCTCCAGGCTGAAGGAAATCAGTTGTTACAGGGGTATTCGGCACAGAAAAGGACTGCCTGTAAGGGGACAGCAGACCCAGAGCAATGCAAGGACACGAAAGGGGCCGAGAAAAACTGTCGCCGGCAAGAAAGGTGTAAAAGAAGCGCGTTAAAAAAGTGTTAATCGTTACCTGAGAAAATTAGAGGATAGTATGGCGAAGTCAGCAAAAAAGAAGGTAAGGAAAAATGTTGTAAAGGCTGTTGTGCATATAAAAGCCACCTTTAACAATACTTTGATTACGGTAACCGACCCTGAGGGTGACACGATATGTGCGAGTTCGGCAGGTTGTGTCGGATTCAAGGGCTCGCGTAAAAGTACCCCTTTTGCGGCTCAGCAGGCTGCACAGCGTTGCGCATCTGCGGCGATGCGGTATGGTGTTCGGGAGGTTGAAATCAGGGTTAAGGGCCCCGGTTCGGGCAGAGAATCTGCCATTTCGGCGCTTCAGCAGGCTGGCTTGCGGATATCTTCCATAGAAGATGTTACTCCGCTTCCGCATAACGGCTGCCGGCCTCCGAAAAGAAGAAGAGTGTAAATATTTGGGAGAAGATAAATAAGATGGGACGTTATCTTGGTTCATCTTGTAAATATTGTCGTCGAGAGGGTGTCAAATTGATGCTCAAGGGTATCAGGTGCGAGACTGCGAAGTGCCCAATCGAGAAAAAGCAGCGCAATCTCTCTCCCGGTATGCACGGCTGGCGCAGGCCGAGAGCAGGCGAATACGCAGTACGGCTGCGCGAGAAACAGAAGGTTAAAAGATACTACGGCCTGCTTGACAAGCAGTTTATGAGGTATTTTCACCTGGCTGAGAAATCAAAGGCAAATACCGGCCTGATGCTATTGCAGCTGCTTGAAAGAAGGCTGGATAATGTTATTTACAAGCTGAATTTTGCTCCGTCGCGAAAATCGGCGAGACAGTTAATTATCCATGGTCATATTTATGTAAATGGTCGCAGGGTAAATATAGCCGACTTTACTACGAATATCGGGGACAAGATTACTCTGAAGCAATCGGATAAAAGCGCCAAGAAGATAAAAAAGCAGCTCGAGGGCAATCCGAATTTTAACGTACAAAGCTGGCTGCAACTGGACCGCCAGAAGCCGGAGGCTACCGTTGTTGCGCTGCCGAGCCGGGATGATGTTCAGATTCCAATTGAAGAACATTTGGTTGTGGAATTTTGTTCGAGATAATAAAAAGAGGAAAAACGATTGTTTGTTTGAAAAGCAGAGGTTTTTTCTACTCGGGATTTTGCTTTTAGCTTTTGAATGTTTCAGGAGGCTTTTATGCGAGTTACATGGCGAGGTTTGGAGTTGCCGACGAAGGTTGTGCAGGATACAAGAATTGCGAGTAATAAGTACGGCCGATTTTTTATTGAGCCGTTCGAGCGGGGCTTCGGCACAACCATCGGCAACAGTTTGAGACGTATACTGCTTTCGTCCCTGCAGGGAAGTGCCGTCAGCAGTATCAAAATTAAGGGTGTTGACCATGAATTTACTTCCATAAAGGGCGTGATGGAGGATGTGACGGATATAGTGCTGAATGTCAAAAGTCTTGTGGTTACACTTAACAGTGATGAGCCGAAGACGATGACGGTGTCAGCCCGCAAGGCCGGAACGTTGACGGCGGCTGATATCGTCGCGGACCCTGCTATTGAAATTATCGATAAGAATACGGTGATAGCGACCTTGACGGAAAATGTCGATTTTGAGATGGAAATGGTCGTTGAAAAAGGCAGAGGTTATGTGCCTGCTTCCGAGCGAATTAGTACAGCCGACAGGTTCGAGCAGGAAATCGGAAGGATTCAGATAGATACCCTCTTTTCGCCGGTTGTAAGGGTGCGATATGTAACCGAGGACACGCGTGTCGGGCAGAAAACAAATTACGACAGACTGATACTTGAAATCTGGACCGACGGGACCGTTACTCCGGAAATGGCACTCGTCGAAGCTGCCAAGATTCTGCGAAAACATATAAATCCGTTTGTGCAGTACTTCGAAATAGGTCAGGAAACCGTCGCAGAAAGCCTCGCTGAAGCAGAGGAGAAAAAGCAGGAGGGACTTGATGCCGAACTGGCCGAAAAACTGAATACACAAATTGCTGAGCTGGAGTTATCGGTAAGAGCAAGTAACTGTCTTGAGTCTGCGAAGATACTAACTGTAGGCCAGCTTGCGCAAATGACCGATGCTGATTTGCTCAAGATAAGAAGCTTTGGCAAGACCAGCCTGAGAGAAATCAAAAGAAAGCTTGCCGACATCGGTCTTTCGCTCGGTATGACGGACATCGAGGGTTAATTGTTTTTGTTTATCATTGGGTAATTTATAGTTTTTGTATAAGGTTTTTGAAATATGCGTCATAGGGTAGCGGGAAAGCGTTTAAATCGTGACAGTGAGCATCGGCTGGCGATGCGCCGAAATATTGTTGCATCGCTTTTTGAGCACGAGACGATTTCAACAACGATTCAAAAGGCAAAGGATGTAAAATCTTTTGCCGAGAAGCTGATTACGCTTGCAAAGAAAGGCACCCTGGCGGCGAGACGCAGGGCGATTGCGTTACTCGGAGACAGGGATATCGTAAAAGACGAGGAGGGCGAAGCGGTAAAAACATCGACTGTGATACGCAAGCTCTTCAGTGACATCGGGCCGCGTTACCTCGACAGGGCCGGCGGATATACAAGGATTATTCGTCTGTCGCTGAAAAGGTTGGGTGACAACGGCGAGCTTTGTCTGCTTCAGCTCGTGGGCAGCGAAGAGAAAATGGAAAAAGAATCGAAGGCTGCTAAAAAGTCTCGCAAAGAGGCCGAGCCCGAAGCCGAAGAGACTCAGCCGCAGAAAGTTGTCGAGGCCGAGCAGTCGGCTGAAACCGAAAAGGAAGCTGAACCTGAAGTTGAGCAAGCCTCTGCTGACAGCGAATCGAAAGAGGCCTCTGACGAAAGCGTTCAGCAGGCCGAACAGCCTGAAGAAAAAGAGGATAAGAAAAAAAGTAAGAAAGAAAAACAGAAGTAATGAGTGCGGACGATTGCATTTTTTGTAAGATTGCGGCAGGCGAGATTCCCGCAGTGAAGGTTTACGAGGATGACGATGTCCTGGCTTTTCTGGATATCCTGCCGATAAGTGACGGCCATACTCTGGTTATACCGAAGCAGCACTGCCAGAGCCTTGATGAATGTCCTTCTGAGCTTATAAATCAGATTGCCTCTCGGCTTGGTAAGATTGCAAAGGCGGTCAAGGCAGCAGTTGATTCGGACGGCTACAATCTTTTATGCAATAACGGCAGGGCTGCCGGCCAGCTTGTAAATCATCTGCATTTTCATATAATACCGAGAAATACCGGCGACGGTGTTTTTAACCGCTGGCCTTCGTTTAAGTACCCGGAAGGAAAAGCCGAGCAAATCGCCGAAAAGGTGAGTAAAAACTTATAATTTAGTTTCAATTTATTAGATTTTTTAATACTGTTAGATTGTCGAATTTTACTAACAGGATAAAGGGAACCGAAACTAAATACTAACGACTAAATACTAACGACTAAAAACTGATGACTAAATTTATCGCGGGGTAGAGCAGTCTGGTAGCTCGTCGGGCCCATAACCCGGAGGTCGGAGGTTCGAATCCTCCCCCCGCTATTTGTAGGTTGCGTAGGGACAGATAGTTAGGTCTGTCCCATTTTTATGCGCAGATGTCACTGTAGCAAAATTTGAAGGGTATTGTTAAATAATCTACACGTCAGCCATAAAAGGGACTTTGTCCCAATCGTAGTTGGAGGTTCGAATGGCTACTCCAGTTCTCATAGTTTACGCCACCTTTGATTTGTCATCAATTCTTTCTTCTTCAGATTCTTTCAGCTTTACTTCAAGCATCCATAATTGCTGATAACCCATAACACGCTTGAACCGTTTCTCCATATCCAGCAATGAAGCAGCAGCCCAGCGAACAACCATCACATGGGTCTGCCAGTTCTTAACACGATGCGTCCGGCTGCGAATTCCGCTGTTCGGAGACTCAATAACATTAGTCGAACAAAGACAACGACACAGTGCCTTCGGAAGGCCAAGCTTATTGATAGTAAACATCTCATCAATACCCTCAAGAAGACTACCTGAGGCGGATGGATACTCTCGCTCAAGCCATTTAGCCAGTTGATTCAACTTCTGTCTGCCCTTATCCGCTTTCATCGAAAAAGCCGCCTTCATTGCACATTTGACCTGGTCTTTCTGTTCATCCGGCAGATAACCAAGCACATTTCTAATCTTGTGATTGCGGCATCGGCTCAGTCCCCCAAAAAACGCTCTACCGGGCCTTCGTAATCCAGACAACGGCGCCACCTCGCGGGCTCATGGAAACCGTGAGCTTGTCACTGGCCTTAACGACCTTGCTTTCCCGTTTGAAGGCGGCGGGATTGTCGGGATCGTCGCCAAACACCTCAGCCTGCCATACGCCCGGGCCCAGGAAGGACAGATCGATCGGCAACGTGGCGGCCGCACCACCGTTGAGCACGCCGATGTACCACGCCTGATCGCGTCGCCGTGCAAAGCCTATCGTCTTGCCGATCTCGCTGCCCGGCAGTACGATCGTCTCGTCCCAGATCGAGGGCAGATGGCGAAGCAGGTCCTCGGCGGGATTGCCGATGAAGTCCTGGTATTTGCCGGCGAAGTGCTGCAGCGGCGAGGTCATGTTGACCCCTTGGGCCAGCAGGTGCGCCCAGGTGTATCCGACCATCTCGTGGAGATCGAAGGCTGTGGGGGTATAATCGGCCGGACCGGCCAGGAAGCGGGTGAAGAGGACTGTTTCGTCGTGGTCGGCGGCCTGGATGCGGTGGTAGCGCGTCATGTGGTATTCGTGGCCGCGCACGGCTTCGCGAGTCAGCTCATGCGGCCAGGTACGACGGCGGCCGGTGGGCTTGACAGCGCCATGAAAGTTGCAGAGCAGGTGCAGCTCGGCGGTGTCCTTCAGCGCTCCCTCGTACCAGCGGGTGACCCCGGCGGTACAGGCTGGTACGAAATCGATCTTGATACCAACGGCGCCGAGAGCGGCGACCTTTTCAAGATAGGCGCGTCGTGAGTTGGCTCTGCGCATCTCCGAAGAATTCACCCACACAATGCAGCCCACACCCTGTGTCTTGCCGTAGTCGATTACGTCCTTGAGACACTGCCACTGGTCTTTGTCGGGGGCACGCCAGTTGCGCCAGCCCTCGTCTATCAGATAATATTCGAAGCCGAGTTTTTTCGCAGCATCGACCCATTCCTTCTGATCGTCCAGCCTGGGTGCGCCGATACTCCACCAATGCCAGAGAGCACGCCCGGGTTTGATCCAGTCTGCAGAAGCCAACTCAGGAGATGGAGGAGGACAAAGGTTTGTCACAATGTCACTGTTGACCAAAGCATTAAGCCCCTCAGCTATGATAGCCACGCGCCAGGGACTAACGATCGAGCCCTGTTGTCTCCAGCCTCTGGAAGAGGCCGGAAAAACTGCCTTAAGAAAATTACCGTCTCTCTCTAAACCCATGTCCGGAAACGAATCATTATTAGCCTCGGTGAGACTGACGTAAAGATTCTCGCCAAGCCTGAATGTCACCGGCGGCGCCATCTGGGTTTTAGCCGGTATGCTTTCGAATTTGCCGGATTCACAGGGCTTCTCATAACCGCCGTCATAACGGGCCCACCAGATATGCGAATCGGAAGGCAATGCCCATGAGGTTGCTTCGCTTGAAATAGTGTGCGCGGTGTCATCGAGCGCGACACGGGTGCGCACGGCCGCGCCGTCGTCGAAGGCGCGTACCTCCAGTTCGTATTTCATGCCACCGGCACATTCAACCGGGATGACGGCTTCATTACAATGATTGACAGCCTCAGCGTGATTACCCCACGTAGGATATCGCTCATTGATAGTGCGTTTGCGAGGCACGCCGAGCGTGGCGGATTGGCCAAGATTGAGACCGTCCACCGTCAGTCCCAGCGGGGCTGCGGCAAGGATGATCTGACCCTGACGCTGGACCGACCAGGTCAATTGACCCGCGGAATCGGCCTGGATTTCAATCTTTATCTTTCCGTTTGGACTGGTAACGGTCACCGGCGAGGCATCGGCCCCACACGCGGTTCTCTCCAGGGCTACGGTCAGGAAAACCGCGCAACACATCCAGATAATTGAGGCCTGTTGGCTGTGAACGTTCATCTTACAAATCATATCGATCTCACTTTCTTTTTTTGAAGTAAAAGTTTTTTTTCAGATTGGCTTGCAATGACTCTGTCAGCGCTGCGATTCACGTGATCTTGATACATTTACGATATCACCTTTGTACCTGACGACAGCATCCGGATGCCTGGTCAAGGCTATACCAACACCATGATTCTCTGATACCCAAACAATATGAAAAGTTCGTTCCTTGAGCATACCGGGGAAATCTCCCTTGTGTTCACCAATGGTAAGGGTTTGGCTTGCCTCATTCCATTGGATCGGAATCGTCGCATAGACACCCTTTTCGTAACGATAACTGTCACC
This sequence comes from uncultured Pirellulales bacterium, assembly GCA_964464635.1. GTDB lineage: Bacteria > Planctomycetota > Phycisphaerae > Sedimentisphaerales > Anaerobacaceae > CAYLMG01. The sequence goes on along the minus strand of CAYXGT010000049.1, from coordinate 9,001 downwards.
TTCGTCCTCGTAGAGGGTAAAGGAACCATTTGCACCCGGATAGATGCGCAGTTCGATTGGATCGGCCGGCTTTTCATCGGCATACTGCATATCCGGGCCCAATGGTATGATGCTGCCGGTGCGAACGAACAACGGGATCACTTGCTGTGATGCCGAAACGTCAACACGTTGGCCGCCAGCGGATGATTCACCGGTCCAGAAGTTCGTCCATGCCGTCCGCGAGGGCAGGTAAACACTGCGCGAGACGGCCTTGGGTTCCGTGACCGGATTGACAAGAAACGCCGGCCCAAACATGTACTGGTCACAAATGTCATACACTTTCGGGTCGCTGCGAAAATCCATCGGCAGTGCCCGCATCATCGTGTAATCGTCGTGCGTCACCTGCCAGGCAATTGAATAGATGTACGGCAGAAGACGGTATCGGAGGCGGTCATATTCGAGAAGCGTCTCCTGGGCCCGCGGGAATTTCCAGAACTCCGTTTCACTCTGATAACCGTGCATGCGCTGGACCGGACAAAACGTACTGAACTGGAACCAGCGGATCAGCAGGTCAGCAAAGTCTTCCGATTGGTACTGATCACGCGGGCGAAAGAAACCGCCGCAATCGGTAGTCCAATATGGCAGACCTGTCAGACAGACATTAAGGCCGGCGGGAATCTGGCGGCGGAATGTCTCCCAGTTGCCTGCAATGTCGCCGGACCAAAGGGCCGTGGCATAACGCTGCTGCCCGGGGAAAGATGAGCGCGTGAGGATGCAGACGCGTTTATCCGGGGAGGCTTCACGTTGTCCTTCATATACCGTCTGATTGGCAAAAAGTGGATACGCGTTTCGATACAGATTACCCGATCCCCAAAACACGTTATGGTTAGCCATTGCATTGCCGTCGTCGCCGGGTTCCGTGGCATCCTGCCACCACGCGTCTGTACCGATTTTGAAAAAAGCATCGTTGAGGTACTTCCAGCGGAGTTCTCGTGCGGCTGGGTTGAGTACATCCACCCAATCGGTGCCGGGGATGACATAGTTGTGTGCCTTCAAATCGGCACCGGCCTTTCCCTGCGGGTTGGACCACACCGAAATCATGAATTGTACATTCTGTCGATGCAGCGACTGAATCAATTCTTCGGGATTGGGGTACTTTGAGGTATCCCACTCATAGGCGCCCCAGCCGTGCGGACCCCAGTATTGCCAGTCCTGCACAATCAGATCAATAGGAATCTGCCGTTTGCGGAATTCGGCAACGGTGTCGAGGATATGCTGTTGGCTGGAATATCGCTCGCGGCATTGCCAGAAACCGTAGGCCCACTTCGGCCAGAGCGGCGCTGTGCCAGTAGCATTACGGTAGCCAGCAATGATGTCATCGAATTCTGGTCCGTAAAAGAAATAGTAATCGATACTTTCGGCAGCCTGAGAACGAAATGTTGTTGTATTTCCCAAAGGCCGGGCGTACAGACGGGCATTTCTGCCGCCGCCCAGCAATCGCACGGAACAGGTACTGTTCGCGGGCAATATAATCTTCCCAACCGTAGTGTAAGGCACCCACATGTTCCGGAGGTGCGCAATGGCCTGACCGTTCACGGTGATCCCGATTTCATTGCGGCGGTTACCGTCCTTGGCGAAGAAGACGTATTCGCCCGCCTCGCTGGTGGTGAACGTGCCGATGCGATCGCCTCTGCCCCTCCTTGGAGTACTAGCCCGGCCGCGCAACTGCTCGGTTGCTGTGGGGCCGCCAGCTGGTGCCGCGTCGCTGCCGGACGAGAGCTGGATTTCTTCATCGACCGGGTTGAAGTCGGTAAGCGAGGCGTTGTCCCAAAGCAATCCATAGCCGCGGCTTGAGACCAGCACGGGCAGCGCCGCCTGGGTGTTCACTTGCCGCAGTTCAATGGGCATGCCGCGCCAGTTCCATACACCGTCCTGGCACTGGGCCATACCGTAGAGATATTCGTCGGGGGGGGAAAGGAACGTCTGCTGGACGCGATAGGTCTGTTCTTGATTAGCGGCGTCGGCCGCGGCGGGTTTCAGCTCTGTGATTGTCCTGCCGCCGTCCGGCGGCTCCTGAAGCAGCGTTTTCCCGGCGGCATCAACAAAAGTCAATGTGCCCGTGGCTCGATCTATCTCGACACCCATGCGTGCCGTGCGTAAGATCAACTTTTCCGGTTCCTTATGCCATTCAAAGGGAACCGGCGTCCATTGTCGATTCACAACGAACTCCTTTTTATCCGGGAACTTATCCGTGGAACTGCAGGTGACATGAATCGTGCGATCGTCACATACCTGCAGCCTCAGTGTTCCGGACGCCAGCTTTACCGTTATACCCATTGTGTCTTTCTGAACGGATTGGACCTGAAGCGAAGCAGAAATATCGATATCGGGTTGTTCGACTTGGGGAGAACTATTGGCGGATTCGTCCGCAAAAACCGGAATAAAATTGCCGTATAAAAACACAATAAAAACAATTAAATACAGTATTTTTTTCATTAATAAAACTCCTGATTTTCATCGAACTCGGTTATTATTCTACTAAGAATTATCATATATCAACACCGAAATAGAATCGTACTTTCTTATTTAGAATCCTTAGAACCAGTCATTATTCCGCCGGGACAATCTTCACCAGTACAACACCATGACGGCCAACATTTGCCTGAAATTGCCCGGTGTATTTACCAAGATCCTTCTGACGCCAGAGATCGCGAACGGTTTGTTCACCGCTTATCCCCAGGTCGGACCACTTCACGGTAATGGATTGTTCACGCGAACCGCGGTTGAATAGTCCGACAGCTTTGGAGCCATCTTCCATATCCTTGGCCCACACTTCGAGCATTCCGTTCTGAACAATTCGCGCGGCCTGGTGTCCGAGTGGATCCTGATTGACCTCCAACACCTCGTCGTTTGTCAGCAGATTCAAGGTGAATTCGTCAAGCTGTGTCATGTCGCATCCGATCAAAAGTGGAGCGGAGAGCAGGCACCAGAGACTGATATGGGTGTACTGCTCGTTTGGTGACAGGCGGGTATTGCGCAATTGCGGCCCCCAGCCGACTTTGCCGACCACGAGCATGTCAGGGTCGTTGAAGTGTCCCGGGCCGGCAAACTTCTCGTGCCCGGCCTGGCCAAATCCAATCCCTGACATACTGCCCCAGGTGTCACTGATGTCGTAAGTAGTTCGCCAGGAGTTTCCGCCGACTTCGGCACCCCATTCCCAGACATTACCCATACCGTATTGGCAAAGGCTGTAGATGATGTCGCGCGGTTGTTTGGTCAGCGCCTCCTGCATCAGTTTATAGGGAAGCATTAATTTCACCCGATCGTTTGGGGATGAACCGCTGAGGTTTCTCACGGAGGCGGGCGTCCACGATTGGTTGCCACGACGGGATTCCAACTCGGGACTATACGAACACCAGTCGTATTTCAGATAATCGAAACCCCATTCAGCATATTGCTGCGCATCCAACAGTTCGTGATCAAAGCTGCCGACGCATCCGCCGCAGGTCCACGGTCCGGGTGAGGAATAGATTCCAATCTTCAGTCCCTTGCTGTGGACATAATCGGCGAGCGCTTCCATATCGGGGAAGCGTGGATTGGCAAGGATGTGTCCTTCGGCGTCACGCTGCGTTCCCTGAAGCGTCGTGTCTCTCGAATCGCGATGCACCTGCCAGAAATCGTCAATGTTGATATAGGTCCATCCGTGATCGATCAATCCGCTGCTGACCATGGCATCCGCCGCCGCCTTTATTTTATCTGCTGTAACCGCACTGGCGAAACAGTTCCAGCTATTCCAGCCCATTGCAGGTGTGAGGCCAATTTGCGAACCGCAAACGATCTTGAATTCACGATCGGCCTGGCCGAGTGCGTTTTTGGCGTGAAGCATCACCTTGAATTCGCCGGCAGTGGTTAACTGGCCGGTAATCTGTCCGGTCTTGGAATCAAGATTCAGACCCGCCGGAAGTCCATCCGCCGAGAAAGTCATCGGACGATCACCTGTCGCTGCAATCCTGAAGAGAAACGGCGAGCCCGGACGAACGCCAAACACCTTCGCTCCATTGATGCGGGGTGTCGGAGCGGGCTTCGGCGTCAAAATCACCGCGTCCTCAATGGGCGGAATATCGAGTCGAGGTTTGCCGTTGTTGATCATTGTAATTTTCACGTCTCCCCAGTCGGCATGGTCGTAGTCAAATCCATCTCCCCCGTCCATGGCCAGAAGAACCACAGATTTGCTCCCCCTCACATTCAGGGAAAACTCCTTTGCCGCATCTCCCGGCCGCATCAGTCCGCTGTTCCAAATTTCTTTCCCGTCCGCTGTGATATGAAAAACCACCGAGCCCCGTCCGTTGGTTTCGTCGTCCAGGCCGGCCCATCCTGACAGTTCTACCCCGTTGCCATCCAACAGAAGTGGAATGTTGGAATTGGCGTGTGTGCCTATGCCGCGTTGAAAAGTCCGGCCGGCAATCGTTAGACGTCTGTTATCAACGGAACGGTTGGAATGTGCCTCTCCCCATCCCTGCTCAACTCGCGAAACATCGATACTCGACAGCCAGATTGTTTCTGTAGCCGGATTGGCCACCTCATTCGAAGCGGTTGCCTCCGCAAAGGCAACTGAAGCCGAAAACCATTGACTCGTGATGGAAACGAGGAATAGAACGGCAAGTATCACGGAAATCCTTCCTGTCTCTGACGAGTAAAAAGTTCGATTTGGAAACGGAATGACTACTTCCTTTATCAGGGACTGTACAATGGCTCTTATAAGGTTGAGTTTCTCCATCGTTTAATCCTTAAATCAGTTAATGTGTCTTGTTTATTTTCATTTACTCGAATTGCCACCAATCAATATTGAACAGTCCCCGTTGCCGCCGAGATGAAAACGCCAACTCTGGTCCAGTGAAAACGTTTTTTGTGGTGAATCATATTTAAGCGAAACACAGCTCAATCCTAAAAATATAAAAATTAACAAACCAAACACAATAGCAAAACGAATTGAGTGTAGGAAAGAACTTATCACAGGTCGGAATCCGTTGTTTTGCTCCTTATGTCGAGTCATAGTGCAATCTCCTGTATCTTTTATTGGATGACTATTGCATCAATGGCCACCAGTCCGGGGCCAAGATTGACAATGTTGATTACATGTTTGCCAGGAGTTAGATCGGTCACTTCACAAACCACCTGCTGGGCCAGACGCGCTCCGTTGGTGGACAGATCCGTTGTCGCAAGGATTTTGCCGTCAATTTGAATCTCGATTTTTCCAGCTCCAGCTTCTTTTGGAGCAATTACCGAGAAGTTACTACCGGTGAACGAACAACTCCAGACGTCACCGGGTGTATCACTGATCGTAAGGTCATTGTTGAAGTCACCTGTGCCAAGGTTACAGTGACGAATCCATCCGGGCGCAACCGCACCAGGGTCGTCGTCGTTGAACCAGCCCTTGTCATGGGTAATGCGCAGAACCCGGCACCCCGATGCAAGCTGCGAGTTGGCGATCCCCGGCAGCGGTTGTGCCGAACCGCCGGGCGTCACGGTCAGCCCCTGATCGTCCTGAACAAACGTCAACGCCAGATCGGAGCCGAGCAATTCGACTTTGGACACTTTGCCCAGAGTTGCCCCGCCGGCGCGCAGGGCCTTGAGAGTGATCGGGCCGCCTTGCCAATCCAGAAGCGTGGCATAGACATTGCCTTGGTTGCGTGTGTAACAAACCGTATTGTCACCAAAGATTTCAAATGGGCGGGATGCATGCACAGCTTCGCCGTTGATTTTCAGCCAGGCGCCTACGTCTTTACAGATGCGAACCACCTCAGGATCAAGATCGCCTCGGCCATGCTGTGTGATGTTGAGCAGCATTGTACCGTTGCGGGAGACATTCTGCATCAGCGACCGGATTACGCTTCTGGAATCCATGTATCTCTGGCTGGTTTGGTAATGCCAGGCTGCGATACTGGTTTCAGTCTGGAATGGGTAGGCCATGATCTGAGATTCAATGATGGCCTCAGTACTCTTGACCAGGGAACGGTCAACATAGGGAAGCAGTTCAGGGCTGTTTTGGAAACTATTGTAACGCCCGCCCACACCTTTAAGATTGATCACAACGTCCATTTTTCCATGGTTCCACTTCAGGGACTTGTTGTAGTAGTTCGCAACTAGCGGCGGAGCGAGAAATCCAAGTCCCATGTGCACGCCCAAATCCACCTGGGAATCGCCCGCGTGCTCGTCGAAGTAAATCACATCGGGATGATACTTGGTAATGGCGTCGTCCACCCGCCACATGAACTGGTTGGCAAAGGGCGAAAGCAATGGATCCTTGTTGTTGTGGACCGGCCCATAAAGGTCCACCGGATCCATGCCCTCCCACCATTTTTCTTTGCCGTCCAGAATCGTTTGAAGCGCATCGTAGGGCACGCCCTGCTTCGGCCCAGTCTTGTCGCTGGTGTAACGCACCGTCATAAACTGGCCCCAGGTTCGCCCCGGAGAGTTGTGAAATCCAATGCCGAAACGCAGACCGCGTTTCCGCGCGACTTTTTCCCATGTGCCCACGACGTCCACCTTGGGGCCGACACGGACGGAGTTCCAGGGCTGGTAGGCCGAATCCCAGCAATCGAAGTTGTCATGGTGAACGCCCATGGCCATAAAGTAACGGGCTCCCATTTCGACAAACAAATCCATCAACTCCTCGGGCTTCCATCGGTCAATCACCCAGTTGTGGCAGATGTCCTTGTAACCATATTCCGACGGATGACCGAAGGTCTTGCAGTGAAATGCATAAGCGTAGTCACTCTCCGAATACATCCTGCGGGCATACCAGTCGCCCTGTTCGGGCATGGACTGCGGATCCCAGTGGGCCCATGCCCCGAACTTGGCCTCACGCCACCACTCTGGTACGGTGTAAATCCGGCTGAGCGCCTTCCAGTCGGCGGAATAAGGACCGGCAGCCACCGGCAGCGGCGGCAGGTTCCAGATATCCGGCGGTAGTCCAAGATCTCCGTTGCCGACAACTATCTGATCAATATTGACCACTGAATCATCGGCAGCCAGACTGATGGTCAGAGTGGCATTGTTGGGAATCTCAATGTCAATTATCGCATAGAGAAAGGAACCGGTGAGATTCCCTGAAGAATGAATGTTCACCTTGCGTGTCGGCTGGTTGTTGACGGTAACACTGATAGTGCCTACTTCCACTGACGCATATCGAATTGCTAATTTCCCGGCAGCCGGTAAACCTGTGAACTTCACGCTTTGACCCGGCTTGGTCAAACTGGCCAGATAGCCTTCTGATGCCGTGGTACCAGCTACCTTGTTCGCTCCGCCAGCAAGTTCGGCAGTGAAAACATCGCGAAAGATGGGATTACCTCCCGGATTGGATCCAAAGCACTGACCGACCACTGCTGTCAGAGCAATGAATGCGATAAATTGCACATATCGGTTCATACGGAACTTTTTTCCTTTCATTTACTCGAATTGCCACCAGTCAATATTGAACAGTTTCCCATTGTCGCCGGTGAAAACCAGATACAAGTCGTGCACTTCGGTTGCTCCGTTAACTGTGCTGCTCTTAGTTTCCCATTTTTGCCAGCCGCCGGTGCCGGAAACAGCACAGGTTCCCACCAGTGTTCCGCTCGGACTATCGAGGCGGATCTCAATGTTTCCGCCTTTTGTTTCTGAAGCCACCCTGGCCTTGAAAGATTTTGCCCCCTTGCCAAAATCGACGCCTTTCACCTTGATATAGTCGCCGTTTTCGATATCGCAAACATTCACTCCGCCTTCACCGCATTTTTCCGTTTCAATACCAGATTCCCAGCAGATCGTTTCGGCTTGAACCGTGGTATAAGGATCGAGGTGGCCGATCTGGGGTGGACCCTCTTTTGTCATGTTGAACTCGGGGATGGTACCGTCGTCGTTGAATTCAAACTGTTCGACACAGACCGAACGGTGAAAGCCTCCTCCGCCCGGTAAAGCGCCGTTATGATAAAAGAAATAGGAATTGCCCTTATAATCACATACTCCCGGATGGTTGGTAAAGGCTCTGCCCTGTGTCGGCATGATTATACTCCGGAATGTCCAGGGGCCGGTCGCTGATGGACCTGTAGCATAGGCAATGTGCTCGGATATAGGACCGGCGGCGAATATCATGTAGTATAAACCATTGCGCTTATAGAGCCATGGGCCCTCCTCATACTGGGTAGGTCTGTCATCCTTAGTACGCACCCCAAAACTCTCTGTTGTCAAAGGAACCTGGTTAACCTTGCCTGAATAGGAAATCATATCCTCATTCAATTTCACATAATGGAGGTTTGGATTGCCCCAATACAAGTACGCCTGCCCATCATCATCGATAAACACTGTGGGGTCGATATATCCATATCCGGTAAGCAAAGGCTTATCGAGGGGATCGCTGAACGGTCCTGTAGGACTATCGGATACCGCAACTCCGATGGCATTTCCACCTCTTTTTTGATTAATAGGAACATAGAAATAAAATTTACCATTTCGGGGAACGCACTGACCGGCCCAGGAGGAATTACCGCGAGCCCAACTGAATTCCTTGTAGGACAATGGAGACCCCAGATCGGTCCAGTTGACCATATCGGTGGAGCAATAGCATCTCCAGTCATTCATGGTAAAAAAGTTACGCACGATTACGTCTTCATCATGGGTGGTATACACGTAGCAAATCCCGTTATGTACCAGCGGAGCGGGATCGGCTGTATAAATCGTCTGTACGAATGGATTGTCCGCAAGACCAATCGCTGCCCAGCTTATTGTCATGCATAATAAGATACTTGTGATGAGCTTCTTAATTTTATATTTCTTCATAGCATACTCCTGTATTGTATGTTTTTTCCTTTGAACTCCCCTATGCCAAAGTTAGGCCGTAAAACCAATCTTATTCAAAACAAGGTTAATTAAAGGGAAGAATCTCCGGAGCGTCCGGCTTGAGCAGACGCACGTCATAAAGTCCTCCGGCAAGCTGCCGTTTCACGGTGAACCGGACCGTGAGTCGACCGTTACCAGCGGTTTGAAG
>CAYXGT010000048.1:0-22822 GCA_964464635.1 uncultured Pirellulales bacterium | reverse complement strand
ATGGCCGTTTTGTTTTGTTGCTCGGCGAGCCAAGCAGGAGTCGTTCAATATGGATTTGGTGTTGATGATTTTGTTCAATTTTACATAGACGGTAACTTAAAAGCATCTTATGATGAGTATCCTGCAGGTGCTGTATATACGGATTATTTGAATTTAAGCAATGGATGGCACGATATTCAGATCATTTACAAAAACCGATGGATTTCCAACTATCTCGAATTAGATGAAATATCAAATACTGGCATATGGAATCCTGTACCGATCGAATCATTACGTTCTCTGGATTCACAGGGAAACCTTATTCAGGGATTACGAGCTGAATATTTCACATTAGAGGGAGATTATGTAACCACGATATATGGCGAGGGTCCTATTTATCACGGTTGGACTCCGCAAGGTTCACGTTATCAGGGAGTTAATCCATCGCTATGGGCTGGAATATATGACGGTTTCAGTCTGTTTGAAGAAAGATTGTCTGGACAAATTTTCATTATTCCCGAACCAGCAACGCTTTTATTTCTCGGCTTGGGCGCAATGCTTTTAATAAAAAAACGCTGACAGTTTTTAGTCCAAAGTTCGCAAAGAACGCAGAGAATTTCTTAGACAGGGTAACAGGATTTACTAAATTATTTTTAGCCACAGATTGACGCAGAGTGTTGCTGATTTTTATAAGAAAATAGCCAAACATAAATTCACAATTTTTCCTCTTGCCTTTGGCGGAAATTGGGGGGATAATGACAAGAAGTGAAGCTTTGATGCTTTAATAAGTCCATTTAACCAACATTTGATAAACTGAAATAGGGAGGTAAGAAATGGTTATTGGTTTCCGGTCGTTTCCAGATGGATTTGCTTACGTAATTCTAAATGGGACACAGTCATCCACAGAAGTTGTAGCAAAAGATCGCTTATCCTTACCCCAAAATAATAGTTGGCCTGCTTGTCTATCTTGGGTGCGAAAGCAACTTAGTGAAATTCTTCGGAATCACAATATAACATCTGCCTGCATTAAGACAGTTGAACCAATGGCCAAGAAAAAATCTGTTGAACGCTTTCACATAGATGCTGTAATTTTGGAGAATATTCATAGTATAAAAGGAATAGATTGCAATACCCGTATAAAATCTCAATTAAAGCGAGACATCAAGGATTTCACTGATCCCGCTCGTTATATAGAGCGTGTTTTGGTCGAAGATAGCTCACTTTCTGAGCTAAACAATGCCCAATATCAGGAAGCAGCATTAGCCGCAGTATCTGAACTACCCGAGGATTGATGGCTGATTATGAAAGACTTAAAAGGTTAGGTTCAGGCAACTTCGGTGAAGTATGGTTAGTGTATGATCGCGCTTTGGCTATCCAAAGGGCAGTCAAGTATATACCCAAATCACGAATTACTGATCCAACCAATCTTTACAAAGAACCGCAGACACTAATGGCTCTTCAACACGATAACATCGTACGTGTTGAAGATGCTGGGAAAACTTCAGATGGAACCCTTTACGTTGCAATGGAGTATCTTCCTCGTGGTTCTGTTGAGGATGTCTTTAAGGGAGCTCCAGTTCCTCTTTCTTTTGCCTTTAAAATCCTTGAGGACATTTGCTGGGCAATAGAATATGCTCACCAGAAGGATTACATTCATCGGGATATCAAACCTGCTAATCTTCTACTAACAAAGCAAGGGACTACCAAATTATCTGATTTTGGACTAGCAACCAAGGTTCCAAGAGGTGCAACTGCATCACCTTACGGATATCTAACACATTTAGCACCTGAGGTTTTAAGAACAGGTAAAACATCAAAAAGGTCTGATATATATGCTTTGGGTGTAACGGCATATAGGTTGATTAATGGCGATGGTTTTTTACCTGATGTTTCAAATTTCGGTGATATTCAGGATTTAATACTTGCTGGAGAATATCCTAATAGAAACCACTATCGACCCTATGTACCAAATAAGGTTCAGAAAATCATAAATAAGTGTATGTTCGTTCGAAGTAATGAACGCTTCAAAAGCGCTAAAGAATTTCGCAGGGCTATTGAAGGTATAAAGATTCATTGTGATTGGAATGTGCGACGGAGGCATCGCATAGTAACTTATGTCACACAGATAAAGAAGTCTGAGCTTAAAGTCTCCATTTATCCAAAAGAAAAGAATCGTTTTGACATTTTCACAACAAGGAAAGTAGGCAAAGGTCAAGAGAGAAGAGTAATTAATGATTGTGTTTACTCTCTTACTTTAACGAATATGAAAAGGAGAATACGTCAGATTCTTTCCCGGTATGTAAGCAAGGGGAAATAAGTAGATATAAATTATTGAATATTATCCTGTTATCCTGTCTAAAATCTTCGTGCTTTTTCATGTTTATTCATTGTTTGACTTTTTCATATCGCGGCCTCCGCCAGAAACTCACATCTCCGCTGACTTAAAGGAATTAAAGCTGACTTATAAATATAAGCGATTGTATCGCTTATGTGGACGAGAAAGATTTTGCGGTAAAAGTTTACTTTTCAAAGAAAAATCTTTCGAGAACACCAAAGTCAGCAAATAAATCCGTGTAAATCTGCGCTACTTGTCCTGAGCTTGTCGAAGGAATCCGCGGTTAAATAATTAGTTTCTATCACTGACTTTATAAAAGGTTCGTAGTCCTTTTGTTTAAACAAAAGGACTACGAGCATCTTCGCTGACTTAAAAATATAAGCGATTGTATCGCTTACGTGGACGAGAAAGATTTTGCGGTAAAAGTTTACTTTTAAAAGAAAAATCTTTTGAGAACACCAAAGTCAGCAAATAAATCCGTGTAAATCTGTGAAATCAGTGTCAAAAAATACTCTGCGTTCTCCGCGTCCTCGGCGGTAAAATTCGTACCTTTTTTTGTTTAATATTTTCCGTGAAATCTGTGAAATCAGTGGCTCAAATTCTCCGTGGCAAAAAAATTAAATTTTTATTGATAAAACGGCCTTAATTAGTATAATATCTTTGTGTGTTAGCAAACACCATGTCCGTCGTAGCGTAAGCGAAGACGGAACGTAACGCGGGGGAAACCGCAAGCATCGGCCAGCAGGCCAAGTCAGAAATATAATTGTAAATTCTTATTGTTTAAGGATTTATCAATGAAATTAACCAATAACCAGTTAATTAATTCACCAATTAACCAATATTTCTTCATATTATCCCGTAAATCCTGTCTAAAACAATCTCTACATTTGTCGAGAGAGCTCTACAAATCACACCTTTTTATGCAAAACAAAGCCAATTTCAAAAATGCCAGAATTAACATAACTGCTTGTAATAGAAAGGGATATGAGATTTATAATCCTTTTAGCCGCCCAAAAAACAAAGCCAAACAAAGCCAATTCAAACCCAATTTTCGCCCAAAATTGGCTTTGTTTTTCCCAATATTGGCTTTGCTTTCCCCTATTTTTTCAATCTTTCTTTACTTGTCTGCGGAGAGTGTGTATTCTTACCGGCTGTTTAAATACATCAAAAAACAAGGCATATTTCAAAAAATTACGAGAGGTGAAAGAAAATGGATTATAGAAGAATTATCCCCTGCTTAGATGTGAAAAACGGCAGATTAGTCAAAGGTATTAACTTTGTGCAGCTTAAAGACGTGGGCGACCCGGCTGAGAACACAGCAGCATACAGCGCAGCAGGAGCAGACGAGATTGTATTTCTCGATATCACGGCAACAGTCGAAAACAGAAAGACACTACTCGACGCGGTCAAAAGAACGGCAGAATCAATCTCGTCAGGAATACCGCTGACTGTAGGCGGAGGTATCAAAGATATCAAGGGGATAGAAGAGCTGCTCAGCCTGGGAGCATCGAAGGTCTCGATTAATACAGCGGCTGTTAAGAATCCTAAGCTTGTAAGCGAGGCAAGCAGGGAGTTCGGCAGTGAAAAAATCACCATAGCAATAGATACCCGAAAGAATGCGAAATCAGCTTCCGGCTTTGAAGTTATGGTGGCAGGCGGAACGAAAGGTACCGGCCTTGACGCGGTCAAATGGGCAAAACAAGTTGAAGAGCTGGGGGCGGGAGCAATTCTGCCGACGAGCATGGATGCGGACGGCACACAGGCAGGCTACGATATACCGATGACGAAAGCGATATCACAAGCGGTAAGCCTGCCGGTAATCGCATCCGGCGGAGCGGGGACTCTGGAGCACCTTTACGAAGCAATCGTCGAAGGAGGTGCCGACGCGGTGCTCGTTGCTTCAATAGCACATTTCGGCAAATATACTATAAAACAAATGAAAAAATACCTGGCTGAGCGAAATATACCGGTCAATCTACAGTGAGGAAAAAAAACGAATATCGAACAAGGAACAAGGAATAATGAAGCGGGGGCGGACGATGGAAAACGGAAGACAGAAGACAGAGAGCAAAATATAAACGTCCAACGTAGAACATCGAACATTCAACTTTCAATAAGAAAAAGAGGACGGAGGACAGATGATAAAATACTAACATCCAACATTGAACATCAAACGCCCAACACTCAATAAGAGTCGGAGAATAGATGGCGCAGGACAGGGAAAAGAAAATAACAATTTGCAAAAGTGGGGGTGGGAATCGGACGATAAGAATTGCGCTTAACGATTGCTTTATCAGGATTTTACGATGCTTAAGACAGCCGGAAAATTTAAGAGGAACAGGTTATTTGCGAAACCAGCTTGTTTTGAAATCCGCTGGTACCCGAGCAATAAAAGCTTCGGAGGTGCAAAAAACAGGGCTGCCGGTTATCAATATATGCCCCCGCTTATGGTCCGCAAGGCTGAATGGCGTCGATAGCAATACTTCATCCGCAATAAAAAGGGGAGAGCATTGCTGCTCTCCCGAAAATCGATGCGACTCTTTCCTTTTTTAATTTTAGTTATCGCTCACAATGCCTTTGTTTCGCTCAGCCATGTGTGCATTTTGTCGAAAGCCGGCAATATAAGTTCAAACCAATTAAAGCCTAATTTGGCCATTGTTAAGAGCCGCTTTTTTTTCGACTAATAGAACAATCGTCCACCCAAAAAGAAAAGCTTGAATCTTTTTTAAGGTTGCAATCCATTAGTTTTGTAGGTGATTTAAGGTAGGCAAGATTAAAGAGGAGATGAGAGATTTTCCGGCTTTTTTATCTTCCCTGTCTAATGGTGTTAAGCTTTTTAGCTATAGTGCCCGCCCCGCTCAGATTAGCGAGGTTAACCCCGATAATGCGGAATTCCGGCCGATGGCTTTTATTCGGGAAAAACAAAAAAAAATTATGTTTTTTTAAAAATATATTAAAAAGATTGTACTGCCTGCGGCTAACCAAAAGAAATATAGTGGCCGTCCGCCTTCGCTTCCTTCTTCGACAAGGCTACATAAGACAAGAAAGCTTCTGCTGATAAATACCAGTGGGTGCTGAACAAATAAAGATAAACATCCAACATTCAATAAGAAAGAGAGAACGGAAGACAGAGGGGGGAAATTTATGGATTCCTGCCTCCTTCGACACTTCGACTCAGCTCAGTGCAGGCAAGCTCAGGACAGGTGCGCGGGAATGACAAGGTATATAGTCGCCGTTTCCTTCGACTTCGCTCAGGACAGGCCGGCGACCGCCAAACGAAAAGGAATTATGTTTTTTAAGAAGGCTCGTAAACGCGAACTGTACTTTTGCCGGCCTGCTTTGCAACATAAAGGGCCTTGTCCGAGCGGCTTGTAACGTCTTCGGGATTAGTACTTGCATCATACTCGCCAAGGCCGACACTAATAGAGGGCTCTATCATCTCGCCTTTGAAGGCAATCGGTGAAGCTGCGACCATATTAACCATACGTTCCGCAACAATGAGGGCATCCGAAACCGAAGTGTTCGGCAAAACAACGGCGAATTCGTCACCGCCGTAGCGAGCGGCTGTGTCGGTCTGGCGAATGCACTCCTTTATCCTTTTGCTTACCTTCATTATTATCTTATCGCCAACACGATGGCCGTAGGTGTCGTTAATTTTCTTAAGGTTATCGATATCGACCATAATCAGCGTAACTTTTCCGCCGTATCTCCTTGCCCGCCAGAGCTCTTTTTCCAGGACACCATAAAAGGTCTTATGATTTGCCAGGCCTGTCAAACCATCGGTAGTAGCCTGGTACTGTATTTTCTCAAACATTTTAATATTGCCGATAGAAGAGCCAACGAGCTGGCTAAACAGGTTCAACAAAGCGAGGTCACCAGAAGTGAAATCGTCGCCGCTCATTTTGTCAGCAATGTTAAGCACACCAACTACCCTGTCGTGACAGATAAGAGGAATGATGGCACAATTTTTAGTTTTATAATTTTCCATATGTACTCGCTGGGACTTTTTTATGCGAGGAGTTTGATGCGTATCAATATTTCCAATCATAATAAGCTCTTTACTGAGCACGCTCATTACCATTGGAGAAGGCGGATTCTGATTGAGAGAAACAATTTTGTTCAAAATATAAGGATGGTTATATTTTTGGAGATGCAGGATTCCGCCTTTTTCGTCAAGTATATACAGTGATGCGAAGTTTGCTCCTACTAACTGTGGAATCCTGTTGACACAGACATTAGCAATTTTTTCGATATCGAGACAGTTAACCTGCCTGGCCAAAGGCGTGATTTTATCAATCAGCGATATGCCGGTATCCGTAGTTTCGGCGGAATTTTCAGTATTTTCTCTATCCTGCAACATTTTTAAACCTTCTATGTTATTCAACAAAGCCAAGGTAGCTATCTGCCCACGTCCGAAAATAATCATTCTTTAAGTTCGGGCCGCTGAAGGACAGGTTTTAACCAGAAAACCTGTCTTTATCTAAAATTTAACAAATATTTCGGCAGATAAAAAAATTTTCGAAAAAAAAAGAATAAAAGTTGACAAAGGCGTGAAGGTACTTTACATTTTATAAAATGTAAAACATATTATTTGAGGAAGCCAGTAATGCGGCTCAAAACCAAAGAGCGAGGTTTTCAGGTCCCAGCGAAACTTTACCGAATCGGCGAGCTTGTCCGGTACACGCCGTTTTCCCGGCAGACTATTCATAACTACACAATAATGGGTCTTATCCGCGAGGCCCAATGGACCGAGGGGGGACATCGACTCTACGATGAATCGGTTTTCGACAGGCTTTTAACAATTACAGAACTGAAAAGGACAAAAACCCTTACTGAAATAAAACGGATTTTAGACGAAGAATCAGAGAAGGGGAAAAAACGGGGGCAAAATTAAAAAGCCGATAAAAGAGTAAGTTCAGAAAAATCCAGGGAAGGATTAAAAATGGTACTGAAACAACTGATAAGCGATAACGTCTGCGAAGTTCTCGTCAAGATTATCGAATTCACGAATACACGACAGAAAATCCTCACCGAAAACATAAACAACATTCACAAACGCGGTTTCGTTCCCAAAGACCTGGCTGTTGACGAGTTTTCAGAGCTTCTCGGAGCGGCAATCGAGGAGCATAAGAGAAACAGACGTCTTGTTCTGTGCGATACGGAGAATATCAAATTCGGCATCGACGGCAGCTTCAGTGTCGAGGCCGTCGAGGACAAGGCTGCAGAAAGGCTATTCAAAGAGAAAAAAGCCGAATACCTCGAGCTTCAAATAAACAAGCTTCTGGAAAATTCAATCAACCAAAGATTTGCCGCGGAGCTGCTGAAGTATAAACAACATCTGATTTCAGCGGCTGAGTAGCTTCTGAGAAATAAAAAGCAGTTATTTCATAGAAAGGCACGATAAATTGACCGGCGAACAGCAGAAGAAGCTTCGACAAAGAGGATTAGAGACAGGATTTGACAGGCAGTAGAAAAGGCTCGGAAAAAAACGCAGAGTAAGTTTTTTCAAGGAAACTACAGGTTGTATTAAAGTTATAAAGCAAAGAAACGATAAATAACAAAGGAAGGTTATTCTATGCCTGCTTCAATTATGAAAAAAAGAATAAAGCAAAAATACGTGTTTATCGGACGTGAACATTCGCACAGCTGCTTATTTAAAATCACGGAGGAAATTTAATGAAAACCAGGGAAAAGCAAAAAGCTGTTAAAAGTGTTAAAAGTGAGCCTGGCATCGAGAAGGTATGGGAAAAATTTTTCAAAACACATGATGATTGTTATCGCAATATTTTAATTGAGAAATACAGATACTTAGTCAAGTACACGGCTGAGCGATTATACAGCAAACTGCCGAACAAGGTCGAGGTTGATGACCTTATCAGTGCGGGCAACTTCGGGCTTCGCGACGCGATAAATGATTTCGACGTTGACAGAGGAGTAAAATTCGAGACGTACTGCACACCTCGTATAAGGGGCTCGATACTCGATGAGCTTCGTAAAATGGACTGGGTGCCGAGATTGGTGCGGGCAAGGACGAGCCAGCTTACAAAAGCTACTCAATCACTGGAAGCACATCTGGGGCGCAAACCCTCGAAAGAGGAAGTCGCCGAAGAACTGGATATCGATATGAATGAATTCGACCGTCTGCAGAAAGATGCAAACGTGGTCGGTTTGGTCTCACTCGATACTCAATACCATAACGAGGACGGTGAAAAGGACATCCGCGAAATAGATATCATCAAGGATAACCGCAGCCAGGACCCCCTGATAGAGGCGCAGAAAAGAGATTTGAGGAGCCTGCTGACCAAGGGCCTGACGCGGGCAGAAAGGCTGATTGTTACTCTTTATTACTACGAAGAAATGACTATGAAGGAAATCGGATTGACACTGGACCTGTCAGAATCGCGAGTATCGCAGATGCACTCTTCGATAATTGCAAGGCTGAAAGCCCAGATGAATACAAGAAAAAAGGAATTTTCGATTTAATCTTATCCGGCTTCTTACACATTTAGCCCTATTTTACACAAAAGCCACATCCATCCGTTTTTTATCATCTCTTTGTCGCAACCGTGGTTAGTTCGGGGACGCAGCTTAAGCCAGCGAGCCAATATTTACTCTTATTTTAACGGCCAGTCGTATGGGCAGATGCAAAGCCAGACATTAGCAAATTCCAGCAGGTCGTCGTAGTCAATAAAACCATCTTCATACAAATCAGCGGGCAGGCCAGCACCCGTTTGCAGCCAGTATTCAGCGAAATTAGCAAAATCCACAAAGTTAACAATACATAAAGGCCCGCCGACCCAGAAGCCGCCAAGCAATTCGTAATTATCATCGCCGAGATACCCTGCATCCGGCTGACCGATTGTGCCTGTTAATATGTATGTCCCGCCGCTGCTTTGTCCGCCGCCGCCGTCGATTGTGTGCCAATCCAGAACGTATTGCGACGCAGCGGCGTTTCTAAAGCCGACAAACCCAAGCAAGGCCAAAACCAGCAGTCCCGGCATCCTGCTTTGAATAACTCTGTGTTTAAGCACTTTCATAACCAAATCTCCTTTTTTCCGTTTATATCCGATCGCCCGGCTAAAATACCCGTGCGCCGTTGAAATACGTAAAAGCATAATTGCTTGAATTCCCGTAAAGCAGAACCGTTGATGAGGATACATAACCCTTGAGGTAAACGTTATCCCCTGCATTTAGATGTACCGTAAGATTGACCTCCGTACTTTGCGTTGAGCCGTTGACATATGTCAGGATGCCCTCATAATGTCTCGAATTTACAACAAGTTGGGCATAGATTAACTCCCCGGCGTTAAGGTCCTCAAAGTTAATACACCCATGAAAGGTATAAATGCCTGATACTGGAGCGACAAAGTCACTCGATGCCTGATGAAACCCGCCACCCTCATTTTCCCACACTGTGGAATTGCTGCTGAAATCGACTTGAGCCTCGTAATTGGGGAATGTGTAGCTGGCGTCGCGCTTGACGAAAAAGCATACCTGCTGCTCCGACGCTGCGGTGGTCTGTTTAGTGCCGTCAGGAAAGACCAATCCCTTTCCGCTGCCTGTGATTTTGACGTCTCCACTGAAGTAACCGGCGTAGCCGTCCGGGCTGTTTGTCAGGCCATAAACTCCATAGTTTGTTCCGCTGGTTGCCGTTGCCATGCCCTGGACTGCAGTGCCGTTACTGCCTGTGGCAGTACCTGAAACTGCCTTACCTGAAGTATGGGCAGCATAGCCTGCAATGGCGGCATTAATATAACCTGAGGTCTCGCCATAAACACCAATACCTGCATCTCCTGTGGCCTTGCCCCAAACGCCTTTGCCGCCGTAACTGTTTGTAGCCATACCATAAACGCCGGCTCCAAATTTGCTCGGCGACTCGAAATAGCCTCCGTAATTCGTCACATCCCCCGATTGTAGGGCCTTGCCGTAAACAGCCTTTCCGCCTGCTGCTGCGGTCTCAAAGCACCCCGCATTACTATCGCTGCTGTAGCCGTAGACAGCACTGCTCAGGCCACCAAGGTAGCCATAATTGCCGGTGCTTATATTTGTACCATACACACCTGTTCCGTCCGGGCTTACTGATTCACCTTTAACACCATATGTTGTTCCGGAACCGGACGAAGCCAGGCCATATAGACCGGTAGCTGAATCACCCCAGACCTCGGCCTTGACGCCGATGCCACTTTTACCGTATGAAACAAAGTAACCACCGTAATTGGTAACATTACCGCTGTTGGTGGCTATGCCGCATACCCCTTGTCCTACACTGCCGCTGGCACCACCGTACACACCCCTGCCCGCACTACCTGACGAAGAGCCGAAAACAGCTTGACCGCTTGAACCGTTTGCAACAAAGTAGCCTCCGTAATTTGTTCCGCTGCCGCTGCTGGAAGCCATACCGTATACCGCCCTGGCTCCGCTGCCAAGAGCCTGTGCATATATGGCGTTACCGGTACCAGTATTTGTGGCCTGCAGAATTGCCTGCGAGCTTGAGCCGAGCAGGTTAAGCGGCACGGCAACGGTGCCGCTGGTCGTAGCGTAGAGTGCATATGGAGCCGGTGTTATTTCCTGCCGTGGGCTGAGCACAGTATATGTGTTGGAGTCTTCGAACTGGCCTGGACGAATGCCAATCTCCAGCCACCTGGCATCTCCAGTGAAAACACCACTGTCAAAATCCAGCTCTAATGTAAAGTAGCCGTCAATAACATCCATGTCGGGGACATTCACATCACCATCTAACTGGTTGCCATCGGTTACAGAATCGAAAAGTTTAAACTGGAAATCATAGAGGCCATCAGCTACATCGTTGGCATCTATAAGCCTGCCCTGATAGGTAAAAGCTGTGCCAATTGGCTCTGCATCGCCGAGCTCAGGAGAAAAAACTATCAGGCATAAAGCCAGAATTATCAAAATTTTTTTCACTTTCATTTTTCTGTCCTTTCAAGGAAATAATTAATATTTTTCAAAATAGCGACTTATTTTTTAGTGATTCCACTTCCTCCGGAATTATTTATTTTCAAAGCGCAGCTTTTGTGCACCGATACGTCTTGAGGAAATCTTCAGAATCGTGCTTAAAAAACCGCATCTTCATCGTCCTCTGCCTCGGAAAAAATATTCAGGATTGTATTATTATAAAGGGTTAGGGAAATTTTGTCAATAAAAAATATTCTTACAGGCCGGTATAACAGAGAAGTTGTAAACTCAACCGAAACCGCTAAAAATGCGGTGAAATATACCCAGTAAAGAATACATTTAACAGAAAGACTTGATTATATTTACCCGTTTGTTTATACTTAAAAAAAAATCAGGGAAAACAAAAATGCGATTTATAAAGATGCATGGTTTGGGCAATGACTACGTCTATGTCAACTGCTTCGAAGAAAAAGTTGACAACCCGTCGAAGCTGTCGCAGGTAGTCAGCGACCGTCATAAAGGAATCGGTTCCGACGGATTAATCCTGATTTGCCCCAGCCAAAAAGCAGATGTGCGTATGCGTATGTTTAATGCCGACGGCAGCGAGGCAAAAGCGTGCGGCAACGGAATCAGATGCCTTGCGAAATATACATACGAACACAAACTCGCAAAGCCGGGACCCGCATTTGAGGTGCCCGGCCAGGAGGTTTTTGCAGCCTCATTAAAGATAGAAACTGGCAACGGCATCCTGACCGTCGGGCTGCAAACAGACAAAAATGACAAGGTTCAAAAGGTCTGCGTCAATATGGGCGAACCCGTCTTAACTGCCCGTGAAATCGGTGTGAAACTCCAGGCAGAAAGAATTATAGATGAGCCTATCGAGGTGCTCGGCCAGGAGCTTTTGATGACCTGTGTTTCAATGGGTAATCCTCACGCGGTTTTTTTCTGCGATGATGTAGGTCTGATAGAACTGGAAAAGCTGGGGCCGGCCATTGAAAACCACGAGCTTTTTGTCAACCGAACGAACGTACATTTTATGCAGGCAGATAAAAAGGACGAATTTACAATGCGGACCTGGGAGAGGGGAAGCGGTATTACATTGGCCTGCGGCTCAGGAGCGTGCGCAAGTCTGGTAGCAGGCGTTCTTACAAACCAGTGCAGCCGAATCTGTACCGGACATCTTCCGGGGGGCGATTTACAGCTAAACTGGTCAGAAAAAGATAACTGTGTCTATATGACAGGCCCGGCAGTCGAGGTCTTCGAAGGCCGTCTTCTTTAAGAAAAATTTGCAATACAACTCAAATCCAAAGAAATGTTGATAAAAATCAACATTTACGTTTGACAAAAGAAACATAATCCGCTATTTTAATATTAAGTAGCGAGCTTTCATTAAACTGGGTATTTATATCGGATATTCTTTAGAAAGACCCAAAACAGCTATGAAAGACAAAAATATCCTGATTGTTGACGATGACACGATAATTCTTAGCTCTCTTTGTCAGTTTTTGTCTAAGGATGGTTTTAAGGCTAAAGGTGTTAACACAATTAAAAAGGCCCTGGCCGAGCTGCAATCACATCATTACTGTTTAATTTTAACAGAGATAAATCTTCCGGACGGCAACGGTCTGTCTTTGTTGGATACGATACGGCAAAACTACCCACAGACGGTCAGCCTCGTCATCACAAGCTACGGCACAATTGAAAGTGCAGTAAAAGCCATCAAAAGCGGAGCATACGATTACCTGACAAAACCAATCATAGATGATGAGCTGCGGCTGGTCGTGGAAAGAGCGATTAAGCAGCAATCGCTTATGAGCGAAAACGAGAAACTTCGTTTGCAGCTCGAACAAAAGTACAGTCTTGATAACATCATCAGTCAAAATTATAAAATGGCCAAGATTTTCGAGCTTGTAGAAGCGGTTGCCGACAGCAAGACAACAATCCTTATGACCGGGCCATCGGGAAGTGGTAAAAGTATGCTGGCCCGCGCGATTCATCACCGTTCGAGCAGAAAAGATAAACCGTTTGTCGAAGTAAGCTGCGGCGCGCTTCCCGAGACACTATTGGAAAGCGAGCTGTTCGGCCACATCAAGGGCTCGTTCACGGGTGCGATAAGCAATAAGAAAGGTAAATTCCTCGCAGCCGACGGCGGCACAATCTTTCTCGATGAGGTCTCAAACGCATCGCCGGCCCTGCAGGTAAAATTGCTGCGCGTTCTGCAGGACAAACAGTTCGAGGCAGTCGGCAGCAATACAACCGAGACATCGGACACACGGATTATAACCGCGTCAAACCGCAACCTCACCGAAGAGGTGACGCAGGGCAGATTCAGAGAAGACCTTTACTACCGAATCAACGTGGTGACAATCGATTTGCCGCCCCTGCGGGAAAGAGTAGGTGACATTGGGCTTCTGGCAAAATATTTTCTGCAAATTTACAGCACTCAGCATAACAAGCTGAAACTGGGTATCAGCGATAAGGCAATGGGGATACTCGAGAGATATTTTTGGCCCGGAAATATAAGGGAGCTCGAAAACGTCATCGAACAGGCGGTCTTGATAGGCAAGAACAAATACATCGACACGGATGACCTTCCGCTGTCGGTTCAGAACCATCAGCCGAAAATATTCGAAGCCGTCAGTCTCAAAGAGACCCTGGCTGAGCCTGAGAAGAATATCATCCGCAGCGTGCTCGAGGCCAATAACTGGAACAGACAACAGACGGCGAAGGCGCTGCAGATAAACCGCACGACATTATTCAAGAAGATGAAGCGATATGGCCTGCACGAAGAGGCCCGCAAACTCGGCCTGGCGTAAAATCGTATATCGTGTTGCGTATTGCGTGAGGAAAAGTTATTTTCGAGAATCACCCTTCCGTAAGCTAAGGAAAAAATCGATAGAAAGCCAATAAAAAGCCTTGGAATTTAAAAGCCTGTGAATTAGCATTCTCATATATCGGACCTTCGAGCCGACAGTTTTGCCAAATAGAAATAAAGTTGTTAATATTAATTATTGTCTCTTTATTCAATTCTTATCTCCGCAAAAAAGTGTCTAGAGGAAAAAGAAGAGTAAAACAAATACGACATATATTAAGAAGCTATTTTAGATTTTTCTATATTTGATAAGAAGCAAGTATAAATTGTCGATAATAAAAAGGGAAGTTTGAATGTATATATAATTCAACTATTTAGGGGTTAGTATCATGGCTTACAATGTTCATTTTACACTACCGGAAAGAACGCTTGGAAAAGCAGACATTGTTGTTGATGTTAAGGAGGGTAGCAATGTCTTAGGCAAGCTAAAAGTTTCACAGGGCGCCATTGAATGGGTTGGCAAAGGAGGAGGCAAGAAAAATACCTACAAGGTCAATTGGAAGAAATTCCAAGACATTATGAAGCAAAAGAACCATAAGTAGTACTCCCTATCAGAACAGAATGGAACAAGAGGAAAAGGTTATTTTCTTTTTTTTAATGCTGTAGCTCAATTGGATAGAGCACCCGTTTTACGAACGGGTAGTTGCGGGTTCGAATCCCGCCAGCAAGGAAATCCTCATTACAAGGATCTCCTTGCAAGTGGGATTTAGACCGAATTAGTAAATAGGAGAAAAGCTATGAGTCAAAGCGAGAAAAATGCAAGATGTGAGAATTGCAAGTTTTTCTACAATGATAAATGTCATCGCCGATCAACGCAACAAGACAAAGGAGGTTATGCTATTTGGCCACATGTACAGAAGGAGTACTGGTGCGGGGAATTCGAACAGAAAGCAGAAAAGCAAACCAAAAATTTTAGATATTGCGACAAACGTTAAAAGTTAAGCATATCTATTAAGCGACTTAGTTTCGAGGGTTCTCATTACAGCATGCCTCGGTGCGGGTAGAATCAGGTCTTTTGTATTTCGTATAAGGAAAAATTTGTTTTTTACAGACGGTTTCGGTTTTGCTCTACTTTTCATTGGGGTATTTTAATTTCCACTGACTCCGGATTTTGTCCATCGTTTCCATAATCGCCCCGCTCTCTTCGAGACTCATAATGTCACTTTCGGTTTTCCTCTTGCGCAGGCAATCCGTTACGTGCTCAGCCTCATACTGAAATCCGTTTCCTCGGTAATCAAAATCATAAATCTTTTGCTTCCTGCCTTCCAGCTCAAGTATCAGCTTCGAGGGTCGGTAAAAATCATCTGGAATAATTATCATTCCCTTCGTACCGCAAATGCAGAGCTGCTGTTTCATCCAGAACCTGCTGCTGCAGGAAAGGCTCGCCCCCCTGCCGTTATCATATTGAAAGACAATCGAGCTCTGGTCATCAACGCCGGTTTTTTCCTTATGCACGAGCGAGACAATTTTTTGCGGCTGTCTGCCGAAAACCATCGAGGCCATACTGACAACGTAAATGCCCAGATCCAATAGAGCGCCTCCGCCAAGCTTCGGGTTATGAATGCGGTGTTTTGGGCCGGTTCTGAAATGGACTCCGAAATCGGCCTTTAATTCGAGCACATCACCGATGAGTTTTTGTTTCAGCCATTTTCTGAGCAGCTTCATCGAGGGGAAAAATCTCGTCCACATCCCCTCCATTAAAAATACGCCCTTTTCCTTTGCCGCCCTTTGCATCCTTCGAAACTGCTTTGCGTTTATTGCTATTGGCTTTTCGCATAGTACAGCCTTGCCCGCACGGATACTGTCGAGGGTGTTTTGCATATGCAGTGTATGGGGCGTTGCGACGTAAACGATATCGATATCGCCGTCGGCTAAAAGCTTCTCGTAGCTGCCGTACCATCTTTTTATGCCGAACCTTTTTGCAAAGGCCTTTTCTTTTTGAGAAGTCCTCGAGCCGGCAGCCAGAACCTCGCAATTTTTTGTTAGTTCAATATCCCCTGCAAACTCTGCTGCGATTGTACCGCATCCCAATATCCCCCATCGAATCTTACGCGCCATACATTTTGCCCTTCCAAATCGTCTTACTTTTTTCTTTCAGAAATATTATTGTAACTGATATCTAATTAACTACAACTTTTGCTTTTACGCAAACATTTGAAATATATGGCGGATTAAAAACGGTGAGCAAGGCTGATAGTTTTTTTACTGTCAGCCGCGTCGAACCACTGCCCAGGACTGGATTCGAACCAGCACAAGCCGAAGCTCACCAGCCCCTCAAGCTGGCGCGTCTGCCAATTCCGCCACCTGGGCAAATTCAGTTTATATTTATTATTTACTAATGATTATTGATTATTTGCACACTATTGTCAATATTATATACTGATCCTAATTGAAATTTCCCGTTAGTCCGCGGGTAACCAACTTGACAATAATGAATTATAATCTTAATCGCGGGAATTTACTAACCTTAAGGGTATAAATACGAATTCATCTTCCCCTTGCGCCATCCCACAACAATAGCTGTAAGCGCTGGCAAAAAGTGAAACCGGTTTGGGTACACAACTCGGCTACCATAGGTGATTTTTCCAAATACTGTTGTCTGTTTACGGCCTGCGGCATCAGCATTACCTTGTTCTTGTCAACGTTATCAATTCGATTTATTACAGATAATATTTCAGCAAGGTCGGCTTCGGTATCAACGACAAACTTCAATTGGTAATCGAAATTATCAATTATTTCGGCCAGGACGGCTGTATCCAGCCGATGCCTTTTGTGAACAACCACATCAATAGAATCCTTCGGCACAGCATTGCTCAATTTCGGGCTGACACTCATCAAATCGCAGGCCAAATCTTCCATAAACCAGCCCCCCACCGTCTCAATCGTTATATGCCGGCCGTGAACTTTCAATAGTTTAGTCAATTCCTTCAATCCTTCTCTGGCTTCAAGCTCGGCGGTGACAAGCGGCTCGCCGCCTGTTATCACGATAAACCTGCAGTCATATTTTTCGACGGCTTCAACGATGTCGGCTGCCTCGTAATCCTGCCCTGCATTGTAGTCCCAGGCATACTTCGTATCGCACCATCTGCATCGCAGCGGACAGCCTGCCAGCCGCACGAAGACGCTTGGCACACCAGCCAAAAAGCCTTCACCCTGCAGTGAATAAAATATCTCATTTACTTTCATTATTTGTAATTCGATATTCAATCGGGTCTTTCAGCCCGGCATCGGCAAAACCTTTTAAGCGAAGCTTACAGGAATCGCATCTTCCGCACGCCCTGCCCTTTTCGTCGGGGTCGTAACAGCTATGAGTGAGCGAGTAGTCCAGGTTCAATTTTAAACCTGTTTTTATAATATCAGCTTTGGTCATTTTTATAATGGGTGTATGAATTTTGTATTCACCTTTACCTTCGATTGCTGCTGCGGTTGCAAGATTCGCCAATTCTTCGAAGGCTTTTATAAATTCGTTTCTGCAGTCGGGATAGCCGCTGTAATCGATTGCATTAACGCCGATGAAAATATCAAAGACACCGAGCACTTCCGCCCAGGCGAGAGCAAAACTCAGAAAAATCGTATTGCGGGCTGGCACATAGGTCACCGGAATATCTGTCTGGTCTGTGATTACAGGTCTGTCTTTGGGGACATCTATACTCTTGTCTGTTAAGGCTGAGCCTGCGAAAGCAGCTAAGTCAATATCGACTATGCGATGCTCAACGACGCCGATGGACTCTGCGATGCGCTTAGCCGATTCGACTTCTATCGAATGACGCTGGCCGTACCTGAAAGTCATAGCATAGCAATCAAAGGCCTGATTTTTTGCAATGGCCAGCGTAGTTGCCGAGTCAAGGCCGCCGCTTAATAACACTATTGCTTTTTTATTCGCCAATTTTCAATCCTTGTCAAATGAAGGAGTTTTTATTATATTAGATTAATACTTTATTTGCGAGGTTCAATAAAATGAATGAAAAGCCGGAGCTCGAATTATTCGAAAATCCCAGGCCGCAGCGCGATTACGTCATTACAATCGAATGCCCCGAATTTACGAGTCTTTGTCCGAAGACGTCTCAGCCGGATTTCGGCCTGATAACGATTGAATACTGCCCGGATAAATTGTGCATCGAGCTCAAAAGCCTGAAATTCTATATGCAGAGCTACCGAAACAAGGGCATTTTTTACGAGGCCCTGACGAATGAGATTCTCGACGATTTGGCGGGTGTATGCAAACCTCGATGGATGAAGATAACCTCGAGCTTTACACCCCGCGGCGGGATAACGACGGAGGTAACGGCTGAATATAAAAAGGGTTGAAAAGCAGGGCTAAATATCTTATAATCAGTATAATCCAAGGAAGCTTAAAAACAGAGCCGGTTTTTAAGAGAGGCGGTAA
The DNA here is from genome assembly GCA_964464635.1 of uncultured Pirellulales bacterium. Taxonomy (GTDB): domain Bacteria; phylum Planctomycetota; class Phycisphaerae; order Sedimentisphaerales; family Anaerobacaceae; genus CAYLMG01. The sequence continues at coordinate 4,336 of CAYXGT010000048.1, read as the reverse complement.
AATGAGCATAACATTTCACTGCGAGCACTGCGGCCACAAGATATCTGCAAAAGAGCAGTCGGTCGGTAAATGGGGAAAGTGCCCTTCCTGCCATAACAAGGTTTATGTTCCCGATTTAAACGCTAATGTCGATGATTTGAAAGTTGCCCCGCTCGACGAGGAAGCAGAGGCGAGACAAAAAGAGCTTATGGCTGAAACACATCGGCTCACATGGCATATCTTAACCGAGAGAGAAAAGGACAAATCCGGCGTTCCGGCAGCACCTGCCGCTTCGTTCCAGATAGACGAGAAGACACTGCAGGCGAGGATTATCTCATACCTGAGAAATATAGCCGACGGAAAACTCAAGGAGGCGGAGAAAGTGCTAACAACAATCAGCCCATATAAAGAAAAGGCCATAAAAATCCTCGACCAAATCGCACTCAGCGAGATACCGGAAGCCGAGCTGGCCAACATACGCCCTGGAGTTTTGAGCGGTATGATTAAAGATTTGAGAAATAAACTAACCGAATAAGAAAAAATTTTCCAAATAATCGCTCGATAGTCCTCAAATACCCCGCAGCAGCAAACCGGCATATCCACATTCTCGGACTCATCAAACAATATGTCACCGTGCGGCGACGGCTTTTTGGGAAAACCAATGTATTTGTTAAAATTTATATAGAGAAAACAACACAAATAAAGCAGCCATAATCTGGAGAGAAATTTGTTATGGCAGAGACTAAAACAGTAATTCACGTCACGCACGAGGCAATCGGCAAAGTCGGCGGTATCGGTGCAGTCCTCGAAGGATTCTTTACGTGCCGCTCTTACCTCGACGCCGTCAGCCGCTCGATCGTTCTGGGGCCGATGTTTCACTTCGACGGGCCCCTGCAAAAAAGACTCGGCGACGACGTGGAAGTCTTGTACTGCTCCGCCGAGAATATCGACAAATCGCAATACTCCTTCGAGCTGCGCCAGATTGAAATCCTCTATAACGTGCCCATCATTTACGCAAGACGAACGTATCACGACCCGCAGACCGCAATAGAAAGCTCGCCGGAGCTGCTGCTGTTCGATATCCGCAATATGAAAACCGGGCCGATTAACTTCTTCAAGAGACAGCTCTACGAGTATTTCGGCGTCCGCAGCGACCTGCACGAGCATCTCTGGGAATACGAGCAGTATATAAGAACAGGGCCGGTAGCTATCGAGGCGCTGAAGGCCATCGGGGCAGCCGGCAATGATACGACGATTATCGCACACGAATTTATGGGTATGCCGACTGCACTCGCCGGTATATTGGAAGAGCAATACCATTTCAGGACAATCTTCTACGCTCACGAGACGGCGACAATCCGAAACCTCATCGAAAAACATCCGGGACACGATACGATGCTCTATAATCTTATCGGGTACTGCCGGAAAAATAACCTGCACCTGAAAGACGTTTTCGGCGACCAGAGCAGCTACTTCAAACATCCCCTCGTCGAGGCGGCGAGATTCTGCGACAGGATTTTCGCGGTCGGTGACCGCGTAGCCGATGAGCTTCGCTTCCTGCAGGGAAATTTCGAGTCGGCTGAAATCAACCTTGTCTATAACGGTGTGCCCGCCTACCAGACGAACCTCAGCCAGCGACAAAATTCGAAACGCAAACTCCAGCAATACTGCCGGAACCTGCTCGGCTACAAAGCCGACTTTATCTTCACGCACGTTACAAGGCTGGTAACCAGCAAGGGACTGTGGCGCGATTTGCAGGTTCTCGAGCACATCGAAAGAGCGCTTCGGCTGCAGAATAAAACCGCGGTAATGCTGCTCTTGTCGACACAGGTCGCACAAAGGCCGAGCGAAGATATCCTGAGAATGGAATCGGAATACAACTGGCCTGTCGCACACCGCGAGGGCTGGCCGGACATGTCGGGCGGAGAGGCAGAGCTTTATACGAAAATCCAGGCATTCAACGCCAAAAGCCATAATATAAAAATCATATTCATAAACCAGTTCGGCTTTAACCGGGCCAGATGCGGCCGGTATATGCCGGAGGATATGCACTTTATCGATATCTGCAGAGGCTCGGACGTAGAGTTCGGGATGAGTATTTATGAGCCTTTCGGTATCTCGCAGCTCGAATCGCTGACGTTCGGCGGAATCTGCGTCATAAGCAGCGTGTGCGGCTGCGCGGGTTTTGTAAAAGACATCGCTGTGCCGGAAAACATTGAAAATATCATTATCGCCGACTATACGAACCTCAACGGCCATAATTTTAACAACCTCGAGAAGCTGCTGAAAATCAACGCACAAGTTAGGGGCCAGGTCGAGCAGCGGGTTAGCGGGCAGGTTGCAAATCTGATTATTTTGCGTCTTACCGAAGATACGACTGAGCTTGAGCAGCGGATTGAGACCGGCTTTTCGCTGGCGAGGAATATGAGCTGGGAAACGGTCGTGAGAAATTATCTTCTTCCCGGCCTGGAAAATAAATGCCCCGAAAAAGACATACCTAAAATCTTCACAAATAACTGAAACAGAAATTTCACCACATAGATTATTCGACACAGATTAACACTGATTAACACTGTATCCTATATTCTGCATTTTGCATTCTTTTTCCATTATCTTAATTTCAAATAAAATTGACTTGCTTTCGCTGTATTCCGAAATAGAATATGGGAAAACTTCTCTTTCGTTCTAATAATAGATGAAAGTAGAAAAATGATTATTTGTTAAGAATGGTAAAATCACATCGGGTCGTTTTAAGTAATGAAAGTGGTTTTGTGATAATCTAGAATTTTTCAATAGAGGAATGAAAAATGTCAAATAGTGATGATGTTCAACAAGTGTGTGAAAATGGCCATCAAATAACCACTTGTTATAATAGCAAACCGGAGCAGCGTATGAAGTTCTGTCAAAGATGTGGTGCTCCCACAATAACTGCCTGTTCAAGTTGTGGTAAAGAAATTCGGGGTGCTCAGGTCAAAGATGTTAATAATTGGATTTCATCCAGGACTGGTCAACAGAATCTGATTCCTATAACACATCCTGATGTTCCATCATATTGTCTTAATTGTGGAAAACCTTATCCCTGGACAAAAAACAAGATTTCAACAGCTATCCAAATTTTAACAGAGTTTGGTAATCTAGACGAAAAAGAAAAGGAGAATATTGAACAAGATATTAACAATGTTGCTCGAGATGTGCCACAAACCGAACTTTCGGCAATGAGAATAAAGCGAATTTGGGAAAAATATGGTAGAGTTGGTTACGAAATTATAATGGAATTTGCTAGCCGTACAGCATCCAAAATACTGAAAAATCCTTGATCTAATCACTTTTGCCTAAGTACGGTTAAGTTAAATAATGAAAGGATAAATTAGGATGGACATCAAGATAACAATTAATGCTATTCGTGAATTGCTGGACAATTTATCCAGCCAAATAAAAGTAGATCAATTCCATACTTATGTAGCGATAAAATCTCTTAGTAACGAACTTTTGAAGTGTGCTAAAGAAAATAAATTGCCTTATTTATACATTGATGAAATATTAGGAGAACTTGATAATCATTGTCGCTCTATTGTTGATTTGGAAGATAAGTTAGGTCACCCGATAGACCAACATCACTGTTGGGCAAGTATGGCTGTTGATAAACTTGAGTCTAACCTCTGTTTCAAAATAAAATAGTGGTTTTTTTAACAACAGAGGACATAGAGAAAATCTTATGAAATGGATTAGAAATTCTTGCCTTGAAAAGGTTATTGCTACTGTAATAAGTGGTATTGTTCTTTTAATAATAACCTTTATATTTAAGAAATATTTAACGACTGTTTTTACTTTTACCTTTCCGCTCTGGGCTTGGATTGTTCTTTGCGTTGCCATTTCCAGCTTTACCGCAATAATCTTGAAAGTTATTGGTATACGCCGGAGACAAGAATTTCTTACTGATAAAGTTGATATATCCAATAAGCTTCAGTGGTGGGTAGGACAGCAACTGAAATTTGTTAAAGAACAAACGGAAGATAATAAATTAGTTACTTGGTATTTTAGCGTGATAGACAAGAGAAATAAGCTTCGTCCAGGAAGTGCGAAACAATTTCTTCCGGAATTTTTTAGTGGTTCGTCCAAACTATTTCCTATTACATTAGTTAAAATGGGTGAAAAAACTATTTCAATCTGGCATGATTTGGCATCTGAGGAGACTTGTAGTCCACCCAGAAACAAACCTTATGGCGATAATCCTTTGGATATTAATCGTCTCTAATCCTGGCTGAAATAGTAAAGATTTTACATAAATACTAATAACTAACGACTAGCTGCTATACGACTGATTATCCCCCCAATTCTCGCCAAAGGCAAGATAAAT
>CAYXGT010000047.1:0-23150 GCA_964464635.1 uncultured Pirellulales bacterium | reverse complement strand
GACTCCAAGAAAAATTCTAAAAAATACTTGAAATCTAACACAGCCGCTCTGTGACAAAATAATTATTTTTTCATTGAATATATCGCCTTAACTGATATAATACCTTCGTGTGTTAGAAAACACACGTAGGGAGGACGCAACGCCTCGCCGTAGCTTCGAGAGAAGCGTAGGCGGGTTCCTCAAGTCTCAGAACAGTTTACCCTGAGCAACGTCGAAGGGCAGGCCACCGTTAGTCCCGAGCACAGTCGAGGGAGTCATAATTAAGTTCGTAAATTCTTATTTACTAAGGACTTATTAGTGAAATTAACTAATCACCAGTTAACTATTTCACTTGTCCTGAGCAACGTCGAAGGACCAATTAACCAGGATTTCGTTGTATTATCCTGTAAATCCTGTCTAAAAGTATCTTTACAACTGTCGAGAGAGCTCTACAAATCAAACCTTTTTATGCAAAACAAAGCCAAATTTAAAAATGCCATTATGAACGTAACCCCTTTATTAACAATTGGATATGAAAATTTACTCACCTTTTGCCGCTCCAAAAACAAAGCCAATTCAAACCCAATTTTAGCCCAAAATTGGCTTTGTTTCTGAAGGAAATATTCGCATATGCGAATAAGTTTAACATCTTCGCTGACTTTAGAAAAGAGCATATTAAGATGCTCTGTGCCGCTCTGCGGCAAAAAATACCCAATACTAATCAAAGCATAAGATTTTGAAGCTGAACGGCGCAGGTGCGGAATTTCTCGGCAGGCAGTGTCACGGTCTTCCACTTCGGGCTTCGCAGCTTCATAAACCTGATATAATCAGCGAGTTTGATGCAAAAGAAAATGTATGCCGAGCCGTTGAAATCGTAAACATCCCTTCCGTCAAAATCAACGTCAATTTTTTCGACTTTGTAGGCGAAGACAAAAGCAGCCTTATGGGTAGGCCCGAAAACCTGCTGCCATCTCAAAAGGCCTTCGATATCGTCGGCTGTCACCCAGCATTCGAAACCTGTAAGTTTGGCGAAGGTCGTGCCGCTGAACTTTCTGCCCTTGACTTCCGCAACTATTATCTGCTGATTCGGCGGGTAAATAAGATAATCGAAGCTTTTCATATTCGAGCGGCCGAGAGCCGCCCTCTTCTGCTCATCGACGGCTATGTATTGTATATGATTATCTATCAACCAGTTCCCGAAGGCTTTTTCATAATGATTAAGATGAAAATTCTTCATTTAGGATTTTAAATATTTTTCGGGATTGTCCAGAAACTGTTTGATTGGAACCGCTTGCTGCTTACCAGTCTGCATATTTTTAATTGTGATTTCTTTATTCTTAAGTTCCTCATCACCAATAATTATGCAAGTTTTTGCATTTTGAGCCGAAGCTTCAGCCATCTGCTTTGTAAAACCACTTGGCTTATAGCTAAAATTAACCGAATATCCCATTGACCTTAGCTTTCCAACGATACTCCCTGACTCAGGACCAAATGTAGCTATATAAGCAATAAAAACATCGAGCGATTTGTCAGTGACTTTTTTGTCGAGCAACCCTTTCTCGCGAAGAAGGATTTCCAGAACACAGTCACCCATACCCATACCGGTAGCAGATATGTCCGGGCCGCCAAAGTCCTTGAGCAGGTTATCGTATCGTCCCCCGCCACAGATTGCTCGCAGATCGCCGGTGATGTCATGCACTTCAAAAACGATGCCGGTATAGTAAGCCAGGCCTCTTACAATAGACGGGTCATAAATACAGAAGTCACCTACGCCCATCGCGTCCAAATGGTCAAGAACATACTTTATTTTTAAATAAGCATTGTTTTGCTCTGATTCATGTTTCGCCAGTTCTTCAAGTTCCGGCATCGAATCAACATTCATAAAATCCAGTATTTTCCCGGTAGTCTTTTTATCCGGAATTTGCTCTTCAAGAATTTTTTCAAAGGTTTCCAGCGGCAATTTGGATTTCTTGTCAAGCACGGCATATACAGATTCGAGATTATCTTCGGGAACACCCTGGCTTTTGAGAAAAGTAGCCAGCAATTCCCTGCTTGATATTTTTACCTTTATATCGTTACTGGTTAATCCGACTTCACGTAAATAGTCCACCGTGGTAAATATTACTTCAGCATCTGCCAGTGCCTGCCCGAAATAACCTTCGACACCTATGATATCGATATTCCACTGAAAAAATTCGCGCAGTCTGCCTTTCTGAGGACGTTCTGCTCGAAAGAGTCTGGGGACGGAGAACCACTTTATAGGTTTTGGCAGAGAGTTAATCTTCTGGTTGACCATTCGCGCAAGTGAAGGCGTCATTTCAGGAATAAGGGCGAGGTCTCTATCACCTCTGTCCTTGAAAGAAAAGAGCTGTTCGACGATTTCATCGCCGCTTTTTATCTGAAACATCGCCAGATGTTCGAGGATCGGGCTGTCATACTCCTCGAAGCCGTTGCGAATCGAGACTTTTTTCCAGCCGTCAATGATATAATTTCGGACAGCCATATCAGACGGGTAAAAATCCCTTGTCCCTTTTACAGATTGAATTTTCATCTCTTTCTCTTTTTCCTTTTAAGTTCCGCAATTTGGTTCATATTATTATCGAATTTATTCTTTATATACTCTTCCATTTGTTTTTCATCGTTAAAAAACAGCTCGTAATCGTATTCACCTTCGATGAAGTCACAGGCTTTTGTGGTATATGTTCTGCAGATTTTCGGCCTTTTGTTATATATAGCACATTTGAAGTCTTTTGTCAGATATTTGCACCTGCTATTTATACTGATATACCAGTCGCCGTCCTCGACGAAAACAGCAATACCTTCATGGCACAGATACCATTTTATGTCCTCATAATCCTGCTCGTCTTCCGGCGTCTCAATCGGCAGTGCAAAATACCTGCAGCAAAGTCCCGAGCACTGGTCGCACAAGTTTTCTTTCGCCATCAACAAAGCTCCAGCTAAACCTTGGATTAACATAGCAATCAAATACCCGAACACTATAAGCTATGAAAAACCAAACGTCAAGAAATGTAGCTGATTAAAAAATCCGGAAAGTCGGCAGGCTGTAAAAAACATCATAAAAAAGGCTGTAAGTTCGTCACTTACAGCCTCGGCCTTTGCCTTAATTTCTTACAAAGATTTGAACCTTTATTTTTTCCTCATTAATAACAATCCGCCACCCATGCCGAGCATACAAATTGTTGCAGGCTCAGGCATAGGCATAATTCTGCAGGATGGATAGTCGCCCGTCAAATCACCTTTAACAACCTTACAGCCGTCAATACCGATAAGGACATCTCCATACGTGCCGTACTCCGGTATAACATTGGAATAGAACCAAAAAGTGCCGTGTCCCTCAGAACCGGATTGTGCACACGCAGGAAAATACGGCTTGCCATATTTGATTATCGGTAAATCAGGAAGAATTTCTTCGATGAACGAGCCGCTCCAGCCCATCGATGAAGGGTCGCCAGGATGATGCTGGCTCGTCGAGTAACCAGCGACAGTGTCAAATTCAAAAAGATGGTCAGGGTCGGAACAGCCGCTCTTTAACTTCAGTAACCACTTTTCGAGGTCCGCACAATGGGAGTAATTCAGGTCCCATTCAATATCTATCTCATAAAGATACAATCCTGCGTGCTCACCATCTTCAAGTAATGTCGCCGTACTTGTTCCTGAAATCGAAGACGGAACATAACAGGCAAACAGCGGCGTGCTCAAAAAACAGACAACTAAAAAACATACTAAAGCTCTGACCTTCTTCATCTTATTCCCCCCTTTCCCCTATGCACGATTCTACAAAAAAATCCTGCACAAAATTATATAAGCCAAGCGAATAAGAAAGGCGAACAGCCTTTCACCCCCATTTGGAAAATGTATTATAACTGAAAAGCAGCCTTCAAATCAATTGATTTATGGTGAAGTTGACGCCGGCAACTGAATATTTTCCATAGTCATATAATGTTGTTCAATGTTCAGCCGTAACATTAAATATATGGGACGTACAAAAAAATAAAATTGGAAAATAGAAATTTTTTCAATGGGTATTTCAACTGTCACGCTGTGCTGCAAGTATTGATGCAAAAGCAAGCGCTGCCGTTTCAGTTCTCAAAATAGTGTTGGTAAGATGAACAGGTTCCGCTCCGCCTGACCTTAACAAATCCCGCTCATCATCGGTAAGACCGCCTTCCGGGCCGACAAAAACAATAACATCTGTGCCCCTCCAGCAGCTTGTTAACAGACTATCTGCTCTCTCATCGACACTGCCGAAGATTACCCTCGCTTTTTCGTTTCGTTCCTGTAATATTCCGACAGCCTCGGCTAAAGGCAAGGGACTATCAATTACGGGCAAAAAAATCCTGCCAGACTGCTTTGCCGCAGAAACTGCCAGTCTCGTCCAGCGCTCGAGTATTTTCGGATTAGAGGGACACCTGACGGTCCGCTCGAATATAACAGGGGTAATCCTGTCGATGCCGAGCTCGGCAGCTTTTTCTATCAGCCAGTCAAATCTTTGTCCCTTTGCGATAGAAACAGCAAGTATTATCCTGCCGTCAGCCGGCGGTTTGTGTTGAGTCGTTTTAATAATACGCAGGATAGCCGCCTTTTTGCTTTTCTCTTTTATCGTTGCCTCTGCGAGCAATCCCTTTCCGTCGAATAGTTCCACTTCCTCACCGCTTCCGAGCCTGAGAACCTTACTGAGATGCTCGAACTCAGGCCCCTGCAGCTTCGTAACCGGCTCAACAATATCTGGACAGTAAAATCTGTACCGGCTCATAATCCGCATCCCTTTCGTACCACGGGCATCCTGCCCGTGGCAACACGTAAAAAATTGATATTAGCCAATTAGCAGACCGCAGGCAAATGAAAAAACATACAGGTTCTTACTGCTTTTCGTATGTTACTTATCCTTTTTTATCTTGACATTTTATTTAAGATATAATATTTATTCAAAAAACATGGATGATACTATTATAGGTTTGCAAAAATGTATCTTATTCCCTATTTCCAAATGATATGTGATGAAATCAAGGAGCTTCGTAGATATATCGATTTTTCTCCGGAAAATTCATCTGTTTATGGTGACAAGATATCAGAGCTTATCATCTTAATGGGTACAGAAATAGATACACTATTTAGTCATCTTGTTGGTGAAACTCAGCCCAACATGCGAGACTACAAAGTCTGGCTTAAAGAAAAGCATCCGAAGATAAAAGGAATCCAGTATTTTTCATATATCCATGAACAATGGAAACCGATTTTCCAGAGTTTAGCACCAACCGCTTCTTATTCATGGTGGCGAGCCTATACAGAACTTAAACACAATAGATATAAGAATCTTAAGAAGGCTAACTTGGACAATCTTCATGATATCCAAGCAGCGTATTATATTGTTTGCGCTCTTGCAATGAAGGATGATCAAAGTTCTCTTAAACAGCTTAAGAATACTTATGCTGTGATTTGTGGTCCAAGTATCATCAAGGATAAATTCGCAACGTATGAAACCACAATAAAGAAATTGGCTGCTCATAGCGCCCCAGGATATTACCTTGATCTTTAACATTTACTAGTACCGTTTCTATTAAATAAGTTTCACTTTTCTAATATGTCATTCCACATCAAGTGCACAATTATATTTGAATAAGTCTCCTTCTTAAAAAGAACCTTAAATTGTCAGTTCTTGCTCTGCCTTCTGTCATCCGTCCTCCGTCCTCCGCAATAAAAAAAATGACGCCTTTATTTTGCTTATAGCCTGTTGACTAAGGCCGATTTTGCATATAAACTACTGAGCTATTAAAATCCTCGAAATAGAGAAAACGAATATGGCAGAAAAAAAGGTAAAAATCGGAATAGTGGGTTTCGGTATGGTCGGAACGGGTGTAATAAAGCTCATAGGCCTGCAGGCGGATGCTATTGCATTCAAAACCGGCCTGCGCCTCGAAATCGCCTGTGTAGTCGATACCGACACCGAAAGAAAAAGAGACGTCCAATTAGCCGAAGGTGTTCTAACAAACGATATCAACAGGCTGTTGAACGATAACAGCATTACCATAGCCCTGGAGCTCGTCGGCGGAACAACTGCTGCCAAGGATATCCAGCTCAGGATGCTCCAGGCCGGCAAAGATATCGTTACCGCCAATAAGGCACTGCTGGCAGAACACGGCAGCGAGCTATTTGAAGCCGCCCACAAAAACTCGCGATGCATAGCATTCGAAGCGAGCTGTGCAGCAGGAATTCCAATCATATCGGGCCTGCGTACCGGCCTGATTGCAAACGATATCACCGCGATATACGGAATCGTCAACGGAACCTGCAATTTCATACTCTCGAATATGAGCAGCAAAGGTCTGGACTTCAACACCGCCCTGCAACAGGCACAGAAAAAAGGATATGCCGAATCTGACCCCACACTCGACATAAACGGCACGGACAGCGCCCACAAGCTGGCAATCCTGGCATCAATAGCTTTGGGATGTGAGATTTCACTCGAAGATATCTTCACGGAAGGTATCGAGTTAATCTATCAGGAAGATATCAGGTACGGCTCTGAGATGGGTTACGTCTTAAAGCTGCTGGCTATAGGCCGAAAAGATAGTAACAACAAGATTTCTCTCAGGGTGCATCCTTCATTTATAAGCAGGGACAACTCTCTCGCCAATGTTAACGGCCCGTTTAATGCCATCAGCATTTTCAGCAGCGCTGCCGGGCAGGTCAATTATTACGGACGAGGTGCCGGTATGATGCCCACCGCAAGTGCGGTTGTGGCTGACATTATTGATGTCGCGCTCGGCAACTCGGCCAACACTTTCAGGAATCTCAAACTTAAACCGAGAAGCCAGACTTCCGTCCTGATAGACACGATTGATAACCTTATCAGCCGCTTCTACATCCGTATTATGTGCAGGGACAAACCGGGTGTCGTCGCAAAATGGAGCAAGATTCTCGCCGACCACGACATAAGCATTTCAGGAGCACTGCAGCACGAGGATATCGGGCCTGAAAATACCGTGCCCGTCGTGATTCTGACACATCCCACTCAGCAGAAAAATATAACAGCAGCCTTGAAAGATATGGAAAAGCTCGACGTTATAGGCGGAAAACCGATGTGCATTAGAATCGTCGATATATCGGAGGACAAGGATTAGTGACAAAATATGCGATAATAATTCCTGATGGTGCTGCAGATGAGCCTGTCAAAGAGCTCGATAACAAGACTATTCTCGAAGCAGCCGACATACCGAATATAGACAGGATAAGCTCACAGGGCAAGCAGGGACTTGTCCAGACTATCCCGGACGGTATGGAAGCTGGCAGTGACGTCGCCCAGATGTCACTCTTAGGCTATGACCCCGTCCGCTATTATTCCGGACGCGCCCCCATTGAGGCGGTCGCCCGCAATATCAGGCTATCACCGGAAGACTGGATTTTCAGGTGTAACCTCGTTACCGTCGTGGAAGGCAAAATGGCCGACCACAGCGCCGGACACATATCAACTCAAGAAGCTAAAAAGCTCGTCGAGGATTTGAACGAGCAGTTCGCCAATGATAATATTCGTTTCTATCCGGGCGTCAGTTATCGCCACCTTCTGGTAATCAAGGGACTCGATTTCGATGTCCAGACATACCCGCCGCACGATTATATAGGCACTGCAATAGAAAAAATCCTGCCGCGGGGCAAAAACTCTCAAATCCTCACCGACTTGATAGCCCAGTCTCAGCAGCTTTTCATCAATCACGATATCAACAAGGTGAAAATAGACCTCGGCGAAAATCAGGTCAGCTCCATCTGGCTGTGGGGACAGGGCAAACAGGCGAGGCTGGAAAGCTTTAGAAAACGCTTCGGCCTGAAAGGGGCAACCATCACCGCCGTTGACCTCGCTAGGGGCCTGTCGAAATTGATAGGTTTTGACCTCATAGAAGTACCGGGCGCCACCGGTTTTGTCGATACCAATTATAAAGGAAAGGGCGCCGCTGCGGTAAAAGCCCTTGAAAATTACGACATCGTCCTTGTTCATATTGAAGCGCCGGACGAAGCCGGCCACGCCGGCTCTGCCGAGCTCAAGAAAAAAACCGTCGAACAAATCGACAAACACATCGTCGGCCCCGTGTACGATGCCCTGCAGTCTTACGACAAATGGCGGATCCTTGTCGCCCCCGACCACCCCACGCCGGTCCGCACAGGCGCTCACTCGCCGGAACCGGTACCATTCGCTATGGCAGGCACCGATGTCACCGGCACCCTGCACACCAACTTCAGCGAGGCCAACGCCGCCGAATCCGGCTTCAGAATAGATAAAGGTTACGAGCTTATGGAGTATTTTCTGAAAATATAGCACTAACAGGCAAAAAATATGGCGATAATTGTACAAAAATTTGGAGGCACCTCGGTAGCAAACGCAGGCAAAATCAAACGTGCCGCCGACCGTGTAATCAAAACCGTTAAAAAAGGCTTCTCGGTAGTCGTGGTCGCATCAGCCCGCGGCAGGCAGACCGACCAGCTAATTGCCGATGCTCTCGAGCTCAATCCCGAGCCGCCCGAAAGAGAGCTGGACCAGCTGCTCAGTACAGGCGAGATTCAGACCGTATCGCTCTTCGCTATGGCACTGGCCGCTGCCGGCTACGACGCTATCAGCTTCACAGGCGGGCAAATCAAAATGATTACCGACGGTGTTCATACCAAGGCAAGAATAAAGAGCGTTGACGCCGAACGAATCCACAATGAATTGAAAAAAGGCAGGATTGTCCTCGTAGCCGGCTTTCAGGGTATAGACGATTACGGCAACATCACAACACTGGGCAGAGGCGGCTCGGATACCAGTGCCGTCGCACTGGCGGCAACTCTCGGCGCCGCACAGTGCGAGATTTACACAGACGTTGACGGCATTTTCACGACCGACCCGAGGATATTCAGCAAAGCGGTGAAGATGCAAAAAATCTGCTACGACGAGATACTCGAGATGGCGAGTATGGGGGCGAGGGTTATGCACCCGCGGGCTGTCGAGTTCGGCAAAAAATATAATGTGAAAATCCACGTCAGAAACAGTGCTAAAGAAATCGAGGGGACAATAATTACTACAGAGGAGTCTCAAATGGAAGATATAGTGGTTTCGGGCGCGACGATACAAAAGGATATGGCCAAAATCAGTCTCACTAATGTTGACAATAAGACGGGCAACGCAGCAAAGCTGTTCTCCCATCTCGCAAAGGCGAACGTGCTCATAAATGACATAGTCCAGACCGAGGTAAGCCCGAAAAAAGCGAACCTGTCATTCACCATAGGTATCTCCGATTTGCGGGCGGCTAAAAGAGCCGTCGAGGCAGTCAAAACCGAGCTTAACTGCGATGATATATTTATCCGCGACGATATAGCCGAAATTTCCGTAATCGGTGTCGGTATGAGAAGCCATTACGGCATCGCCGATAAAATGTTCGGCGCGCTGGCCAAGGCAAAAGTAAATATAGATTCGATTACGACAAGCGAAATCCGTATAAGCTGCGTTGTCGATAAGCATCAGGGCCATAAGGCACTGCAGGCCGTCTGCCTCGCCTTCGAGCTCGACAAGCCTGCCCCAAAAAGAAAAGCGTATAAAAAACGAAGCTCCGCAAAAAAGTAAAAGTTTTCTAAATACGAGTACAATTCGTGACCAGAAAGGCCGACAAACCTGCTTCCGCGATGAGCCGCCGCACCAAAGCGGCCATATTGGCATTGTGCCTGCTCGCACTCGCGGTTGCCGTCTGGCTGGATAATGAAAATACCAGCCAAACAAACACCCAGCCGAAATCCGAAGACAGCCAAATACTTTCCGATTTCGACAGGTACCACAAGAAAAGCTTCCTCGTTGTAAACGTTGTCGATGGTGACACAATCGATATAAATATACCCGACGCCAATAAAGAGACAACCAGGATACGACTCTGGGGTGTGGATACCCCTGAAACCAAACATCCGCAAAGAGGCGTAATGTATTTCGGGCCGGAAGCTTCCCAATATGCTCGCGAATTGACACTCGGTAAACAGGTAACAATCTATCTCGAAGAGCGTCGAACAAGAGGTTATTACGGCCGATTACTGGCCTATATCCAGTTGCCGGACAGAAGCTTTTTGAATGAAATTTTACTCTCGGAAGGTTTCGCTTACGCAGATTGGCGGTTCCGGCACAGCTTCTATAACAAGTATAAGCAGTTGGAAGCCGCTGCGAAAGCCGCCAAAAAAGGTCTTTGGGAAAAAGTACAGCCTGACCAGATGCCAAGTTGGAGACAAAATTAACAACAGATTTTACTGATTGACACTGATTAACACTGATTTATAAAGAATATTTCAAAAAATATATTGCTTATTTATCTAAAATCCTTATAATCATTAGCCAGACTGAAAGGACAGCGAAAAGTATTACTTGCCAGCCCCTTTTGACTGAAATTCTTTGAAAACAACGAGGTCTAGATAATTCATATTTCTCAAATTGAATAGACGAAGGTTAATTATAAGGTGATTTGAGGTATTATATATGGGCGAATTAGTTAGTTTACGAATGGAAGGCCCAATTCTTGAGAAAAACATTCCTCTTGATATTGCCATAGACACCTTCATCGCATTTCAAAGTATAGTGGACAAATCGTACCTAGCATTGTCACAGAGTCAGCGTATTAGCAAAAAGACAAGGGAAGAATTTCGGATTACTTTTACCAAAATAGAAAAAGGTTCTCTTGTAGTAGATTTGGATATAATTTTGGCTTCTGTAGTTACAGCACAAATGATAATGCCTTTTATAACCGCTCTCACACCAAAAGCAATCTGGGATCTAACGAAGAATGCTTTTAACTATTTGCAATTTGTCTTGGAATCAATTCATAAAGGTAAATTACCTACTTACAATCAAACGCGTGATGGTATGCTTGTAGTCAATAACGGTTACGGTAATATCACAATAAATCAATTTACTTATAATGTTGGAAAAGAATCTTTAAGTGATTATCAGAAGTTAGCGAAGTTAACAAATCAGGGAGTTGATAGAGTGCGCTTAACTCATAAAAAGGAAACCGATTTTATTGAGATTAATAAATCTAACAGTAGCATATTCTCTCCCAAAACAGAAATTATGCCGGAAAATATCCAATTTACATGCGAAATATTTGATTTTAATAAACATAAGATGGGTGGCAAAATTTCAGTTCCTGCTGGGCAAGTAGTCCCGCAAGGAGAGTATAATTTCGAATTGATAGGTGACCAAGATATCGCAATCTATATTGAATCAATGTTAAAAACTGAAGTGACACTAAACTGTTTACAGGAAATAAGCCCTAATCCTTTTGGAACTTCAAATATATTAAAATTGCAAGTTGTGAAAATTATTAAATAAAATTCAGTTTTTAATTTGATACTATAAATTTTATGGCGGTAATGATAGAGATTAAAATGATATTAACGGAGAATATATAGTGCGTTCCACATTATCACCTAAAGTATTTATATCATATTCCCATGATTCAGAACGACATAAGGACTGGATTCGAAAACTCTCCGAACGTCTTCGCTCCGATGGCATAGATATATTACTCGATCAATGGGAATTAGGTCCTGGTGATGATGTGACTTATTTCATGGAACGAGCATTATCTTCTTGTCGACGTGTGTTAATTATTTGCACAGAGGAGTATATAAAAAAAGCCAACACATTGAAAGGTGGTGTCGGATATGAACGGATGATTATTACTGCTGAAATTGCGAAGAATTTAAAAAAGCGAAAATTTATTCCTATCCTTCGCAATGTTATAAAAGAGAGATTGCCAAGGTTTTTAGGGTCAAGGATTTATATTGATCTTCGAACTGTTGAGTTCGACCAAAGTCAATATGATATACTTCTTCGGTCTTTACATGATGAACCAAAACTTAAAAAACCTCCCTTGGGACAAAGTCCATATGCATCTCTACAAAAAAAAAGAAGTAATATAAAGAAAAAGGAATTGGTAGGCAATTCTGATTTATCTATAGTAGAAAATTCCAAATTCAAGGAGTTATCAATGAAAACAAACGAACCTTGGCATTTTCATTGGCATCGTGCAGTACATGAATATTGCGGTTATAAACTTTATCTCATATTTGTGCGATTTGCAACAGGCAGCATTTTCTTAAAAGAAAGTATTATAGCTGACCTTCGATGGGCCAAAATATCTGACTTTATGATATTTCATCTCTATTCAGATTGGGATATTCTAATTAGGGTCTGGGCTTATGAAGAGACTATTCAAAGTCTTCGTCTTAGATTCGTTGATAATAGCGACCTTAACAGGGAATATCCCCCAGAATTCATCAGAGTTCAGGAACTAACACATTTCCCTGAGACTGCCAGTTATTCTGATGTATCAGATATCGAGGAGATATTAAGGGAAATAGGCTTATTTTCTCTTAAGGATATTCAAACAGAGGGAAAGGATAGCAAATATTTTGAACGATTAAAGAATGCTGGATTAATATTGGATGAGACAGTTGGCTTTCATCCAGAACGAATCCAATTTTATATAACTATCCGAAGTATGTATGCGTTAGAAGTATCGAAAATGATACGTTTAAAAGAATTGATTGCAGGATGGAAACAAATAAGAAATAGATCGATTTACGTTACTTCTGGATCCGCTATTAGAATTGTGATTAAAGGGCAAGCCGAGAATTATTATGATATATATCTCTTCTTGCAAGAAATTACAAAAGAATTTACATCGGTTGAAGTTATGACCCAAACTATGCTTGTTGCAAGCCGTGTGAATCGCATGTCAACATTTATAGATTTTGAGCAAGCCGATAGCCATATTCTTGATTCTGAAATTCAAAATCAATTACCTGAAGTATTGACTTTACCCGCGACAGAGCGATTGAAATTGACTTTAAAATATGTCGAGGTTCGACCAAAATTATCTGAAGATAAACAAAAGTTGTTAATAGGATTACTTCGAGCAAAAGCACGAAGGGATCCTGAAGAAATTAGCCGGTTATTAGCATTTTTTCCAGCATTTGAGGAAAAACTTCGACAGAGACTTATACCTCTTATTATTAGATTGTATGGGAATGATTGGCAATCAGCGATAGATGATCTTAAAAATAAAGAGGGGATTACAGCAAAAAAGGAGAATTTGGTATTTGGGGACTTATGTAAATTATATAAACGTATTATTCTCGATAAGAGGATTATTGATATTACACCATTGAATGATGAAGAGTTCTGTTCGGTGATGGACACTGCTCCGTTAATAAGAAACACATTCGCGCATAGAACACCTGATTTAAGACAATGGGATGAACTTTTCGATTTTTGTTCTACTTTTATACCTATTTATACGCGTCTTTTAGAGGATATATCAAGTATGGAAGGCTAAAAATTCATTAGATAAAATAGATCGGTACTATTCCAATATTTAGATTCAATTAAATCTGTGTTCATCAGTGTTAATCCGAGTCAGAAAAACTCTACGTTCTTTGATCTCTCAGCGGTTAAAATTTATTATTTTTTTATTGAATAATCGCCTCTTTTCGGTACAATACCTCTGTGTGTTAGAAAACACACGTAACGCGGGGGAAACCGCACGAAAGAGCCAGTCGGCCAAGTCAAAATTTAGTTCGTAAGCTCTTTATTTACAAGGAGTAGCGGATATTTCAAATGGCTAACAAATTCGTAAATTTCCATCAACCAGCGACGAGATACGAGCGACAAGCGACTTTTTTTGAGCAATTTGCTCAAAAAATGCCTCTACATTTGTCGAGAGAGCTCTACAAATCAAACCTTTTTATGCAAAACAAAGCCAATTCACCAAGTGTCCAATATGACATAACTTCTTATTCTACAACGACATACAAAAATTTTGTGCTTAAAAGCACTCCCAAAAACAAAGCCAAACAAAGCCAATTCAAACCCAATTTTAGCCCAAAATTGGCTTTGTTTTCCCCCACATTGGCTTTGTTTTACAAGGAAATCTTCGCTTTTGCGAATAATCTTTATCTAATCGCTGACTTTAAGAAAGAGCATTTTCAGATGCTCTGTGGTCGAGAAAGGTTTTATGGGAAAAGTTTACTTTTCGAAGTAAAAACTTTTGAGAACACCCAAGTCAGCGAAATAAATCCGTGTCAATCCGTGAAATCCGTGGTTGCATATTATAAATTATATTCTTTAATTTTACGGTATAGTGTTCTTTCACCGATGCCGAGGATTTTTGCGGCCTTTTCGCGGTTATTGCCTGTCCGGGTAAGGGTATCCATAATCGCCTGCTTTTCAATTTCATTAAGCGACATTCCGGATAAATCCGAAGCACCCTTTACACCCGCACCAAGCTGTCTTCTGCGCGAAATATCGGGCGGAATATCACAGACGTCGAGAGAATCAGACTCGGCCATTACTACCATTGTCCTTATGCAGTTTTTAAGCTGCCTGATATTGCCCGGCCAATCAAAGCCCTTGAGAATATCCATTGCGGAATCGGTTATGCCGGTAACCTTCGAGCCTGTTTCGCAGATTGCTTCCTTGAGAAAAAACTCGGCGAGTGCGGGTATATCTTCGGTCCTATCGCGAAGGGCAGGCAGGACAATACTTACGCCCTTGATTCTGAAATACAAATCCTGCCTGAACTTTTTCTCCTCGATGAGCTTTGTCAGGTCCTGGTTCGTCGCACTGATAATCCTTACATCGACGACGGCCTGCTTATTCGAGCCGACCGGTATTATAACGCCATCCTCAATGACCCTTAAAAGCTTGGCCTGGCTGTTAGGCGACATATCGCCGATTTCGTCGAGCAGCAGTGTTCCCTTATCGGCGATTTCGAAAAGGCCTTTGCGGTCGCCGGTTGCGCCTGTGAAGGCGCCTTTGATGTGGCCGAACAGCTCGCTTTCCAAGAGTGTCTCGGTCAGGCCGGCACAATTTACCGGCTTGAAAGACTCGCGAGCACGAGGAGAATTATTGTGGATTGCCCTTGAGAGCAGTTCTTTGCCGGTACCGGATTCGCCCTCGATAAGGACCGCGATGTTCGATGCGGCGACCCTTTTGAGGACCTCGAAGATGCCGTGCATCGCCCTGCTCTCGCCTATGACGCCGTCGAAAACGAAATCCCATTTATCGGATGATGCTCTCTGGAATCTTCGGCTTACAGAGGCTTCTGCCTTTCGGCAGGCCTGCTGGGTGAGTGTTCGAAGCTCATCGATATTGATGGGCTTGACGAGATAATCGAAGGCGCCCATTTTGATGGCCTGCTTGCAGTTTTCGATAGTGGCGTAGGCGGTAACGAGGATGACCTGGGTATCGGGATTTTGTTTCTTGGCCTCTTCGAGGATGCCGATACCGTCGATATCGCCGCCGAGCCGCAGGTCGGTAATAACGACATCGACCTTTTCGCTCCTAAGCAGCTCGAGGGCGTCCTTGTCGTTATAGACGGCGATTGCCTTTGCGCAGAGGCCTTCGAGGGCCTCGACGAGGCCGTCGGCGTGATTACGCTCGTCATCTATGACCAGGATTATGCTGTCGTCAGCCATTTTAGACTCTTTAATTTTCAGCAGGATTATGCAGCGGCAATTTTATCGTGAAAATTGAGCCTTTGCCCGGCTCGCTTTCAACGGTTATCGTTCCTTTATGTGCCTCGATTATTTTCTTTGCCGTCGGCAGGCCGAGACCTTTGCCGTTCGGCCGGGACGAGTATCCGTTGAAAACCTTATCGATTTTTTCCGGCTGAATACCTGTGCCCGTATCGTTTATTTGTATTATAGCATATTCCGGGGCTTTTTGTGTTCTTATCATAAGCTCGCCGCCGCTGTCCATAGCCTGCTGGGCGTTGATGAAAAGGTTCAGGAGCGCCTGCTTTAACATATTCGAATCGACTTTGCAGACAAGCGGTGCGTTATGCAAATTTTGCCTGAGGACGATTGAACGGCTGTACGCCTGCGGTGCGTAGAAATCGATAAGATCGCTGATTAGCTCATTGATATCGATAGCGGCTGTCTGCAGCTCGATTTTGTCGGTGTAGCGCAGGAAGCCGTCGAGAATCTGCTCAAGGCGGTCGGCCTCTTTTTTGATTACGGAGATTTTTCTAAGCGCTGCTGAAAAGGTCTGGTCATCAAGCCGGCCCGAAGTACGGGAGCCGCCCTGCCCGAGACCCTTGAGTTTTTCGAGGTCCTCTGCGATAAGACTGAGGTTGATTTTAATAGTGGAGAGAGGATTTTTTATTTCGTGGGCGAGCTGGGCAATCAGGTCCTCTTTATGCGGACGCGAGCGGCCAGGATTATGCTTTTGATTATTATCCACTTTTTAAGCCTTCGTCTTCTACAAAAGAAATAGAGTGAGAAATGCTATCACAAAAAAGGGAGAAATACCAGTTATAAATCGAGGCAATTATGGTGGGCGGGAATGACATAACTGGATTCCCGCTCCCCGCCTACGCGGGGACAAGCTTCGCGGGAATGACAGTTTCGTCGCCGTTCCCTTCGAAAGGTAAACAAAAAGACAAAAGCAACCCCGCCATAGTGATGGCGGGGCTAATCAAAGTCGCCGTTCCCTTCGATACCTTCGACGGTTCGACCTTGCTCACCACAGGCAAGCTCAGGACATGCAGGACAGGTGCGGGGGGATAAAAACAAAACCCCCAGTAAAACTGGGGGCTAAATATAAAGATAAAATCCCCTGCGGTCCTTCGATAATACTCCCTTCGGCAAGCTCAGGATAAATCCACTCAGGACAGGCCGGCGACAGCTAAACGGAAAATACAACCCCCTGCGTTGCAGGGGGCTAAACGAAAAAGATTTCGTCTCAATAGTAATTTACTTACGGGTTTGTTTTAGGGCAGGGGCTTTCTTTTCGTTCGGCTCTTTTTTTTCGTCCGGCTCTGCAAGAGCAGCCTTGCGAGAAAGTTTTAATCTGCCCTGCTCGTCAATCGCTATCAGCTTTACAGGTATGAGGTCACCGACTTTGCAGACCTGGTCGATGTTTTTGACATACTCGTTGGCTAATTCGCTTATATGGCAGAGGCCTTCGACTCCGGGAGCGATTTCGACAAATATGCCGAAGTCTTTTACGGAAACGACCCTTGAGTTTTTGTAGATTTTACCAACCACAGGCGGCTGAGTCATCGATTCTATGATTTCTTTGGCTTCGAGGTGGCCGTCACCGCCAAGGCAGCTTATGTATATGGTTCCATCTTCCTCGATTTCAATAGTAGTTCCGGTCTGGTCCTGAAGGCCCTTTATCATTTTGCCACCCGGGCCGATTACTTTGCCTATTAATTCGGGGTCAATCTCAATACTGATAAGTTTCGGGGCATATTTGCTTAACTCGGTTCTCGGCTGTTTAATGGTCTGTTCCATAACATCCAGGATTTTCAGACGGGCCTGCCTGGCGCGCTCGAGAGCCTCGACCATAATCTTGTGGGCCAATCCTTCAGCCTTGATATCAAGCTGGATAGCGGTGATGCCGTCTGTGGTGCCGGCGATTTTGAAATCCATCTCGCCAAAGTGGTCTTCCTCACCCATAATATCCGTCAGGAGCTTATACTTGCCTTTTCCATCGCTTATCATACCGATTGAAATACCTGCAACAGCTTTCTTTACAGGTACGCCCGCATCCATAAGAGCCAGAGAACCGGCACAAACGGAAGCCATCGAGCTGGAGCCGTTGGATTCGGTTATGTCGGAAACAAGTCTGACGGTATAGGCAAAATCTTCGTCGGCAGCCCTTACAGCGTCAAGAGCGCGCTCAGCAAGAGAGCCGTGTCCGATTTCTCTTCTGCCGGGACCCCGAACCGGCCTGACCTCTCCTACAGAATAGGGGGGAAAATTATAATGGAACGTAAAGTTTTGAGAATATTCTTCCAGCAGGCCGTCAATAATCTGGGCATCCCTGATGGTTCCGAGGGTTACACTGACCAGGGCCTGGGTCTCGCCACGCGAGAAAACCGCTGAGCCGTGAGTTCTCGGAAAGATACCTACTTCACAACTTATGGGACGAATGTCATCAAAACCTCTGCCGTCGATTCGTTTGCCGTCAAGGAGCATTTGTTTGATTACCTCACCCTCAATTTTCGCCAAAGTCCTTTTAACAAGGCCGGTTTTATAAATCTGGGCGTCGGGTTCTTCCGATTCACAGTACTGGGTCATAATCTCTTCAAACAAGGCTTTTTCCGCATTATTCCGCTCCTTCTTTTTCTGTATCTGCTTTATTTCAAGCAGTTTGTCAGCAATCTGTGAGCGAATCTTCGAATAAAGCTCATCATTTTTTTCTAAAAGAATAATTTCTTTTTCAACGCCCACTTTTCCTCTAAGCTCCTCTATCATATCGCACACTTCGCCGACGGTTTTGTGCGCCTGGGCAACTGCATCAGCAATTACCTGTTCTGAAACCTGTTTTGCGCCGACCTCAATCATATTTATCGCTTCTTTTCGGCCGTCAAGCAGAAGATTCAAGTCACTTTGTTCGAGCTGTTTATGTGTGGGATTGACAACATATTGGCCATCTATTCTGCCTAATCTACAGGCACCAATAGGCCCCAAAAATGGAATCCTGCTGATAGTCAGAGCCGCACTGGCACCAATCATAGCAAGGATATCGGGGTCATTGTCGCCGTCAAAGCTTAAAACATTTGCTATTATCTGCACTTCCTGACAATAACCTTCGGGAAACAAAGGGCGAATAGGTCTGTCTATCTTTCTGGCAGTTAAGATTTCTTTTGTGCTTGGCCTTCCCTCCCGCTTAATAAATCCGCCGGGGAATTTGCCTGCGGCACTGTGCTGCTCACGATACTCCACGCTGAGCGGGAAAAAATCTATATCTTCCGAGCGAGGCGGTGCTGTTACTGCAGCGACAAGAACAATAGTGTCACCGTACCTGACAACAACTGCACCATCAGCCTGTTTTGCAATTTTGCCTGTTTCTATAGATAAAATTCCGCCCCCAATTTGCCGTTGAACTCTGCATACATTCGACATATATTTTCCTTACAGTTGCAAGTCCGTAGTTGGTAGTTGAGAGCTCAAGGCTGAAAAAACGCGTCTTATGAGTTTTCAACTACAAACTACGAACTCTTATTCTTTCTTATTTTCTTAAACCAAGCCGGTTTATAATTTCACGATATTTCTGCGGGTCATTATTATTGACATATTTAAGCAGTGCCGACCTGTTTGACACCATTTTGAGCAGTCCGCGTCGAGAGGAGTGGTCTTTTTTGTGTATCTTCAGGTGCTCTGTAAGCTCATTAATCTTTTCCGTCAGGAGGGCAATCTGCACCATCGGTGAACCAGTGTCGCCCTTATGGATTTCAAAATCCTTGATTATTTTCCCCTTTTTTTCCGTCGTAAGCATCTTCTGACTATACCCTTTCAACGTCTTTTCCCATAGCCGGCTTCATACTACATAAAAATCGGCATATGCCTGTAAAAACATTATATATTACTAAAAACGATATTATAACCTCCCTTGATTACATTTGCAAGTCTTTTTCTGCGAAAAATGGCTTTTATGAATATCTTTTGTCAGCGGGACTTTCCAGCCATTAAAAGGGTGAAACTTTTAACAATGGCCTGATTGCCTGCTCCCTGTTTAATCTGGGGTATTTACGAAAAGCAAGCTAATGTGCAATAACCGAAGATATTCTGAATACCGGCAGCAACAGAGCTATGGCTATAATTCCTATAATGCCGCCTATAATTATTAACAAAAGCGGCTCCAGGACCTTTGTTGCAGAGACGATTGAACTTTCCAGTTTCTTTTCGTAAAAGAGCGAAATTTTATTGCTTACTTTTCCGATATTGCCGCTTTTTTCACCGGCTTTTAGCATCTGTAAAATAGACGGTTCGATTAAGTCGTTCTGGGGGTAAATCTGCATAGCTTCAGTCAACTGATAGCCGTTTCTTATTTTTTCATCGACCCAGCTCCAAAGCTGCTGAAAATAATAATTTTTAGTTGCACCGTGTATAACTTCCACGGTCTCTAAAAGACTAACCCCAGCAGAAATCATCGTAGCCATAATTCTCATACTTCGAGCTATAATCATATCGACAAACATTCCACCCATGATTGGTGTATGGATTTTTATATAATCAATTGTACGACGGCCACTAATAGTTTTAGACCATTTATAAACTGCAATACCTGAAATAATTGCAACTGTAGACATAACGGTTAGAAACTTGAAATTTCGAAACAGGTTGCTGATACCCACCATCAGCCGAGTAAGCCCGGGTAAAGCCGCTCCTCTGGATTCGTAAATCTTCATAAACTTCGGCAGGACGAAAAAAATCAACATTGAGGTTGCAACCACAGCAATGAGAGCCATCATAAAAGGATATGTAAGTGCTCCTTTGAGGCGTTTTCGGATCTCGAATTCAAATTCAAGATACCCTGCAAGGACTCGCAGCATCTCAGGCATTTTACCCGAAGCTTCAGAGGCTTTGACCATACTAATAAACATCGAACTAAACACTTTCGGATACACGGCCAAAGCCTCGGAAAAGCTATCGCCGTTTTTAACAGATTTGGTAACAGCCCTGATTATCGACCTAAACGCGGTCTCATTAGTTTGCTCATTAATGGCATCGAGTGCATCGGAAAGTATAACGCCGCTGTCAAGCATCACCGACAACTGTGTCGTAAACATTATGAGGTCTAACCTCTTTACTCTAGACTTTGAGGATCGCTCTACCACAGAAGGACTGCTGGTTATCATTGTATAAATAGAGTTTTTTTGCTGCCCTGCTGCTCTTGAAGCATCGTACTTTCTGGTTTTTTTTGGTTTTAATACAGGCATTTATCCGTTTTCTTCGATAATTCAAATCTGTTAATCAATTTGGCTTTCTTCCGGCTGAGCCACTCTTAAAATTTCCTCGACAGGTACAATTCCGGCTCTTACTTTCTCAATTCCATCTAATTGAAGAGGTACCATACCATCTTTCAGCGCCTGCTCTCTAAGCTTCTTTGGATTTGCTCCCTGATTAATCAATTCACTAATTCTATCGCTGGATAAAAATAACTCATGAATTGCTATTCGGCCTGAACAACCGGTATTTCTACACTCCCTACAGCCTAAACCCCGATAATACTTTTCTATTTTGCCACCCATTTTCCCAACTATATTTTTAATGCTCGCTGAGGGTATATATTCCGACTTGCAAACCGGACATATTTTTCGTACCAATCTCTGTGCCATCACAGCAATCAGCGAAGCACTTACAAGAAAAGGCGGGACATCCAAATCTATCAGACGTGTCACAGCCGCCGGCGCATCGTTTGTATGCAAAGTCGAAAAAACAAGATGTCCTGTCAAGGCAGCCTGAATAGCGATAGAAGCAGTAGGTTCATCTCGAATCTCACCTACCATTACTATGTCAGGGTCCTGTCTTAATAAACTCCTTAGCGCCGTTGAGAAGTTAAAACCTACGCTTTCAATCACCTGAAACTGGTTGATGCCGGAAATATTACATTCAATAGGGTCCTCGACGGTGCATATGTTGATATTTTCCTGATTCAACTCCGAAAGTGTAGCGTAAAGGGTAGTATTCTTTCCGGAGCCTGTAGGGCCTGTGACTAAAATAATTCCATTTGGATAACGCATTATTTGTCTATACAGCTCAAGACTTTTATAGGCAAAACCCAGTGACTCAAGATTAAATATGATATTTTGCGGATTGATAATTCTGACAACCACCTTTTCCCCGAAATTAGTCGGCATAATTGATACTCTAAGGTCAACAGCCCTTCCCTCGATGAGTACGTGTATTCCTCCATCCTGTGGCAATCTTCTCTGGGCTATATCCAGTTCAGCCATAATTTTTATTCTCGAAACGAGCGCTGAATGCATCTGATAAGGGGGGGACATTTTTTCATACAAATTACCATCCACCCTGTATCTGACCCGCAATTTTCTATCGTCCGGCTCGATGTGAATGTCGCTCGCATTTTCCTGAACGGCGTTATAAAGCAGATAATTTACAAGTTTTACGACAGGTGACTGGCCTGCTATTTCTTCAAGATTAGATATATCTTCGGTGATATTTTCTATCAGAGTAAAATCTTCCAGACCTTCATCGTCGATGATATCATCGATGACAAAAACATTAGCCGCAGGTAAATAGGTCTGTATAGTGCTTTTAATATCTTTGACAGTTGCACAGACTATCTGGACTTTACAGCCGCTAAGACGTTCTATTTCATCTATTAAAAAGACATTAGTCGGCTCGCTTACCGCAACAGTCAGCACATCATAAACCTTAAAGAGCGGCAGAACGAGGTGTTTTTCGAGAAACTCTCTCGGCAGGATTTCCAGAACTTTTGCATCACATAACTTCGGCCCGACCTGAGCATAGGGGACACCATAGGCTTCAGCGAGAGCGGAAGATATCTGGTTATCGGTACAATACCCTTTATCTACAAGAAGCTCACCAAAAAGCTTTTTATGTCCCTTTCCGCTCTGCTCTTCAAGGACATCCTCAATCTGCTCGGCAGTAACGATTCCTTTGCTAAGAAGCAACTCGCCGAGCTGCATTGTATTTTCAGTAAATATCTCGCTCATATCTTTTTATTTCTCCCGAGCCGAATTTAAGCCAAACTTTTAACGGCCTCAGAAAGCTCGGAATAACAACTGAATTCGTTTTCAAGCCTGGTGACTTCAAGAATTTTTTTGCAATTTTCATCGAGCCCTGCCAACCTGAGCTGACAATTGTTTTCGTCTCCATAGTCTCTTGCCCAAAGTAAACACTCCAGCCCTTCGCTGTCAATAAATCCGACCTTGCTCATATCAAGCACGATGCCGGTTTTAGGTATAGCAGTACTCATACTTTCATGGTTTAGATCTTCACCGAAGGATGAATGTATAACATCGCTGATAGTTTTTCTCAGTGTTTCGTTAATCTCCGAGCTTAATTCACCCTGAAGCTCTACAACCATAACATCATTATAATCCTGTGTTTTTATTGTCATTTGACCAAGGTCCCTATCGCTTCAGTGCCATAATCTGAAAATTCTTTTTCGGAAAAAGTTTCAGCCAGGCCGTCCTGAATAATATCCCAGAGATGATAAATATTATTATTGAGAAAGACTGTTGCCACTTTTTCATCAAACTGTGTGCCCATACCCCTTTTTATTTCCTCAATCGCTTCTTCGAGGCTCAACGCTTTTCTATAAACACGTGCCGAAGTCATGGCATCAAAACTGTCGGCAAGGC
>CAYXGT010000046.1:0-23536 GCA_964464635.1 uncultured Pirellulales bacterium | reverse complement strand
GCACGTTTTTGCCTGCGAAAAACTTTGTGCCGCACTGCCTCAGGATAATCGCCCCTGCCTGTGCACTCTGGCCGCTGAACAGCTTAACGCCCCTGTATTTCGGGTTGCTGTCTCTGCCGTTTCTTGATGAGCCTTGTCCTTTTTTATGTGCCATTTTTCGAATACCTCTAAATCAAATTATCTTCAAACTCTGTATTCTACTCTATCATCCCGACCCTGTCCAGAAAAAAATATCACTATTGTAGCCTTACCTTCCGGCCTCCAGAACCTTCTGGATATACTGAATTGATACGATATCCTCTACTGCCAGCTTGAGATTGCCTCGCGAATCAATAAAGTAGCTCGCCGGCACAAATAAATTGTCGTTGAACGGAGCTGGTAAGGCGTCCAGTTCGGCGTAAAAAACCGGAAAGCCTATCTTGTTCTGCGCCGAATATTCCCTCACCATCTCTATTGAATCTCTGCCTGTATTAGTGTTATAGCATACGCCCAGTATCGCCAGCTTGTCCTCGCCTATCTGCTCTCTAATCTCATTCAAAATTGACACCTGGCTTTTACACGCCGGGCACCATACCGCCCATGATAAAACTATCACATCCTTACCCCTGTAGTCACTCAGCTTGTGTACTTTACCGTTGATATCCGTCAAGGTAAAATCGCCGGCCCATTTACCGTACCAGTTCTCCGCCAGCAGCTTCCATTGAAATGCATCTTTGAGCAGCTCATTCATTTTTAATTTTGACCCGCTGTCCGCTTTGCTCTTTTCAACCGGCACATCAGCACCACTTTTCTGTGTTTCGATGGCTTGCTGCTCTATGCTCGATTGTTGCTGCTCCTTTGATTCATTATCCTCTGTTTCTTCTGCCTGGCTGCTTGTTGTCGCTTCAGCCTCCGGCTCCTCTTTCTTGCCACAGCCGAAAGGGCAAACCAATAGCAAACTTCCGAACAGCAAGAGTATCAGACACATCCGTTTTGTTTTTTCAAAAGGATACATTTCATTTTCCCCTGAATTTAGCTCATTATATACAATCGTAAAAACCGGCATTTTATCAATCCAGAATATAAGTTCAAGAACTTTTTAATCCGCTGTCAGCTCGAAAATACGTTGACAAAACAAATCAGCAGATTACCATTATCCTTTTGGCCTGTTCGTTTTGGTCGTAACCTGTAACTGTTCATAGCTGTCTTTTTTTATTGTTTTTTTGTTGAATTAGGATGAACGAGCTTTTGACTTCAATCGTATCGCAAAGCGGGCATCTGAATCTTATTCTGCTTATAGGCATCGCAATTTTCGGCGGTACTGCCGGTGCCAGAATCTTTCGCAGGTTCCACATCCCGCAGGTTGTCGGCTATGTTACGATTGGAATCCTTTTAGGTCCTGTCTTAAAAATCATAAATCCGTCTGTTGTCAACACTTTTGAGCCTTTCAACGCCTTTGCTCTGGGCATAATCGGTTTTCTTATCGGCGGAGAGCTTAAAAGGGATATCTTCACACGCTTTGGAAAGCAGGTTTTCTGGATTTTGCTCTTTGAAGGACTGACAGCCTTTTTGCTCGTCGTTTTACTTTCCTTTCTCGCAGCCTCTTTCTTTTTCCAGTGGCACATCGCTCTGGCTATTGCACTTGTTTTCGGCGCAATTTGTTCCGCCACAGACCCGGCCTCGACCGTTAATGTCCTCTGGGAATATAAAGCAAGAGGCCCGCTAACCTCTATGCTCACAGCCATCGTCGCGCTTGATGACGCACTCGCTATGTTTTTATATATTTGTTCTGTTCCTGTTGCTGCAATTCTCATAGGCCATCAGCAGACCGGTTTTCTTAAAATGACTTTATTGTCCCTTTACGATGTGTCCGGTTCGCTGCTGCTCGGTTTTATCGCCGGCCTGCTGCTCCGCTTTATTATTAAGCTGATAGATGATGATGAGCTTGTTTTGATTTTTTCCGTTAGCTCTATCATCCTGACCATTGGTTTGGCCAGAACGCTCGAGCTCGATGTGATTTTATCTTCGATGGCCTTCGGCCTGACATTTGTTAATACCGAGCCCAAGAGAAGCTCTAAGAGTTTCGACCTTGTTCGAAAATTTTCTCCGCCCGTTTATGTCTTGTTTTTTGTCCTCATCGGCTCGCGCCTGAATATTTCCGGCTTCAGCACGCATATAGCCATTTTTGCAGCCGCATATATTCTTGCCAGTGTAGTCGGCAAGACTTCCGGTTCGTATCTGGGAGCCGTTTACTCTAAGGCCGTCCCCACGATAAAAAAGTATCTCGGCTTCTGTCTCTATCAGCAGGGCACTATCGCCGTCGCCTTGCTCATTATGGCAAGCCAGCGTTTCGAGGGCGAAATCAGAGACCTGATGTTATCCGTAATAATCATTGGTATTTTTACACTTCAGCTCATCGGCCCTGTCTTTGTAAGAGCTTCTGTTAAAAAAGCCGGCGAGGCAGGCCTCAATATTACCGAGGATGACCTTATAAAAACACATAAGGTCAGTGACGTGATGGACACCAAAATGCCCGTCATCGCACCGGGATTATCTTTGAGCGAAGTCATTAAAATAGTCAGCAATACCGACAGCTTTTATTATCCGGTTATTGACTCCGATAACAGGCTCCTCGGGGCCATTACTCTCGACGGTATCAGAACCACTTTTGCCACTCAGGAGGTGAACGACTGGCTGGTTGCTCTCGATATCATCGAGCCGATTATCGACCACGTTGCGCCTGAGACGAATCTCTCCGATGCTCTCGCAAAAGCAAGACAGCTTGATATCGAGCATCTTCCCGTTTTATCCGGTGACGCCGCCGCCAGGCTCCTCGGCGTATTAAACTGCCGTGCTGTCCGCCGTGCAATTAGTGCAGAGGTATTGTCCAGACAGCAAAAAGCTGATAATATACACAGCATTCAGTCTGCGTAATTTGCTAAATGTTCGGGACAATAATTTGTTATGTTTTATCCGTCTATGATAGCGAGTGCTGATAATTTCTTAAATCTGGCATTACTGTTCGGCCTGATTATTCTCGGCGGAACTTTCGGTGCCAGGCTTTCGCAAAAAATCCACGTCCCCCAGGTCGTCGGTGCTGTCTTCGTCGGCATATTGCTCGGTGACATTACAGGCCTTATAAAGCCCGAAACTATCGATAAGCTCGAGCCTTTCACGATGTTCGCTCTCGGCCTCATTGGCTTTATGATTGGAGGAGAGCTGCGAAGTGAAGTTTTCAAAAAATATGGCAAACAGTTCTTCACCATACTTTTCTCACAGGGTCTCGGCGCCTTTTTATTCGTCGCCGTCGGAACCTCGCTGGCCGCTTTGTTAATTACAAAACAGCCCGCCACTGCTGTTGCTCTCGGCCTGGTCTTCGGTGCAATCGCCTCGGCAACCGCGCCAGCCGCTACCGCTAATGTCTTATGGGAGCACAAGACAAGAGGACCTTTGACTGCTGCAATCCTCGCCATAGTCGCGCTCGATGACGCCCTCGCGCTTCTGCTCTATAGGGCTGCTGCCACCGGCGCAAAAGCACTTACCGTAGGCTCTGCAGATGATTACGTATTGGCTGGCACTTTTTTACTGCTCGCTGAAGTTTTCGGCGCAATTTTACTTGGCTTTCTCGCCGCCCTGTTTTTGTTTTATCTGTTAAAAATTGTCAAAGCTGAGGACAAAATCCTCGAATTTACGCTCGCCTCGCTTTTATTGGTCGTCGGTGTATCGATGATACCTCGCATTGACCCTATTCTGCCCGCTATGGTTTTAGGTATTACACTCGCAAATCTCTTGCCGAGACAGAGCAAGGCTGTTTTTAAGCTTGTCGAAAAATTTTCGCCCCCCATATACATCTCATTCTTTGTCTTAGCCGGTGCGCATATGCAGTTCGACAGGCTCACCTTGCCCGTTATAGCTGTGATTTTGGTTTTTATCTTTTCCCGGGCAGGCGGAAAAATCCTCGGCTGCTGGTTAGGTGCAAGGTTCTCTGCCGCTCCGAAAGTCGTTCAAAAATATCTCGGAATCTGCCTGCTGCCGCAGGCAGGCGTCTCTATAGGCCTGGCGATTCTCGCAAGCCGCCAGTTCGGACCCGTCCTCGGACATACAATTATTATGGTTGTTATGACTGCCATATTTGCTATGGAGATTCTCGGCCCGATCCTCGTTAAAACAGGTGTCGCAAAAGCCGGTGAAATCGGACTAAATGTTACCGAGGAGGACCTTATTAAAACTTATGCCGTAAAAGACGTTATGAATACTAATCCTGTCACTATCGCACAGGACCTGCCGCTTCACCAGATCCTTGAGGTCTTTAGCCGCACCGAAAACCTTTATTATCCTGTTATTGATAACGACCTGAAAATTATCGGTGTTATAACCGTCGCTGATATCAAGCAGGTCTTTGCAAATCAGGACGTCGCCGGATGGCTGCTCGCCTGCGATGTCGCTGAAAATGTCCTCGACAAAACTATGCCTCGAAAATCTCTCGAAGAAGCTATCGAGCATATGAATAAATTCAGCCTCGAAAATTTGCCCGTCGTTGAAAGCGAGCACAATGACAAGCTCGTTGGAGTGCTCGACTATCGAAAGGCTCTGCGTAAAATAAGTGCCGAAGTCCTGCGCAGAAGACAAATGGCTGATAGTTAGTAATTGTAAAAAAAATGTTGAATAGTGTTTTTCAATTGTTCTTATGGAGCGATTAACTTTTCCAAAATCGGCAAGGCTTCTGAAAAACGGCCAGTTCAAGGCTGTCCTCGCTCGCAATATGCGCTCTTCGGACACCCTGCTTACCGTTTTTATGGCCGAAAATAATCTCGGCCGACCGCGGCTCGGACTCTCCGTCGCAAAAGCACTCGGCTCCGCTGTTATAAGAAATCGACTCAAAAGATTAATAAGAGAGGCATTTAGAAAAAACCAGCACGATATACCGCAGGACTTCGATTATCTGGTTATGCCATCTGCCCGATTTACGGAATCCGCAAAGGCCGCCGGACCTAAGCAGATTGTAAAAAAAATAACCTTTGAACAGGTCGAAAACTCTCTTTTGAAACTTATAAACCGTATTGGACAAAACCGCGCCGGCAAAGTAGAATAAACAAAATGGCAGAGAAGAAAACGCAATTGTTCTCTATCGGGCAGGCTGCAAAAAAAGCTGGAATTTCAAGACAGTCTCTGCAATATTATATTATGGTAGGACTCGTCGAGCCTACAAAGGTTACGCAGACTAAAAGACGGCTCTTCGATGAAAAGGCTGTTGAGCGCGTCAGAATTATTAAAAAACTGAACAAAACAGGATATCCGCTCAGGGAAATTAGAGAGTTATTTCTCGAAAAAAGCCTGGATTTGAAAGGACGAAAAAGTGAGTAATTATGAAACTTCACAAAGAGGCCGGAATATCACCGTTGGTATCTTTGTAATAGTCGGTCTCTGTGCTTTCGGATGGCTCATATTTAAATTCGGTGACCTGCCGACGGCTGTCAGCAAGCTCAATTCTTACGAAGTTCACGTCCAGTTCGCCTCCGCTCCCGGTATTCAAATCGATACTCCCGTACGATTCTGCGGTTACCAGATTGGAATAGTCACCGAAGTCTCCCCGCCGCAGATACGCAAAGACCTTATTACAGGCCGGCAGTATCATCAGATAGCCGCCGTCCTCAGCATCCATGACACCTATAAAACTATTCCATCTAACGTTGACGTTAGATTAATGGTTCGGGGACTCGGAAGCAGCTATATCGAGCTTACTGTTAATCCCGCTTTGTCCCCGATACCGAGAGACCCAAACAAGCCCGAAACTGCTTTTCTGCGGGATGGTTTGCTCCTGCAGGGCTCTACCGGTACTACAAGCGATTTCTTCCCCGAGCAGACACAGAAACAGCTTGACGAGCTTATTATGAGCCTGAATATTATGATAAAAAATGCTAACAGCATTATCGGCGACCCCAATAACAGGCAGAACATCAGAGCAACGCTGGACAATCTCAAAAGCACCTCGCATCAGGCCACACAAACACTGCAGCAGCTCGAATACTTTTTCGCCGAGGCAACCACAACCGCCGCTGACTTAAGCAGGGCAATTGTTAAAGTTCAGCTCATCCTCGACAAGGTAAATGCCGGCGAGGGAACTTTCGGAAAATTGGTTGGCGATGCCAAGTTCTATGAAAACCTGCTCGAAAATACTCAGCAGCTGAATCTCATGCTCGAAGAGCTCAGAGCATTATTAAAAAAGTTGAATGAAAAGGGCGTGAAATTTAGTTTATAACTCTTTCTTTAGGACCCGGGTTATCGCAACTTGCTATTTTATTCAACCCGCGCCTCTGACGTCGATTGAATATTAAAATTGTAACTTTCTAAACTGCGATTGCATATATATGAAGCTGATTGCGTACAGTATTACACATCATAACTGTCCCGTAAAATTAAGGGAAAAGCTCTCTTTGTCAGCCGACAGCCGAAAAGCCGTCCTGCGCAAAATGCACACAAATCCCTCTGTCGGCGAAGCAGCCTTGCTCCAGACCTGCAATCGAACCGAGTTTTATCTTTATGTAAAAAAAAACTTCGACCCCCTGAAATTCCTGACCTCCCTTGTTAGAAAGTTCAATCCCGGCTCTCTTGCTGTCTGGAAAAAGTATCATCGCTGTTATCAAAGCCTTGACGTCGTTCGACATCTTTTCGAGGTCGCTGCAGGACTCGATTCACAAATCATCGGCGAAAACCAAATCCTCGCACAGCTCAAATCCGCCTACACAGAATCGATAAATGCCCGAATGAGCAGGATGATCTTCCATCGCCTCTTTCACAGCGCTTTCAGGGCCGCAAAAGCCGTCAGGGCGAAAACGAAATTATCCGCAGGTCCACTTTCTGTCGCGCTCGCAGCCGTCGAGCTTGCAAAGAAACAAATCAATCTGCAGAACTCCCGTATCCTGCTCATAGGCGCGGGGAAAAATGCGCAGCTTGTCGCAAAATATCTGCTTAAATCAAAGCCGAAAAGCCTCACAATTGCAGACCGAACACCAAAAAAAACAAAGTTTCTCCTTGCAAAGTATGCCGATATACAGGTTATTCCGTTGCGCAGCATCAATGATTATTTGCCCCGTATCGATTTGCTGATTAGCTCGACCGCCTCCCGAAAACCGGTTGTAACGTATCAATCGGTAACAAATATTCTGACCGCCGGGAAAGAACCGCTTCTGATAATTGATATCGCTGTCCCGAGGGATATCGACCCTAAAGTCAGCCGTCTCAAATCCGTTCGCCTGTATAATATCGACGACCTGAAACAGCTCGTAAAAACCGGTACAAAAAAACGCTCCGCCGAAATACTTCAGGCAAAAGCGGTTGTTAATGAATTCACGGATAAATTCGCCGCCTGGTTCCTTTCACTTGACCTCGCTCCGGTCATCTCGAAGCTGAATCGAATGGCACTCGAGCTCTCCCGGAACCACGCAGCTCGTTACGCAAAGGAATTTGCAAAAGCCAATGGTGACAGCCTCGAGGAAAGGCTCGAGCTCTTTGCGGAATCTCTGGCGAAAAAAATGCTGCACAGCCCAATCTCCTTCTTGAGACGGCAGGGCACCGCCGAGCCGACAGCCGAGCAGCTCCAGGCCGCCGATTTGATAAATAAAATATTCCTGCCAAAAGCAAAAGAGCTGCAAAAATGAAATCCCTTACCGTCGCTACAAGAGCTTCAAAACTTGCACTAGCGCAGACCCGCATTATTATCGATGCCCTCGAAAAAATTCATCCCGGCCTGAAAATCAAAATCAAAAAAATAACCACGAAAGGCGACATCGACAAAAATGCCTCGCTCTGGCACCTGGAATCAACAGGTTTTTTTACCTCTGAAATCGAAGACTCCTTACTTGCCGGCCAAGCCGATTTCGCCGTCCACAGCTTCAAAGACCTGCCGACAAAACAAACCCAACGCCTTAAAATCATCGCCGTCTGTAACCGTAGCTTCCCCGAAGACTGCATCGTCTCCGCCGGAAAAATTACATCCCTCAGCCGGCTCAAAACTGCGGCAAAAATAGGTACTTCCAGCTTAAGAAGGGCGGTGCAGCTCAAACACCTGAGAAACGACCTCGAAGTTACGCCCATTCGCGGAAATGTCACTACGAGAATAAAAAAAGTCGATGATGGCCGATTCGACGCCGTCGTTCTCGCAAGGGCCGGACTCGAAAGAATAAACCTCGCCGATAGAATTACCTTTTGTTTCGACCCCGAACAATTTTTACCCGCACCCGCACAGGGTGCGCTCGCTGTTCAGACAAGAGCCGATGATAAAATTACTAACGAGCTGCTCCTGCCATTAAACGATAAAAATATTCAAATCCAGACCCTCGCAGAGCGTCAAATCCTCACAGCTACCCGCTGCGGCTGCCACGCCCCACTTGGAGCCTTTGCAAAAATCTCTGAAGATGATATAACTATTACTGCCTTTATCTCCGACATCGAGGGCAGGATTTTTTTAAAGCGCCAAATTACTGGCCCAGCCGAAAATGCAATAAAACTGGCTGACACCCTCGCAGGACAGTTGCTCGATGACGGAGGCAAAAAAATCCTGAAACAAATACGAGACAATAATGGCTGATACAACAGAAAATAATGGCAAGGTCTATCTCGTCGGTGCTGGCCCCGGCGCACCCGACCTTATTACCCTCAGGGCGGCCGAGTTACTCAAAATCGCCGACTGCATCATCATCGATAAGCTCGCAAATCCCGCATTGCTCAAATACGCAAAACAAAACGCCGAGATAATCCACACCCCGAAAAGAGCAGGCCACGACTCTGTCACTCAGGACACTATCAATATGTTAATGGTAGAAAAAGCTCTTGCCGGGAAAATCGTCGTTCGCCTGAAGGGCGGCGACCCCTGCATTTTCTCAAGAGTTTCACAGGAAGCAGCCGCTCTCTCGCAGGCCGGCATCAATTTCGAAATCGTTCCCGGCATTACCGCCGCCGTCGCAGCCGCCTCTTACGCCGGCATCCTGCTCACAGACCGTAACTACGCATCGCAGCTCGTTTTTGTTACAGGCCGCGAAGCCGATAATAAACAAGCCTCGAACATCGACTGGCACCTGCTTGCAAAGTTAAAAGGCACAATCGTTTTTTATATGGGCCTGCAAAATCTTGACGTCATCGTCGAAAACCTCCTGACTAAGGGCCTCGATGAAAAAACTCCCGCCGCAATAATAGCTGATGTCACTTTACCTACGCAAAAAATCGTCAAATCCACCATCGCAAAAATTGCGGATGACTCTAAAAAGCAAAACATCCAGCCTCCCGCCTTGCTCATAATCGGCACCGCCGCCGAACTTGACCCGGATTTGAACTGGTTTGTGAAAAAACCCCTCTTCGGAAAAACTATCCTCCTAACACGCGATGCAAAAGCAAATGCCCACCTCGCCGCCAAAATCCTCAAAAGAGGCGGCAATCCTCTCACCTTTGATACAATCCGGATAAAACCGCTGACCGAAAAAAATAAATTTCTAAAAACTCTTACAGACTTCTCTAAGTTTCACTGGATAATCTTCACAAGTCAAAACGGCGTTGAAATCTTCTTCGATTTTCTCGCCCAAATCGAAAAAGACTGCCGCGTCTTTGCTAACTCGAAAATCGCAGCCGTCGGGACCAGAACCGCTGATAAACTTCACGAATACGGAATAATACCCGATTTTGTCCCCACCGTTTTTACCTCCGAGCAGCTCGCAAAACAGCTCATCTCCTTTGAAAACCTCGAAAACAAAAACATCCTGCTGCTCAGGTCTCTCCAGGCCGATAAAATCCTCAACGACATACTCAAAAAAGCCGGCGCAAAAATTCAGGATACTCCCATCTATGAAATCACTCCCGCACAAAGTGACACAAAAACCATAGAGCAGAATCTAAAAACCGGCTGCATCGACTGGCTTACCTTCGCCAGCCCTTCCGCCGTCAAATTCTTCTTCGAAAAATTATCACCCGGCCTCGTCAAATCCTCCAAAGTCAAAATTGCATCAATCGGCCCCGTGACGTCGCAGCAATTGAAAAATTTTGGAATCGAACCCGTTCTCGAGGCAGCCGAACACACAATCGACAGTCTTATCGATGAGATTGAAAGCTCTTACAAATGATAAACGTCTCGAAACTATATTGCAGCCGGCCCGGCCAATCCGACGACTTGCGATATTCACTCGCTGACACCACCGGCCCCGTCGTCGTCTATAACTGCACTAACCGCTGCAACCTCAAATGCTCGCACTGTTACAGCAGCTCGGTCAATGAACCTTCAGGCAGCGAGCTAAGTACGAAAGAAGCTGCCGATTTATTTGCTCAGCTTGCTGAAATTAATTGTCCCGTCGTCTTGTTTTCCGGCGGCGAGCCTCTCTTAAGAAAAGATTTATTCGAATTGCTCAATCACGCAAATCGTACCGGCCTGCGCACGGTGCTTTCAACAAATGGCACTTTGATTGATGAGAGTACCGCCGAAAAAATCGCCGCTGCGAACGTCAGCTATGTCGGCATCTCGGTTGACGGCGATAAAAAATTTCACGACCGTTTCAGACAGGCCGATGGCTCTTTTGATAAAGCTCTTAGCGGCATTAAAAATTGCGCAAAATTTAATCTGCGAACAGGTCTGCGTTTCACAATGACGAAACTAAACGCCGAATACGTTCCCTATATTTTTGATTTGGCTGTCTCAATGGGTGTCCGCAGAATCTGTTTCTATCATCTGATAAGGGTTGGCAGGGCGGCAGCTCTTGACGAGCTTGCCCTGAAGCCGCCCGAAACTCGAAAAGCAATTGACACCATAATCGAAAAGACGAATGAATTTATTGCAAAAAACCTTGTCGATGAAGTCCTCACCGTCGGCAATCACTGTGATGGCCCGTACATCCTCCTGAAATTACAAAAACAAACTCAAAAATTTGCAGAGGCAAAAAAGCTCTTGCAAATAAATGGTGGAAACAGAATCGGAGAAAAATTGTTTTGTGTGGGCCCCGACGGTAATATCCACCCCGACCAGTTCTGGCGAAATTATTCTCTCGGAAATATAAAAAACCAGTCCTTGAAAAAAATCTGGGAAAATCCTGACGAGCCGGTATTGAAAAAACTGCGAAATAAAAAAACCTTCGCCGACAAAAGGTGCCTGTCCTGCACCTTCTTTAATCTCTGCAAAGGTAACTACAGGTTCTTAACACCCGGCCCCGCCGACAGAAACTGGCTCAACGAACCCGCTTGCTATCTTACCGACAATGAAATAAAATCATCTGTCCTGTAAGGAGCTTTTTATGGAGTTTCCGAAAACAAGGTTGCGTCGCCTGCGAAAGTCAGAATCTTTAAGAAGGCTCTGCCGCGAAACCATCCTCAGCATCGATAACCTCATCTACCCTTTATTTGTCAAAGCCGGTATCAATCTCAAGCAGCCGATTCGCTCAATGAAGGATTGCTTTCATTTCTCGCCCGATACGATTGTCACTGAGGCAAAGGAAGTTTTCGATTTGGGCATACCTGCAATCCTGCTTTTCGGCCTGCCCGAAAAAAAAGATGAAAAAGGCTCGCAAGCCTTCTCTGAAAACGGCCCCGTCCAGCAGGCTGTAAAAAACATCAAAAAAAATGTCCCCGGCCTTGTTGTCGTCACCGACATCTGTCTTTGCGGATACACCTCTCACGGCCATTGCGGCCTCGTCAGAGATAACAAAATCGACAACGATGCAACCTGCGAGCTCCTCGCCCGGGTCGCTCTCTCGCACGCACAGGCCGGCGCAGATATCGTCGCTCCTTCAGATATGATGGACGGCCGTGTAAAATTCATCCGCGAAGCACTCGAACAAAACAGCTTTCACGATGTCGCCATTATGTCCTATGCCGCAAAATTCGCCTCCGCCTTTTATGGCCCGTTCAGGGACGCCGCCGATTCCGCACCCGCATTTGGCGACCGCAAAACCTATCAGGCCGACCCCGCCAACGCAAAACAGGCCCTCGCCGAAATCGCTCTCGATATTGACGAAGGAGCCGACATAGTTATGGTCAAGCCCGCTTTGCCTTATCTCGACATCATCGCAAAAGCCGCCCAGCGTTTCGATTGTCCCATCGCCGCTTATAATGTCAGCGGAGAATATATGATGCTCAATTCCGCCGCCGATGCAGGTCTCATCGACCGCGATTCTGCAATCCTCGAAACCCTGACCGCAATCAAACGAGCCGGTGCAAATATCATTATTACCTACTTCGCAAAATCCGCCGTAAAACTATTACTAAAATAATTTGTCCATCACCAAACTTTACGTTGGAGGTCGGTTTTCTTGTTTAGCAGTCGCCGGTACGGCGACTTTTAATCTTTTTCTCTCTGTTTCACCTTTGGTGAAATCTCTCTCTTTCTCCTGTCCCTAAAAAACTCAAAATTATTACACAATAAAATATTGACATTATTCAAAATTATGCTATCATTATAAAAGAGAGCTTTTTAGCTGAGGAAGATACATTCCCCCTTAGGGCTAATAAAAAATTTAATCGCGGCGCTATGAAAGTAGTCATCAAAAAAGGCGGACAGACATTAAACGAATTATTTTTCGGCGACCAGCCCCTCTACATCGGAAGGCATTCCGATTGCGAGGTCTGCCTGCCTGACAAAACCGTCTCAAGAAAGCACGCCGTCATCTTCCCGAGAGAGTCAGGCCAGTGGTATGTCGAGGATTTGAACTCCGCTAACAAAACTTACGTTTCAGGCCGACAAATCAAGCAGGCTGATATCAAATCCGGTGACACATTGCTCATCGGAAGCTTTACAGTTGAAATCGACCTGACCGCCCCTCCCCGGAATGCTATCGAGGCCGAAGAGACTCTTCAGGTCGAAGCCTCTTTAGCTACTCCGCGCAGCGAAACCGTAGTTAGAAGACCCGATGAAGTTCACGCTCCAGCTATGAGACTGGCTGCAAAACGATTAGCCGATTTCTCGGAGGCTGCCGATGCAATCTGCAAAACTGAAACTCTTGATAATCTGCTCGCTGCCTTGCTGAATATCACAATCAAGCAGTTCGAAGCTTTTCATACCTGGTGTGCTTTAAGACATCAGTCTGCAGGCCCGATGACTTGCCACGCGGGAAGAAAAAGAGATGGAACATCCGTTGACTTTGAACAGCTCCAGCTTAAGGACAAAATCACACAGGCCATCGAAAAAAATCAATCCATCGTTTTTCCAAGCGTCTCTGCCGAGATGGAGCAGGCCGAAAAAATCCGCTCCGCAATGATAGCCCCGATTGTACGTCGTGGCGGCTGTCTCGGTGTCTTGTACGTTGACAACGCGATGATGCACGAGCATTACTCGCTCGGTGACCTGGATTATTTAATCCTCCTCGCTATGCACACCGCCGCTGTACTAAAATACTACCTCTAAAAACACCCCCCCATTC
Source organism: uncultured Pirellulales bacterium (assembly GCA_964464635.1). Taxonomy (GTDB): domain Bacteria; phylum Planctomycetota; class Phycisphaerae; order Sedimentisphaerales; family Anaerobacaceae; genus CAYLMG01. Next base: position 10,169 of record CAYXGT010000046.1, on the reverse strand, counting down.
AATCAATCTTCCGTAATCCTTCTTCCGTTCTCTGTCCTCCCTCACTTCATCATTCCTTGTTCTATATTCGATATCCGCCCTCCGCCCACTATTTATCATTCAATGACGTTGATGTTTTTCTTTTTGCACATATCTTTCAGGATTTTCGGCCAGACCGTTGCGCTCACTTCTCCGATGTGGGCTTTTTTCAGAAGAAGCATAAATGTACGTGACTGCCCAATTCCGCCGCCGATGCTCAGTGGAATCTGGTTGTTAGTGATGGCCTTGTGATACGGCAATTTCAAAAAGTCGAGCTGGCCGGACATCTCAAGTTGAATCTTAAGTGTCTCGGCGTTGACCCTGATACCCATAGACGTCAGCTCGTGGCGTCTTTGGGTAACGGGATTCCACACGAGGATGTCACCGTTCAGACCGTGCATAGCTCGCCCGTCTTCACCGGTAGTTTCCGTAACCCAGTCGTCGTAGTCGGCTGCTCTTAGTTCGTGAGGGTAGCCGTCTTCGAGAGGCCAGCCGATGCCGATAATGAACAAGGCTCCGTATTCCTTCGCGATTTCTGTTTCCCTTTGTTTGCGGGGAAGGTCGGGGTATTTTGCAAGTATGTCTTCGGCGTGGATAAAGGTCAGCTCATCCGGAAGGTTCGGGTATTTGTCTGTCTTGAGCTGGCCGAAAAGTCCCTGGACGTGGCTTTCCGCACCTTTGAGAACCTTCCATAGCTTTCCGACGACTTCTCTCAAGAATTTGAGGTTCCGCTGCTCCGCCGTGATAGCCAGTTCCCAGTCCCACTGGTCAACGTATGCAGAGTGGTCGTGGTCCAGAAAGTAATCTTTTCGCACCGCCCGCATATCTGTCACTAACCCCTCGCCTATTTTCATACCGAACTGTTTCAGCGCCATTCGTTTCCATTTCGTAGCTGCCTGGACAACCTGGGCGTCGATGGGATTTTTGTCGTTGTCGTTTGATATATGAAACTGGATGGGAGTCCGTGAGCCGTCACGGTCGAGAAGGTCGTTGATGCCGCTTTCGGCATCCACGATTAACGGCACTGTAACGCGGATTAGATTCAGCTCTTTGCATAGGTTCTGCTCAATGTAATCTTTTACAGCATAAGTGGCGAGCTGAGTCTCCTTCGGTGAGAGCAGTGATTTGTAGTCTTTAGGCAGGGTTTTCTCCAGCTCGGCGTAGTCTCCAATGCCTGGACCGGCAAGGTCAGCCTTTTTGTCAGCCATTGTTCTTTCTCCTGAAAAAGTGATTTATCTTCGCAATTCGTTTGTTTTTATTGTCACCGCTATATATTAAGCCGGTAATCTGGAATGTCAAGGGTAATCTTGGCACACTCTAAAAGCGCAGTGATAAAAAAATATCTAATATAGAAAGCAGAATATCAAAAATTTATCATGATTCAAAATTAATCTCGTATTTCGTCTCTCGCATCCGGTATCTTGTGACTTAAAACTTATTTGCTTTGCGCCTTCGCTTCCTTGCGGGATACAATATTTTTTCTTTTTTTCTTTTTTTCTTTTTACTTTTTACCTCTCTCTGCGTTCTTCGCCTGCCCTGAGCTTGTCGAAGGGCCTGTCCTGAGCGCATTCGAAGGAATCAATAATCATTAATCAATTATCAATTGAAAGGCGGCAAGTGCGGGTTGAGCCTCGTTCGCCGCGATGCGTCGCCGCGGGCCAAAATGTTTTGCGTTGGCTGCTTTGATGTAGCCTGCGCAATGCCGAGCATACCAACATCCATTGTTATGCTTCCTTTGAGGATACTCTAGTGCAATGTGTCCAAGACTGGGGTTGCGTGGTTCTTGTCTGATCCCCAAGGCAGTTCCAGCGGCTGGAGACTCAAGAAATGGTCCCCGGAAACGAAATGCTATAGCAACTGCCTAATTGAAGTATATCTGCCACCTCTCGCTCCTTTTATTCCCATACTGTGGGGACATGCCTGAGATCCTTCGCCTTAATATGCAACTCGTTCATCAGAGCGACGCTAATTCCTTCTAAATAAAACATAGCGGCAAGCTCAAATGCCCTCTTGTACGCCCGCTCTTTTTGGCTTTTAGGATCATTGGTCATTATGTCCACAGTATGGGTTGTTGTACATTGGTTGGATATGGGTATAACGATACCATTCGATTCAGCGCATTTGCTGGCAAGCTGCGCGGCCGGATTCGCAGTGACGACCGCAGTATTGCACACTTCTTTTATAGCAGTTTCTATTTTTCGCAGCATCTGTTCTCGCTCCCCAGAATTAGAAATAAAGATGGCTATGTCACCCTTCCGGCATGATGAAACTATGTCTCTCGGACCAGGAACATAGACTTCAATGCCTATATTTTGGATCCTTCTGGCAAACAACCTCGCAACGTAATTGTTCTGCCCCAATCCGAATATATAGACCCGTCTTCTATTGATCAATTCGCCACTAGGCCCTTTTTCCAAAGCTTCTTTTAACAATCGCACGAATTTTGCCGTTTGCTCCTGGTCTGCCATCAGCTTTTGCGCCATTTTTTCTTTTATGTCCTTAAGCGTCTTGCGAGTAACATTGCTAACGACCTTAGCAATTTTTTGAGCGTTTCCTTTGGCTTCGCTTTTGACTAAAACCTCAGTTATCCCTTCCAAAAAAAGCATGGTACTGTATTCAAATGTAGAGGAGAGAGGAAGATAGACATCCCCTTCGGATTGAACTTCTACATTCGTTTCTTCCTTTGTCCTTCCCGGTATTTCCATCACAACATGATATGGAGCACCTATCTGCCATGTATCTGCACTGGGACTTGCGGTTATTGAAAAGACCTTTCTGTGTAGGCGTTTCTTCAGATGAAGCTTATCAACATTTTTCAGATTATCCACAACCGAACAAGTTTTTCCCGAAGCTGAAAAGGTCAACACCAAGTCGTGCTTATGTACTAGGAATTCCGGAGTGATCTCTTTGAAATCATCGACGTTAAACCCAAGTGCCCTTAATTTCTGCTGGAAGAAAACTGCAATCTCACCTACCCTGCCCGCGGCATTGATGATCACTCGACCGTTCCGCTGCTTTGTCTCAAGTAAAAGATCTATCATAAGTTTAATCTTTGCGGAATCCAGACTGGTCAGAACCTTGTTGTTGATATGCTCGTACATCGCCTTAACTGAATTATTCACATCTCGGCATACTCCAAGCCTGAATTCTTCTATCTCTTTTTTCCTTTCACCAAATACTCGTTCGTATATTAATTCCGCTTGTTTTTTGTCTATTCGGTCCCCGAACTTGTCAAAATAAGTATATTTGTCTGACCGCAGCCTCACATTCTGAAGTGCCTCTATGATATTCTCGCGTGACATCTCCACATCTGCGGGTTCTGTCGGCAGTCCCAAAGCCACTGCCATATCACGGATTAGTGTGTACGGCGTTTCAACGTACTTCGTGCTATAGAGATATCCCATGATCAAAGACGCTATGGTAACTTGTTCACCATGAAGCTTCGGCGTGTCCGGAGGCAGACTTTTGTCTATCTGATCAGCCAAGAGATGCTCAGAGCCGTCTTTCGGCCTCGATGTCCCAAACCTCATGTTCAAGAGCGACGATTCTGAAAGCATTTCTATAAGAAGTATCATCCCTAGATCAGTATTGTCCCTTATAAACTCAGCGTTTTGACGCGTTAATTCTAAAATTTCGTGCGCCGCATCATGGATAACTTTATCTTCACGCTCTTTTTCTTCCTTTACTGCAAGATTCCAGTCCAGGAGAGCGGAATGTATGCTCAGAATATCACCTGAGCCGGCTCTATTGGCCCTTTTTGGGGATATCTCCATAGCCGAATCCAACATTCCACTTAACAACTCCAGATCAAAAATCACTTTAACCGGTGGCCCTGACACCATAGATTCTCTTTTCCTGTCCTTTTCTTTCTCATCATACCTGTAAAATATCGCTTTTTCCGTAAACATCGCGTTGCCGGACAATGTACTTGGGATACAAATAATCTGTCTGCCTACCTTTGAGCCAGCGTATTTAGCCCAATCGGTCACCGTCCCAGCACCTATAGGGATGATGATTTCGTATTTTCCATTCCTTATAAAAGACATTATATCATTTAGAATCATATCATTCTTTATATGAAAAACATGGTTGCCATTCTTGAGCTTAATAAACCAAGGATAATGTTCTGGGGCCCTTTCTAAAAAATCGTCCACCTCTCTCGTTGTAATGATACATGTCCTTTTGTGCTGTTCGTTCAACTTGTTAAAAAATGGCTGAATGATATTTTTTCCAATGGCCGTATCGGGAATATTGAACTGTGAATCCCATTTAGGCTTAGGTCTGTTTATTTCATCGACCGTATTTTTTGACGCCAGAGCGTACCGCGCCGCACCTATCACACCCCCAAAATTAATATCCGTTTGACTCAATGTGATTCTGACCCTTTCGGTATATTCCGGATACAGTTTCCGTATCACTTCATTGCTGGATCTGGCCAGTTCAACACCCGTCTCGCCTTCACAAATTCCACCAGCGAGTATAACCTCATCTGCTCCAGTTATTTTGTGCAATTTCACAGCTGCCGTGGCTATCCACTTCCCTATGTCTTTCATCAATCGGAGGGTGCCATCAAGATTAGTCGGTATAAAACCATCCTTCCCCGATATACCAATATTGAATTTTCTTGCTCTCAATTCCATGGCGCTCGCCGGTACATATCCCCCGTAACATCCCTTGACTCCGCAACCTGGGTCCAGACTAGCGTCTTTGGATAGATCGATCACGATATGACCACCCTGATTCGGTATGTTCTCAATCATTCCGTTTTTGATCTTGACATATCCCGGACCCGTGCCAATAGCCAGTACTATTTTGGTTCCCATATTCTTTGCTTTGGACCCCTTGCCTTCCTCCTGAGATATTCTATGGAATATTTCATTGAAGCCAAAAGCATCCGCGTCGTTCATAATCTCTATGTGTTGTATGTCATACTTCCTTCTTATCTCATCGACTATACCGTTCAATGCTTCGTAATCCTTCGTAAAATCTGCGCCCCCTCTCCTCGCCTCTTTCCAGTACCTTTCGTAATTTGTCAGCCTGACGATCTTAAAATATCCGTCTTTCCCTTTTTTTATAGGAGCAGGAAAGGTTAATCCAAGACCCTCAATATTGTATCTCTTTTTTGCTGCCTCAACTTTGGCTTTCATGATCTCTAGCAGGGTGCTAAAAAAGGCGTAATTTCAAACCTTTTTTCCTGCCTTTTGTTAAATTCCGGGAAAATTCCGAAAACAAAGAGAAATATTTATCAAATTTCCAGTTTCAATCAGAGCAAATTGCGGCTCAAACCAAAACGCTCAAGCCAAACTTCTCTATGTCACCTGCTCCAGCTTCGCTATCCTCAATAAATTATAAGCTCCCGCAACAATCAGCATCTGCTGCTCAATTTTCCAGCGTCCGACAAACCTCGCTCGAGCCAGCCCGCCGATAGTCTTGCACCAGCCGATTATCTCCTCAACTCGCTTGCGAACTCGCTGACTTGTCTTATAACCTTTTGTAGCCTTGCGTCGTCTCGCTCTACGCCTTGCGCAAGCGGCCTCACCAACCGAAACAATATGTTCATTTTTCAAAGGAACATGCGGCACAATCGCCTGTTTTTCGAGACTCAATAAAAAATCGCCGTCATCGTAACCAGCATCCAAACCGAGTGTCTTAGGCTTAATCTTTTGACGCCTTTTAATCTTCTTGAGCATCCTCAATGCACTGCGGCGTTCAGCTTTGCCGTCAGCATGGTCAACTTCTACATCTATACATAAACCGTAACGGTTCTCCATAAGAATATGACCGCTGTGACAGAGATGCGCTTCCTTTCCTTTGCCCTTGCGGGCTAAAAGGGCCTCCGGATCGGTCGTTGAGATATGTGTGGCGTTGCTGCGTTTCTGACCATGCCAATTAACATCAGGATTTCCTCTGTCAGAATCGCTGTGAGCCGATTGTTCAATACTTTTCTTCGGCCTGATGCTTTTCAAAGACGCCCACGAGCGTATTAGTGTGCCGTCTGCGGTAAAATGGTCGCTGCTTATAAGCTCTTCAGATATAGCATCATTTACAACCTTATCAAAAAAGATGCGAATAAGATCATGCTCGGCAAAACGCCGGCGATTCATGCTGAAAACCTCCGGAGTCCAGGCATCCGCGTCTCCGGGTATATCCAGGAACCAGCGATATAGAAGATTGAACTGTATCGCCTGCATAAGCTGGATCTCGCTTCTAATTGAATATAATGCCTGTATCAGCAACGCCTTCAGCAACTGCTCCGGCGGTATGCTTGGCCTGCCGGTATAGCTGTAGGCCTTTTCAAAATCTTTTTTCATATCCGTCAGAATTTTATCGCAGCGTTTTTTGATTGCTCTGAGGGGATGGTCTTTTTGTATGCTTGACTCGACATTGATCATAACAAAGATAGTTTGCTGGTTATCGGTTTTACCTTTCATAATATATCCTCCATGACATTGTTTGTTTTTATTTATTTTTCGTCATTATAACAACCTTGTCAAGAGGAGTTTTTTAGCACCCTGCTAGTATTACTTGGTCTTTGAGAACTTTCCCTCCTCCTTCTCTATTAACCTCGGTGATATCGCGATATACAACTTTTCCGTTTTTAATGATGACAGTTTTTATATTAGTTCCTCCAACATCAACGCCGATACAACACCCTTGCTTTTCATATTCAGGCAAAAGAATAAAATTCTGCTGCAATTCTTTGGTGAAATGATAATTAAAAGTCGAGCTGTTATTGATTCTGATATCATCGCCGAAATTACCGTATATATTCATCCTTTCATATTTCCTTTTCAATTCCTCCTCGATGGCATTCGATAAACGCCGCTCCTCATCTTTGTCTTCCATAAAAATAACGATGTTCACCGCGCCGTCGCATACCACTTCGTTGTATATTGATGCAGTCAAATATGTTACACATAACTCCCGGTTCTGTCCCTGGAAAAACACCTTGGGAAGATCGAATTTCAATACCTTCAGACGGTCTTCCCCTCGCAGGAGCAAAACATTTACCCGTACGCACTTTTCATTTTGTTTGGCGGCCTTCTTTATTTCGCTATCCCAATAGTTTATATCGCCGTTGGCCGTAAGCCTCTGAACTATGTTTTCACCTCCTCTCACTTTATGTCTTTACCTCCTCTCACTATCGACTTGTCGCGAAGTTCTTGAACTCCTGCCTTTGATTGATTGTCCAATGAACAAAGTAATGTTCTTGTACTATTGGGTTGTCTTTGTAATCCATATCTTGGGAACCTTTTTCGTTCACCACTGACTTTTTGGGGATTGGTTTATCAGCAATAAGACCAGAATGTTCTAATGACTTTTTCATATACCTCCATTATACCAAAAACCGACAACCCCACAACAGTTTATTTCCTTTGCACAACTTTATATGGGAAATCCTATCCAATTTTTCCATCTTCATATCTCTTCATAGCTGGTTAATTAAATTCTTTTTTCAATCCTGTTATCCTGTCTGAAATTTGTTCGTGTATTTTCGTGTATTTTCGTGGCTGATTTTATTTTTGCATTCTCTACGAACTCCGCGATTATCTTTTTACCTTTTTTGTGTCTAATATTTTCAGTGAAATCTGTGAAATCAGTGGCTAAATTTTATTCGTGTTTATTCGTGGCTGATTTTTTTTATTATTTTCTCTGAGTCCTCGGCGGTTATTTTTTTATACTTTTTATGTATTTAATATTTTCAGTGAAATCTGCGAAATCAGTGGCTAAATTTTATTCGTGTTTTTTCGTGTTTATTCGTGGCTGATTTTTTTTATTATTTTCTCTGAGTCCTCGGCGGTTATTTTTTTATACTTTTTATGTATTTAATATTTTCAGTGAAATCTGCGAAATCAGTGGCTAAAATTCTTCGTGGCTCTTCGTGGTTATGTTTTTCTTTCTGCAGTTAATTTTTAATTTTAAACTGTAATTTTGAAATTTGCATTTTGAAATTTGAAATTCTCCGTCCTCCCCTGGCAATGACGGATAAACAACTTTTCTCCATAATATGTTGAATTCTAATCGAAAATAGTATATAGTGTTCACCTATGGCCGATGAAATCAAAAAGCCCAGGTTAATAGCTCTTGAGGTAACTCGTCATTGCCGTTTTCACTGTCCCTACTGCCGAGCCGACGCCGGCTTTACAGACCCCAATTCCGATCTCTCAACTGACCAGTGGAAAAAAATCCTCAGATCAATCTCTGCCTTCACAAAGTGCGTGACAATATTTACTGGCGGAGAGCCTATGGAGCGTGCTGACATTTATAAGCTTATAAGTTTTGCGCGCGGGCTCGGTCTTCAGCCGGTGCTGGCTACTTGTGGTTATCTTATTGATGAAGCCTCGATTAAAAAATTAAAAGAAGCCGGCCTCGTCGCTATGTCGTTATCGCTTGACGGCGCTTCTGCCCAGACGCACGATGCAATCCGACAGTCCGATGGCTCTTTCGATTCGGTTATCAGGGCTGCGAAACTGGCTGCGGATACTGATTTGCCCTTTCAGATTAATACTACCATAACCAAAATCAATGTTGACGAGGTAAACGCAATCGCCCAGCTCGCCGAACGGATAGGGGCCTGCTGTTTTAATCCTTTCGCTTTTGTCCCTACCGGCCGGGGTCAGCAAATACCGGAATATATGCTCGACCCCGTCGAGTACGAGACCCTGCTTAACCGCCTGCTCGAATTAAAACTCGCCTCACCTATCGACATCCGAGTTACGTGCGCGCCTCAATTTGCCAGGGTATTTCATCAGTCGAATGCTGAAAAGAGGATTGGGGCGGTTAACGGGTGTATCGGGGGAAGCGAGTTTGCGTTCGTCAGCAGCACAGGCGATTTGCAGATTTGCGGCTTTTTGCAGATACCGGTGGGCAATGTCCTGCAAAAAGGATTCAGCTTCAAGAAGACCTGGCGGGATTCGGAGCTGCTCAAACGAATCCGGGACCGGGCAAATTATACCGGCAAATGCTCATCCTGCGAATTTCGCGATATCTGCGGCGGCTGCAGGGCACGAGCTTACGCTACTACAGGCGATTACCTGGCTGCGGACCCTCTCTGCGAACATAAGTCGGGAGCAGAGCGTTGAGGGCGCAATTGACAGATTTTCAAAAACGGCTCTGCAACAAGCTGCAAAACTGCATACCAGTAACTAAAAAACCATTTCAAAAAATAGCTGATAAGCTTCATAAGAGCGAAAAACAAATCCTGCTGCAAATAAGAGAGTTGCAGAAAAAGGCAGTCATCCGCAGATTCGGGCCTGTAGTAAATTACAGGGCGCTCGGTCAGGAGAGCACGCTCGCAGCAGCACATATAAAAAAAAGTAGATTGCCCGCGGTCGTAAAGGCTGTGAATGCACTCGATGGCGTTTCGCATAATTACCTGCGCGAGAATTACTATAACCTGTGGTTTACGCTTCGGGCAGACTCTCAAAGTCAGATTAGCACAACCCTCAATGAGCTGTCAAAGAGGTTCAAAACAGATTTTCATTCGCTGCCCGTAGTTACGCAGTTCAAGCTTGATGTGCGATTCGATGCTGAAAGTGAAGGGCGCAAATTGCTGAGAGGCCCTTTGCGAAAAGTGCCTGTAAAAAGAGTAAGATTGAGTGACGTCGAGACGAGGGTTCTCTTGGGTCTTCAGCAAAATTTCAAGTTAACTTTACAGCCTTTCGATTACCTCTGCACGGGCGAGCTTAATATTGAAAAAGTGCTTGGTAAGATTAACAGCCTGTTGCAAAAGGGAGTTTTGCGAAGGATTGCAGCGGTCATTGATTATAGAAAAATCGGTTTCAGGGCGAATGTACTTTTCGCCTGTAAGGTTTCGAAAAGCCGAATTAACAAGGTAGGGGGTGAGTTAGCGAAACTGGCGATTGTGAGCCACTGTTACAGCCGAAAAGGATTTAGAAGTTTTGACTATAATCTTTTCGCTATGCTGCATAGCGATAGTTTGGACAGGATAAAAGGAATAGTCGGCGATTTTGTGAGAAAAGAAAGAATAGAGGAATTTGTATTTCTGCCGACAGTGATTTATTAAATCCTAAATCCGAATATCGAAATCCGAAACAATAACGAATCACCAAAATTCTAATTACCAAAACGAAAATAACCACGAATTTTCACGAAAAGACACGAAAATCATATTAAATATAAAAAATTAA
>CAYXGT010000045.1:0-23585 GCA_964464635.1 uncultured Pirellulales bacterium | reverse complement strand
ATTTCTTTTCCCCTGCCTAAGCGGTTGAGAAACAAAGGCTCTTCCGATACCTTGGGAACTATCATTGCCTTGCCGGTTTGCATAACTTTGCCGGTTATGCCTTCACCTATTTTGTATCTTACTTTTGTATTGCGATTTTCAGGCGGATTCAATGTAACTTCGGTTGTTATTTCGTTTCCACTTGGTGACAGAAGGGTTATTGCTCCTCTTTTCATATCCAGCTCATTGTCAAGCAGGTCAAGCACTTCAGCCAGTGTCTGTTTTTGATTTAATCCGGAAGCAAGAATCTGGCTGATTTTGTAGAGAGTATCGAGGATATTGGGGAATTTTGACTGTTTTAAGATATTTGTATCGTTATTGAAGTTCATTGAACTCTAATCCTTATTGAAACTACTTTAATGAGCTTTATTGCATAATATACTACATATTTGTACCATTAGTTTATTAATATTTCAAATATGTTGCAGTTAGATTTCTGGTTATTTTCCTTAACTTCTTATATATCAATAGGTTATATTTTTTTATTTTTTTGGCATTGAAGTTGCCATGTACAGAATAACCAGGCAGATTAAAATGTTTTGAATTAATCTTGAAGTTTTGATGGGGTAAGAATTATGAAAAGAAAAAATATGTTTTTGTTTTGTTTGTTGTCTCTTTCTGCTTTCTCAGGATTTGCTTTTGCGAGAGATGACAAGGATATCTCGATTGATGTATCTCTGGATTATGTCGGCAAATATATCTGGAGAGGTCAGAATGTAGTGGATGACCCGGTACTTTGGCCTAATGTTGACATTGGTTTTGGAAACTGGACAGCTACCTTCTGGGGCAATTTAGAAACTACGAATATAAATGGTCAGAATGATGAATTCACTGAGTTCAACTATATCTTGGATTACTCTGATGACCTACCGGGTTTTGTTGGTGTTGGTTATTCCTTCGGTGCGATTTATTATTATTTCCCGAGCGCTGGTGATACGACAGAAATTTACTGGGGCCTGAACTTCGATTTGCCGCTGAACCCGTCTTTTACGGTATATCACGATGTTCACGCTGCTTCAGGTACGTTTGTCTCGTTTAATCTCGAGCATTCCATAGATAAGATTTTCGAGATTGGCTCTGGTTTGCCCGTCGGTTTAACTCTTGGCTCAGAGCTTACCTGGGGTTCGAGTTCATATAACCATGCTTATTGGGGAGTTGATGATGATAAATTGAATTACTGGCAGTTGACTGCCTCATTTCCTGTTGAGTTTGCTGACGGCTGGACGCTTGCCGGCAACCTGTATTATGTAACGCTTTTGGGAGATTCAATTCGAAAATCGGATGCCTTTAGAAGTGAAAGCGATTATTTTTTCGCAGGTATTAGTTTTTCAAAAAGATTCTAATTATTAGCTATATTAAGGCAAGCCATATTCATAAATTTTAGTGTTATACAATGCTAAAATACAATTATGTATTAAATAAAATCGAATAATACAAATATGTTATATGATTGAAAGCTAATATTAATCGATAATTTTTATATCTCTTTGGGTAATAAGAGCTTAGGTGAATTTATGAATTATGGCACGCCCTTTGCAAATATAAATTAAAATTACTTGGCTGGTTGAATTCAGAAAGAATGGAGAAATTTATGGGTAATAAAACTAACAGGGCGGTATTTAGAAATAGCATTCTGATAGTTGTATTTGCTTTGATTTTTCTATCAGCAAGACCGTTATATGCCTCGCAAATTTCTATTGATTTATCAGATATTACCAAAGGTCTCGATACGGTCTGGGTGCTTATTGGTGCATTTCTGGTCTTTTTTATGCAGGCAGGTTTCGGAATGGTGGAGGCCGGCTTTATAAGGGCCAAAAATACCTGTAATATACTGACAAAAAACTTTCTCGATTTTTGTATGGCTTCGCTTGGTTTCTTTCTTGTGGGATATGCTCTTATGTTTGGTGATGGCAACGCCTTCATTGGAACAAAGGGTTTATGTCTTGCAGGTCTCGGAAATGAAGCCAACGGGATACCGTTATATGCATTCTGGCTTTTCCAGGCCGCGTTTTGCGGTGCCGCTGCAACAATCGTTGCAGGCGGTATGGCAGAGAGAATGAAATTCAGTGCTTACCTTATTTATTCGTTTATCATTTCTGCTTTGGTATACCCGGTTATCGGGCACTGGATTTGGGGCGGCGGTTTGCTAAGTGAAATGGGTTTCGCAGATTTTGCCGGCTCGACGGTTGTGCATACGGTGGGGGGCATTGCCGCACTTGTCGGAACATCCGTTTTAAAACCAAGAGAAGGAAAATACGGCCTTGACGGCAAGCCCAACGTTATTGCAGGACACAATATTCCGCTGGCTTCTTTGGGAGTATTCATTTTGTGGTTCGGCTGGTTCGGCTTTAACGCAGGCTCGACACTTTCGGTTGGAAACGGTCAACTGATTGGAAGAGTCGCACTCAATACCAATATCGCAGCAGCGCTCGGCGGGCTGGTTGCTATGGCAACTGTATGGAAAAGGTACGGCAAGCCCGATTTATCAATGGCAATGAACGGCGCACTGGCGGGACTTGTTGCTATTACCGCGCCGTGTGCTTATGTTGACCCCTGGGCAGCTATGGTTATTGGGGCTGCCGCCGGATACATTGTTGTAAAAGGTGTGGAATTGCTCGATAAGCTGCATATCGATGACCCGGTTGGGGCTGTTCCTGTCCACGGAATGTGCGGAATATGGGGTACTTTATGCGTTGGGATTTTTGGTAAAGAATCGCTCGGCCTGGCAAATAACGGATTTATTTACAGCGGAAATCCTATGCAGCTCGGGATCCAAATGGTTGGCATTGCAGGGGCTGTAATATTTGTAGCTGTCAGTATGGGTCTGGTTTTCAAGCTTATTGATAAGACAATAGGTTTAAGAATTTGCAGGGATGAAGAACTAAGAGGCCTGGATATCGGCGAGCACGGAATGGAGGCTTACAGCGGTTTCCAGGTATTCAGTACAACATAAAATAATTTACTCAAAAAAAGGAACTTTACAATGAAACTTATCATAGCGTATATTCAGCCGCATAAGCTAAATGATGTCAAAAGGTCTTTATACAAATATGAGGTAGGAAAAATGTCTGTAACGAATGCTCTCGGCTGTGGCGAACAGCAGGGTTATGAGGAAAGCTATCGAGGCGTCAAGTTTGAGATTAATCTTTTAAAAAAAGTCAGACTTGAAATTGCGGTTAATGAAGATTTTGTTGAAAAGACGGTTAACGGAATAATTGAAGGAGCAAGAACCGGCCAAATAGGTGACGGTAAGATATTTATTCTTGATCTGCCTGAGTGTATAAGGATTCGCACCGGTGAGAGGGGTGATAAGGCGATTGGGTAATTTTATTTTGTTATTTTTGAATGAAAAACATTGAAAGGTATAATTAGGCGGGAGTAAAAGAATGAACGAAAATTATGAATCAATAACTGAGTTGTTCGGCTCAAATGTTTTCAATGAAGTCGTAATGCGTGAGCGTTTGCCGAAGGATGTTTATAAATCTCTAAAGAGGACGATCGAGGGTTCGGAATTTCTTGACTCGTCACTTGCCGGTGTGGTTGCAAATGCTATCAAGGACTGGGCTATTGAAAAAGGTGCGACGCATTATTGTCATTGGTTTCAGCCGATGACAGGGCTTACTGCTGAAAAGCACGATTCCTTTATTTCACCGACCCCGGACGGTGGAATGATAATGGAATTTTCAGGCAGAGAGTTATATCAGGGTGAGCCTGATGCTTCATCTTTTCCTTCGGGCGGGCTGAGGGCGACCTTCGAGGCAAGAGGATACACTGCGTGGGACTGCACAAGCCCTGTGTTTATCAAGAAAGACGGCGAAAATATTACGCTTTATATTCCCAGTGCTTTTTGTTCATATACCGGCCTGGCGCTGGACAAAAAGACTCCTCTGCTTCGTTCGATGGATGCTCTGAATAAGCAGGCTATGAGAGTTTTGAAGGCTTTGGGCAATAGCAGTTCAAAGCGTGTCATGGCAACTCTGGGTCCTGAACAGGAATATTTTCTTGTCGAGCGCTCGCTTTATGAGAAACGTCTGGATTTGATTTTGACGGGCAGGACGCTTTTCGGTGCGCCGTCACCGAGGGGCCAGGAGCTCAGTGACCATTATTTCGGCACCTTGCATGAAAGGGTTGCATCATTTATGCACGAGGTCAATACCGAGCTCTGGAAGATCGGCGTGCCTGCGAAAACACAGCACAACGAAGTCTCACCGGCACAGTATGAGCTTGCGCCGGTTTTCGGAACTGTAAATGTTGCGACCGACCATAATCAATTGACAATGGAGACATTGCAAAAGGTGGCGCTAAGGCACGGTTTTGTTTGCCTGCTTCACGAGAAGCCCTTTGCGGGCGTTAACGGTTCGGGAAAACACGTCAACTGGAGTATGGTAACCGATGACGGCAATAACCTTTTGGAGCCCGGCGTTACGCCCCATGAAAATATGGTTTTTCTTGTGATGGTTTGTGCGGTGATGAAGGCTGTTGATAAATATGCCAGGTTATTAAGAGCCTCTGTCGCCAACGTCGGTAATGAGCATCGTCTTGGCGGACACGAAGCTCCGCCTGCGATTGTTTCAATTTTTCTTGGTGAGCAGCTAACCGACATTATTGAGCAGCTTGCCGCTGGCGGAGCTAAGGCTTCGAGACAAGGCGGCGAGCTTAAGCTTGGTGTTTCAACGTTGCCGCCTCTGCCGAGGGACTGCACAGACCGGAACAGAACTTCACCTTTTGCTTTTACCGGTAATAAATTTGAATTCAGGATGGTCGGTTCAACGCAATCGACTGCCGGACCTGCTTTTGTCCTGAATACTATCGTTGCGGAAGTGCTTTCTGAAATTGCTGATGAACTTGAAAGTGACGGTGATGTTAAGACTGCGGCACAGAAGATTCTGCAAAAGTTTGCTTCAGAGCACAGCCGGATACTCTATAACGGTGATAACTATACCGAGCAGTGGGTCAGGGAAGCCGAAAAAAGAGGTTTACCGAATATCGTATCGACGATTGAAGCCCTTGACAATATTATGAACACAGAGAATGTTGAACTTTTCGAAAAACATTGTGTTCTAAGCAAAGATGAACTGCAGGCAAGGACGGAAATTCTTATGGAAGCTTATGTGATGACCATCAATATCGAGGCAGTGACGATGCTTAACATTGCGAAACGTCAGATTATCCCTGCGGTAAACAACTACTGCAAAATCATTGCTGATACGGTTTCTTCACTCGTATCTGCTGGTGGCGAGACTGCCGTGCAGAAAAAATTGCTGGATTTGGTTACAAAGCTGATTGGTTCGCTAACCGGTGCAATTGAGGCTCTTGAGAAAGCGATTGATAAAGCTCCATCTACGGCGGATTCTAATAAAAAAGGTGAGTATTACCGCGACAGCATTATTCCAGAAATGAAGAATTTGCGAAAGGTTGCCGACCAGCTCGAAACGAATGTTGATTCCGACCTATGGCCTCTGCCGAGTTATGCTGAATTGTTGTTTGTGAAATAATGCACATTAAGGGATTATGGATGTTAAGTTGAAAATTTAAGAGTCAGTTTTTTCAAAAATTGCTTTTGGTTGGCCCTGGGTGGAGATTTATCTCTGCTCAGGGCTATTAATATCTTATAACATATCCTGATAGTATTAACATTGTTGAAAATTGATATAAAGATAATTAACTGCCTGAATCTTCGAAAAAATAGTATATTAAATTAGGTGTTCTTATTATGTAATAAGTATGGCGAATATAGATGTTGGTTATTAACTAAGCTTATAAATATAAAATGGAAGAAAAAGGATTATATAATCCGTCTTTTGAACATGATGCCTGTGGTATCGGTGCAGTTGTCGATATAGCCGGCAGAAAGAGCCATTCCATAATTGAATACGGCAAAGAGATTTTATTAAATCTGCATCATCGTGGAGCCGCCGGTGCTGATGAGACCACAGGTGACGGCGCTGGGATTTTATTTCAGATACCTCATCAACTCTTCACAGCCGAATCCAAAAGAATCGGTTTTGCGCTCGGCGAGCCGGGCAGGTATGCGGTCGGAATGGTTTTCGGCTCGAAGGATAGTGACATTCGTAAAAGCTGCGACGAAGTTCTTGAGTCTGCAATAAACCATTATGGTATGAAAATACTCGGCTGGCGGCCTGTTCCGACTAATAGCAGTTGTCTCGGAAAGATAGCTCTGCAGGCGGAGCCTTCGATAAGGCAAATCTTTGTTGATGGTTGCGGCCGGCAGAGCGAAGATTTCGAGAGGGATTTATATCTTGCTCGAAAAAGAGCGGAAAGAATCATCAGGGAAAAGGCAATAGACACTGGTAAGGATTTTTATGTTACCAGCCTGTCGTCGAGAACAATCTGCTACAAGGGTATGTTTATGGCGCGACAGTTGTTCGCCTATTATCCCGACCTTTCCGACAAGAAATTACAATCCGCCCTTACTGTTGTACATCAGCGATACAGCACGAATACCTTTCCGAACTGGCAGCTTGCCCAGCCGTTCAGATGCATCGCTCACAACGGCGAGATAAATACGCTCAGCGGGAACAGAAACTGGATGAAAGCGCGTGAGCCGAAGATGCAAAGCAAAATCTTCGGTGACAATATCAGTGACCTTTTCCCGATTCTCAGAGACGGTGCCAGTGACTCGGAATGTTTCGACAGCGTTCTTGAGCTGCTTGTACGCTCGGGTCGTAGTATGCCTCATTCTATGATGATGATGATTCCTGAGGCTTTCGGAACAAAGTATCACATCAGTACCGACAAGCGTGCTTTTTATGAATACCATGCTGCCGTTATGGAGCCGTGGGACGGACCGGCTGCTATGGTTTTTACCGACGGCACTGTAATCGGCGGGATGCTCGACAGGAATGGACTGAGACCCTGCAGGTACCTGGTGACGAACGACGGGCTGGCGGTTATTGCAAGTGAAGCAGGTGTCGTGGACTTTAAGAGCGAGAGAATCAGGCAGAAGGGCCGGCTTCGCCCGGGACGTATGTTCCTTATTGATACCGCTGAAGGAAGGATTATTACAGACAACGAGATAAAGAGCAAGATTGTAAGACAGAAGCCTTATCGTCGTTGGCTGGACGAGAACAGAATCGAGTTGCGGGGTCTTTTTGATACGCCGAAGCTCGTACACAGCGACCCGCAGACTATATTTAAAAAGATGCGCTCTTTCGGCTATACTCGCGAAGAGCTGAAAATGGTTCTGACGCCGATGGCGGTTAACGGCCAGGAGCTGGTAGGCTCGATGGGGGATGATGCGCCTCTGGCTGTTCTTTCGGACAGGCCGAGATTATTGTTCGATTATTTCAAACAGCTCTTTGCCCAGGTGACAAATCCGGCCATCGACCCGCTTCGTGAAGGCCTGGTAATGAGCCTGATGGTTTTTACCGGAAAAAAGCAAAACCTTCTCGACGAAGGTCCGCTTCATTGCAGGCAATTGAAGCTTCCGCATCCTATTCTTACGAATGAGGATATCGAGCGTTTGCGAACGGTCAGCCGCGACGACTTCAAATGTGTCACTATCTCGGCATTGTTTGATGTAGGTACGGCTGAGCCGGCAGTTGCTATTGAGAGTGCGATAAATGACCTCGTCGACTCCGCCAGGCGGGCTGTCGAAAGCGGAGTTTCTTTTATAATCATTAGTGACCGTGGTGTAAATGAGTCGAAGGCGGCGATACCGTCTCTTTTAGCGGTATCTGCTGTTCACCACAGTCTGCTTGATTGCGGACTTAGAAAGGAAGCCGGCCTGATTGTTGAAAGCGGTGAGCCGAGAGAGGTTATGCATTTTTGTCTGCTCTCCGGCTTCGGTGCAAATGCAATTAATCCTTATCTGGCTTTCGAGGCTCTTGATGAGATGCAGCGGCAGGGCGCGCTGCCTGCGGATATGGAGACGATTCAAATCGCGGACAACTACATAGCTGCTATAAAGAAGGGAATCTTAAAAACAATGAGCAAGATGGGCATCTCCACGCTTCGAAGCTATTGCGGTGCCCAGCTTTTTGAAGCCATAGGCCTGAACAGCGGAATCATAGAAAAATATTTTGCAGGAACGAATTCTCGTATCAGCGGAATCGGACTGAGTGAGATTGCACAGTATGTAATTGCCCTTCATAAAGATGCTTTTCAGCAGCGCCCTGCAGGGGCGCTTGAATTACCATACGGAGGATTTTATCATTTCAGAAATAATGGTGAGCGTCACCTATGGAATCCGACAACGGTTTCCAGACTTCAGCACGCCGTCAGATTCAACGACCCGCAGGCCTATGCCGATTATGCCGATGCCGTCAATGACCAGGCTGAAAGGCTCTGCACACTAAGGGGGCTTTTTGATTTTGTACCAGCCGACCCGCCTCGCGGCGAGGCTGCGGGAAAAGTGCCGCTGGATGAGGTGGAACCTGCCGGCGAAATTGTGAAAAGATTCTGCACCGGCGCGATGAGTCACGGCTCTATAAGCAAAGAAGCGCATGAGTGCCTCGCTGTGGCGATGAATCGCCTGGGTGCTATGAGCAATACCGGTGAAGGCGGCGAAGACCCTGCGAGATATGCACCTTTGGAGAACGGTGATTCCAGAAACTGCGCAATCAAGCAGGTTGCAAGCGGCCGGTTCGGTGTCACCATTAACTACCTTGCAAATGCAAAAGAGCTGCAGATTAAAATAGCACAGGGTGCAAAACCCGGAGAGGGCGGCCAGCTTCCAGGCCATAAGGTCACCGAGGAAATCGCCCGCCTGAGATATTCCACGCCGGGCGTTACGCTCATTTCTCCGCCGCCCCATCACGATATCTATTCCATCGAAGACCTGGCTCAACTGATTTATGACCTCAAGTGCGCAAATCCCGATGCCAGGGTCTCTGTAAAGCTGGTTGCCGAGGTTGGTGTCGGTACAATAGCCGCTGGTGTTGCGAAGGGCGGTGCCGATGAGGTTCTTATCAGCGGCCACGACGGCGGAACAGGTGCAAGCCCGTTATCTTCTATCAAACGCACAGGATGTCCCTGGGAGCTCGGTCTTTCTGAAACTCAGCAGGTGCTTGTTATGAATAATCTGCGGGATAGAATCAGGATACAGGTTGACGGCCAGATGAAGACTGGCAGGGATGTTGTTATCGCGGCTCTGCTCGGTGCGGAAAGATTCGGTTTCGGAACCGCGGCTCTTGTTACGCTCGGCTGTACCCTGCTTCGAAAATGTCACGAAGGCGCCTGTCCCTTTGGAATCGGCACACAGGATGAGAGGCTGAGAAAAAGATTTGCCGGCAGGCCCGAATACGTCGAGCGGTTTATGTATTTTATCGCAGAAGAGGTACGGCAGATTATGGCTGGCCTCGGCTTCAGAAAATTCGACGATATGGTAGGCAGAGTTGAAAGACTGAAGACTAAAAAGGCTGTCGAGCATTTCAAGGCAATGGGACTGGACTTCTCCGCTGTATTCAGCAAACCTCAAAATCCTCAGGGCTCAGCTTTAAGGCAGGTCAACCTTCAGAAGCGCAGAATTGATGACCATATTGACTGGCAGATTATCGAAAAGGTAAAAGCCTCTATCGAAAATAAAACAAAAACGGTTTTTGAACTTCCTATCAAAAACACTGACAGGGCTGTGGGTACGATTTTAAGTAATCGCATTGTAAAAAAATATGGCCCCCAGGGACTACCTGAAGACAGCATAGAGATAACGTTTCGGGGTTCAGCCGGTCAGAGCTTCGGGGCCTTTTTGGTTGCCGGAGTGACGTTAAAGCTTATCGGCGAAAGCAATGATTATCTCGCAAAAGGTCTTTCAGGAGGCCGAATCGTTGTGAAAACTCCTGAAGAAGCCGCTTTTCCTGCTCACGAAAACATCATTGCCGGAAATACCCTTCTTTATGGTGCTACTCGCGGTGAGGTCTTTATCAACGGTATCGCCGGCGAACGCTTTTGTGTCCGCAACAGCGGGGCAACCGCAGTCGTTGAGGGAGTCGGTGACCACGGCTGTGAGTATATGACCGGCGGTACGGTTGTTGTCCTGGGCAAGACCGGCTGTAACTTTGCCGCCGGTATGAGCGGGGGTGTTGCCTATGTCCTCGATGAAATGCAGCTTTTCGATACCCTCTGCAATCTCGACCTCGTGGAGCTCGAAAGCGTCTGGCACGAAGATGACAAGAAGAAACTATATGATTTGGTCAAACGGTATTGCGACTGGACTCAAAGCAAAAGGGCACAGCAGATTCTGAATAACTGGCAGGATATGGTTGGAAAGTTCGTGAAGGTTGTGCCAATCGATTATCGAAAGGCCATAGAGAAGATGAGAGCTGCCGAACAAAGGGACACTGAAACAACTCCTGCCACCGAGGAGGTCTTCTATGGGTGAGACTAAAGGTTTTTTGCGATATGAACGAAAGGTTGCCGGCAAAAGACCGGTACAGGAAAGGATTTATGATTTTAATGAGATCGAGCTGCCTTTGACCGCAGAGGCGATTTATCAGCAGGCCGCAAGGTGTATGGATTGTGGGATTCCTTTCTGTCACGGTGCCGGCTGTCCTCTCGGGAATAACGTGCCGGAGTTGAACGAGCTTATTTATAATAACCAGTGGCAGCAGGCTTGTCAGCTTTTGCATTCCACAAATAACTTCCCTGAGATTACCGGAAGAATCTGTCCCGCTCCCTGTGAGACTGCCTGTACCCTGAGCATAAGTGACGAGCCGGTAGCAATCAGGAATATTGAGATGCAGATAGTCGAACGCGGATTCGACAATGGCTGGATTAGGCCGTTGCCTGCTTTACAAAAAACCGGAAAGAAAGTTGCGATTGTGGGCTCCGGGCCGGCAGGTCTTGCCTGCGCTCAACAGCTCGCAAGGGCGGGGCACAGCGTAGTTGTTTTTGAGAAAGACCCCAGGCCCGGCGGACTGCTCCGATACGGCATACCAGATTTCAAGCTCGCCAAACAAATTATCGACCGCAGATTAGAGCAGTTGACTGCTGAGGGTGTCCAGTTTCAGACCGGGATTGATGTCGGTACGGATATCTCTGCGCGTTATCTGCAGAAAATGTTTGACTGCATTTGCTTGTCAACGGGAGCTGCTCAGCCGAGAGACCTCAATGTTCCCGGCAGGGGATATGATAATATTGTTTTTGCGATGGACTTCTTAAAAGTACAGAATAAGCTCAATGCCGGCGAGCCTCTCGATGACTCTGAAATAATAACCGCGAAAGATAAGGTTGTTGTCGTTATAGGCGGCGGCGATACCGGAAGCGATTGTGTCGGTACCGCTCGCAGGCAGGGCGCTAAACAGATTTATCAGCTCGAAATTTTACCCAAACCGCCGGATGCCCGCCCGCCGGATACACCCTGGCCGACTTGGCCGCGCGTTATGAGAACATCATCTTCTCATGAAGAGGGATGTGAGCGAATCTGGTCGGTATTAACAAAAAGTTTTTCAGGCTCGGCAACGAGCGTTCGGCAGCTAAATGCCTGCAGGGTCCAGTGGGTGGAAGACGGCGGAAACTGGAAGATAAAAGAGCTGGCCGGAACCGAGTTTATCCTCGAGGCGGACCTCGTTATTCTTGCTCTTGGTTTTACGCATCTCCTTCATAAACCTCTGGTTAATGACCTCTATTTGCAGCTCGATGATAAAGGAAATGTACTTGTAAATAATTATCAGACCAGCCGGAGCTGGGTTTTTGCTGCAGGTGATGCGGTTAATGGAGCCTCTCTGGTTGTTAGCGCAATCGATAGCGGACGAAAAGCCGCTTATGCTGTTAATGAGTGGCTGAGGGGACAGTAGAAACAGATTTCGTTAAAATAAAATTTTTTTCGTCTTATAAAAAAATATCAATTTAACTGATATTCTTTTTTGCGACACCTAATCAAATTCTATCGGACTTTCAGAAACTACCCTTTTTTGTTTTCAGTTGATTTGATTGTTACCCGATTATTATTTATAGTTTATTTTGGCGGTTTTACCGCAGCATCCGTATGTTTTTGGGCCGTGATTGGTCTGTTTTTATGAGGCCTTTGTCCTCGTGGCCTGAAGCATCCTGACTGCTATACACCATGATTTGGGGGATAAGTTTTTTTATAAATGAATTGGAATCAAAAGTGGCGAGTATGGGGAAAAAATCCGCTGTTTTAGGTCTGGTCTTATTGTTTGCCGGTGCTGCAACGCTCGGATGGGGACTTGTTGAGCAGAGAAAAGAGAAACAGCTCCTGGAAGATATAAAAACACGCCTTGAAAAGCTGGATAAAGTGACAGCCGATGAAGTTGATATCCGCTATCTGGCCGACATTTTCTCAAGTGATGACTGGCAACAAAAGCTTGATGAGTATAATACGCAAAGACAGGGCAAAGGCCTTTTGATTGATACTTCGGCTGTATTTATTCTCACAGGGAGTGCAGTTTTTGCCTGGTTGCTCCTGTGGTTTGCTGTCAGGTTCGTATATCGTCGTATATTCGGTTTTAAGGATACTTCTTCAGAAGTGATGCATCAGGGTGGAGATGAAAATCTTCAATCGCAGCAGGGACCGCAGGCAGTGGTTGAATCATCGAAACAAAAAACTGGCCATCAAAAAGCCGAACGGCCTGTTAATGTCAAAATCCTTGCAAGTTCCGGCTGGTTTGACTTCAATAAAGGACTGTCCGACCGCGGTAAAGACGACCACCTCTATTCCGAGACTAATTTAAGAGATCAATCTTCTTCTGATTCCGCGGAAGGCGGCTCCAGGAACGTTGACTTGATGTTTTCCGACGGCCAGGCTGCGGGTTCTAAAAAGTTACTGAAGCTCAAAGGCGACAGGCTGAATCAGAGATATAAGTCGCTGACGAAACGCAGGAATTTTTCAGAAAACGACGAGGATACGGCTAAGCTCGAGAAGGTACTGAAGGCTCAGAGCAAGAGTCTGGAAAAACAGGTAGCCGAATTCAAGCAGATGGCTCAGACTCTTAAACAGACAACTCTCGACCGCTCACAGCCCTTAAGTGGCACCATCAAAGAACTTATGCAGCAGGTCTCTGCGATTCGAGAGTATGCCCTCGGTCAGCAGGATAGAATCAAAAAACTGCAGGACGGATACGACTGGAGCATAATCAAAAGTTTTGGCCTTAAGATTATTCGCTGCATTGATAATCTTGAGGACAGAATAGAACAGTTCCGCAGCAGTGGTATTGATACAGACGACCTTGAAGAAGTAAGAGACGAGCTCGTTTTTTCTCTCGAATCCAGTGGTATCGAGCAGTATAAGCTGGAAATTGACAGCGATTACAACGGCCAGGAAAAAATCGCTGAAGCCGTGAAAGAAAAAGTCGGTGCAACGGAGCCTGAGCGAAAAGGTAAAGTCGCTAATCTTGTAAGGCCGGGGTATCGGCATTTTATTGATGATGAAAGCTTCAAAGTTGTCCGTACAGCGAGGGTAAAGCTGTTCGGATAGAATATTCCGACAGAACGGGGGGATAACAAAATGGCTAACAATGAATCGAAAAAATCCGCCATAGCGGGCATCGACCTTGGCACGACCTTTTCATCTCTGGCAGTGCTGAATGCCATCGGCAAGCCTGAAATTGTCCCGAATTCCGAGGGTGAAAGGCTTACTCCGTCGGCTATCTTCTTTGACGAGGAAAACTCGGGAGTTATTCGTGTCGGACTCGAGGCAATCAACTGCCGACACCTTAATCCAAAAAGGTCTGTGCGGTGGGTCAAACGGCATATGGGGGATGATTCGTACAAAATAAACATCGACGGAAGAGACTGGACCGCTGTCGAGCTCTCTGCGCTTATTCTGAAAAAACTCAAAGAGGATTGCTCCGTTCAGAATTACCGGATTCAGGATGTTGTTATTTCCGTCCCCGCCCACTTTGACGAAATAAGGAGAAAGGCAACAATGGACGCCGGAACTATCGCGGGACTTAACGTTATCGGCATTGTCAATGAGCCCGTAGCCGCCGCTCTGTATTATGCCACAACCCGTACCGTCTTCGGAAAAGTGCTCGTCTATGACCTTGGTGGAGGAACCTTCGATGTCACCATAATGGATATGAAAGACCATCAGATGGACATCATTTGTTCGCAGGGTGACCATGAGCTCGGAGGCATCGACTTCGACAAACAAGTTCTTGAAATCATCGAGCAGAAATACAAAGACAAGTTCTCAAAGGAACTGATTAGTGCCGAAGAGGAAAGGGCAAAATATGAAGACGAGGCCGAAGACATTAAAAAAACGCTCTCGAGGAGAAACACTTCGAAGAATATAATCTACGGCCAGGCCGGCAGTATGAAAGTTGAAATTACGCGCGAAATTTTCGAGGATGCAATCTCGCCTCTTATTTCGCGAATCGGTATTATGCTCGATGTCGCTCTCGAAGAGGCAAAGCTTAAACCGTCACAGATTGATAAGATTCTGCTCGTTGGCGGCAGCAGCAGAATCCCAATCGTTCGGCAGCGGCTCGAAAAAATGTTCGGATTTAAGCCTGAAGTTACCGTTAATGTCGATGAATGTGTCACTCTCGGAGCAGCTATCCACGCCGGATTGACCATTGCAAGAGAAAATCCCGATGCCTTGCCCGCCGGTATCGCTACAGGCCTCAAGCACATCAGACTTACGGATGTTTGTAACCACAGCTACGGAACTATCTGCGCTCCCATAGATGAAAAAACAGGAAAAAGGGTGGTCGAAAACCGTATAATCCTGGAGAAAAATACCCCATTGCCCTGCCACGTGGCTAAAACTTTCTATACCGTTTCAGAGGGACAGACAGAGCTGGAGATAACCATCACGCAGGGCGAAGACTCTGATGTTAAATTCGTTAATAAAATCGCGACGCACAAGCTGAAGCTGCCTCCCGGCAGGCCTGCCGAATGTCCAATAAAGGTTACTTACAGCTACGATGTAAACCAGAGAATGCACTGTCATTTTGAGGATGTAAGGTCAGGCAGGGCGCTCGAGGTGAAATTTTCCCTCGACCGGCAGGGAGATATGCAGCAGCAGGATATAAAGGAAAAAGCCGAGCATCTGAGTTCGGTTAAAGTCCAGTAACACGACTGCAAAAAATGCAATTCAAAGGACTTGAACAATTTAAGTCTTGGATCTGGGACAAATTAAAAGACACCGGTCTGTTTGAGCATCACCGGCCGGAAAATCAACTTGACTGTTCTGTTTCACTGGTTACCGAAAACCATCAGCAGGAACAAAACGGCGGCTTTGTCGTTAAAATCAAAGGCTCAATCCACGCGCCCAAAGACCGCCGGCACACCGTCGCGCAAATTGTCATCACCGATGTTACTGACGGAATCTCCAAAGCAAAGCCGGCCCATAGCAGTCTCGAAAGATGGCAAATGAACGATTCTTCTGTTTTTTGTTATTCAACCGAGCTCGGCAGACTGCCAAAGGCTGTTACAAAACTCGCGGAATGGATAACTGTCGCAGAGATTAAAGCTGACTGGCTCACTTTGCCCAGAACAGGAAAAAGAGATTTGCTCCTCGTCGTTTCAATTCTGTCGGGCAAAAGCGGCGAGAAAATTGCTTCGACATATTGCAATTTCATCTACGAAAACTCAGCGTTGGGTTATATCGATTTACAGGAAAACATTGAGCATGCAAAGATTCTTGCTGTAACGCTGGCCTTCGCCGTGGCTGTCGCGGATAATGATGTTGCTGATTGTGAGCTTGAGCTTATAAAGAGCTGGGCCCGGACAAACATCGCTGCTTTTAATGCCTCGAACCGCTCGAAACGACGGCTTGAAAAGGCGATAAACAGAACTGCCGGCCTTCTCAACCAGGGCCAGCAAATAGACATTTCCAGCGTTTGTACGGAAATCGTCAAATTAACCGCTCACCAGCAGCGACGCGACATCCTTGAATTATGTATGTATGTTGCAAAGGCTACCGGTACTGTCACCGAAGGTAAATTTAATACGCTTAGTGACATCGCGGATAGTCTTGAAATTGAAAGTGAACAGTTCTTTGAAATGACGGAAAGATTTTTACCACCGGATATCTGCCAGGTTAAGGATATCGGCCTGCTCGTCGGTATCACCTCTGATATGAGCAAAGACCAGGCTCGCGAAAGGCTTAACAAACAGTATAAAAAATGGAGCTCTCGCGTGACGAATTTTGACCCCGAAATCCGCCAGCAGGCCGCCTCAATGCTCAAATACATCGCAGAGGCAAGAAACGAATATATAGAATAAAAACTAAAGATGCTTTGTAGAAAACGCCTCTATTGTCATTCCCGCGCAGGCGGGAATCCAGTTTTTTAATCTATGGATTCCGCATCAAGTGCCCAATAACAGCTTGACGAGTTACTTTTCTACAAAGCAAACTAGAAACTTAAGGCTAAACACTCAACACTATTTCTGCTCTTCCTTTTTTCAATATATCCAAAGCAACCTGTGTTGCTAAAGGCTGCGAAGTGTACGCCATACCGTTTTGAGCGATAACCTCGCTTCTGCTCGCGAATCCCAGTCCCGTAATCCGGTCATAACCTGGAGCACTTGTGCAAATGAATATGGTCGTAAAAATGCAGAAAAGCTTTTTCTTCATAGTAAAATCCCTTACCATAATAAAAATTTTGCTGGCCATAATTATAAAAACCTTCGGGTATTAAGTTCAACCTCTATTTGTCGGCATTACCGCTTAGCTCATAGAGGCCCTGTTGTAGGCTGATACAGACAGGTAAGATAATATCAGGCTGTGTCTGCAAATCTATTTTGTGTATGTTGTAGCCGCTCCTACCTTTCGACAAATCTCAGAGGAGCCACTTTCTTGTATCACTGTAAAATACTTCACCTTAAAATAATTTCAAAATGTCTGAATCTGATTGTCAGTATCTGCGCCCGCCGCTATCACCGCGCCTGTTGCTCGAGCCGCCGCGACTGTTGAAACTCTTCCTGCGATTAGAAGGTCGGGAATGAGCCTCGCTGACTGTGATATTCAGACCGTTCAGTTCTTTATTGTTCATTCCTTCAATCGCATTTAACGCCTCTTGTTGCGAACGCATCATTACAAATCCAAACCCTCTTGACTCGCCGCTGAATTTATCCTTTATAATATTGACCGAATCAACCTCCCCGAAAGCATCAAATGCCTCACGCAGCCCGTCTTCGTTAACATCACGCGACAAGTTACCAACATAAATGTTTATCTCGATTTCCCTTTCTAAATTTGGCCTTAAATATTCATTCTAAAATTAGCGTCATTATTTACAGCTTTCTTTTTTCTATTGGTTCTCTGCTTCGAAAACCTTTCCGGATTTGTTAAATTCAAATTTCATCCTTTTCTGCATGAATCACTATGTTACGGTTTGAGCCTGCCCGGGGCGCTTATTTTTTGGTAAAAGATTCATTCTAAGTTCTGCAACCAGCTGCTCAACAAGTGTTCTTACAGGTATGATTTCATTACACCTGTAGGCGTTTGAGCCGGCAAATACGAATGATTCATCAAGTTTCCCTGACGCTGCTTTCGCCAGAACCTCCGCGATGCAATATGGAGCTGTTTCAGGCTCACATGTCTTGAGACAATGATAGCTGCATCTGAATGGTATGGTTTTGCCCGCCTTTATTCTTTCCACAAAATGATTGTTTATAACTCTTCCGGGTAATCCTACAGGGCTTTGGATAATCGTTATATCCTCGGCTCTCGCTTTCAGGTAAGCGATCTTGAAATTTTCGTGGGCATCGCATTCATCTGTGCACACAAAGCGGGTCGCCATCTGGACACCACCGGCTCCTAATTTAAGAAATCTGGCTATGTCGTTTCCGTCAAAAATCCCTCCTGCTGCGATAACTGGTATATGTGGTTCGAAGCAGCCGGCTGCTCTGACCACTTCTATGACCGTTTGTTCAAGACTCATTGTTCTTTCGCTGGTTAGCTCCTCGTACGAATAGCCCAGATGTCCACCTGCTTTGGCACCCTCTACAATTACCGCATCCGGAAGTCTGTTGAAGCGATTTTTCCATCGTTTGCAGATAATGCTGAACGCCCTTGCTGATGAAACAACCGGAACAAGCTTGGTGCCTTTACTGTTAACATATTGTGGTAAGCTCAGAGGCAGCCCAGCTCCCGAAATTATAACATCGACGTCTTCTTCAACAGCAGCCTTGATATGATTTTCATAATCTGTAAGAGCGACCATTATATTGACGCCGATTATCCCGCGGGTTTTGCTCTTTGCTTTTCTGATTTCTGCTATTAGCGCCTCTTCGTTGACTTTCGCAAAGTCTTGGTCTGCAAACTTCTCAAAGTTCCCAAGGCCGGCACTGGCTATAACTCCAACACACCCCGTATTTGCAACTGCTGAAGCAAGATTCGACATTGATATCCTGATACCCATACCCCCCTGGATTATAGGGGGGCATATTTCCAACTCGCCAATTCTCAGCACAGGCATACTTTTTATATACACAAGGCACCTTGATTATAAAGGTTTTGGAAAATTACAGAAATGATAGTGAAAAGAGGCGAGGCGAATATTAACTGTCGCTTATCACGTTATTTTTTGGTGCCGCTTTCGTTTCTGTCAAGATCATTTCTTTTAAGTTTATTGCCGCCATAATAATGCTTTTACAATGCCGATGCAAGCATATTTTGTTTTTTCTAAATTCAATTTTTTTATTTTCTCCGGTGGCTCTTGCAGGCTGCTTTTACATAATTGTCATTAGCTTAAAGGCAGTTGGCCTATTGCAAAACTGACTAAAACAGCGTATAAGTTAATCGTTATGGCTGAAAGCGTGAAAAAACAAATTGAGCAGCTCCGTAAAGAAATCCGGGGACACGACTACCTTTATTATGTCCTCAATCAGCCGAAAATAAGCGACCGCCGGTACGACAAGCTTTTTGCCGAGCTTAAAGAGCTTGAAGCAAAGCACCCTGAATTAATCACAGCCGATTCACCGACCCAGCGGGTTTCCGAGAAACCGCTCGCGGCTTTCAAAAGTGTCCGCCACGCACTGCCTATGCTCAGCATCGATAATACTTATAGCGCCGATGAGCTGCGTGAATTTGACAAGCGCGTCGCCAAAACTCTTCAGAGCAGTGATTATGACTATGTCGTCGAGCTGAAAATCGACGGCATGGCAATCAGCCTTCGATATGAAAAAGGCTCACTTGCTACCGCTGCGACGCGGGGCGATGGAACGACGGGTGATGATGTCACTGCAAATGTCAGAACCATAAAAGCTGTGCCGCTTGTCCTTGTGGATGCCGATAAAGTGCCTGAAATTATCGAGGTCCGAGGCGAGGTCTATATGCCGACCAAATCTTTTATCGAGCTCAATCACCTGCGCGTCGAAGCCGATGAGCCCGCCTTCGCAAATCCTCGGAACGCAGCAGCCGGCTCACTGAAACTGCTCGATGCCAGAACAACCGCGCAGAGAAATCTTTCCTTCTTTGCTTATTCAATCGGCGAAGTTTCCGAGCCTGTTGCCCAGGAGCACTTCCAGCTTCTGCAGAGATTTAAAAAATTCGGCCTGCCCGTTAATCCTGATATTAAAAAAGCGAAAGATATAAACGAGGTAATCGATATTTGTCTTGGCTGGTCTGAGAAAAAATCGAAGCTCGATTATCAAATCGACGGAATGGTCATAAAGGTAAATCGCCTCGACCAGCATGAGCTGCTCGGCGCGACCGGCAGGGCGCCGCGTTGGTGCATCTCTTTTAAGTTCCCTGCGGAAAAGGCGGAAACGAAAATTGAGTCTATCGCCGTTCAGGTCGGAAAAACCGGAACCCTGACGCCTGTTGCAAACCTTGCGTCCGTTCAGCTCGCCGGCACTACAGTCAGAAGAGCCACCCTGCATAACTTTGATGAGATAAGGCGCCTCGATGTAAGGATCGGTGATACAGTTGTAATCGAAAAGGCCGGCGAGATTATACCGCAGGTTATCGAGGTCAAAAAGAAACTAAGACCGCCGAACGCTAAGCCTTTCCAGGTTCCGAAAAAATGTCCCAATTGCGGCGGGACTGTCCAAAAAGATGAAAACGGCGTTTACATCCGCTGCGTTAATCCTGATTGTTTTGGTCAGCTCAGGGAGCGGTTGAGATATTTTGCAGGCAGATCCCAGATGGATATCGAGCATCTGGGAACAGCCTTGATAGACCAGCTTGTCGATTCGTCTCTGGTCAGGAGCTTCGCAGATATCTATAAACTGCAAAAATCCGACCTTATAGATTTGGAAAGAATGGCTGAAAAGAGTGCACAAAACGTCATCGACGCGATAGAAGCGAGCAAGTCTCAGCCGTTATGGCGCCTCATAGCCGCTTTGGGTATTCGCCATATCGGCAGCGAGTCCGCACAGATTTTGGCGGAGCATTTCGGCTCTCTTGATGCTTTAATCCGAGCCGATATTCAGCAGCTCGAAGAAATCGAACAGATAGGCACGACTATGGCTGAAAGCATCTATGAATATTTCAAAAACCCGGTGAATAGAAAAGTCATTGACGAATTGCTGTCCGCGGGCCTGAAACCAAAGCACCACAGGATGAAGCGTTCTGATAAACTGGCAGGTAAAACCATCGTTGTCACCGGCACACTTGAAAACTTCTCTCGCCAGCAGGCAGAACAGACAATAAAAGAAGCCGGCGGAAAATCAGCATCCTCCGTAAGCAAAAAGACAGATTTCGTCCTTGCTGGCGACAATCCCGGCAGCAAGCTCGATAAGGCCAAAAAGCTCGGCGTTAAAATTATAAACGAAAAACAATTCCTCGAAATGATTGGCAGAGCCTGAAAGTGAATATTACCGACGAAAAATTTATGCTCACCGCCCTCAGGCTCGCCGAAAAAGGTATCGGCTCTGTCGAGCCGAACCCGCCTGTCGGTGCTGTCCTGGTTAAGAGTGGCAAAGTTATCGGCAGAGGATACCATAAAAAATTCGGAGGCCCGCACGCCGAGATAAATGCGCTCGACGATTGCATTAAAAAAGGCAATGACCCGAAAGGCTCTATTTTATATGTTACCCTCGAACCTTGCTGCCACTTAGGCAAAACACCGCCTTGTGTTGACCGGCTTATACAGAATAAAATCGTAAAAGTTTTTGTCGCTATGCTCGACCCGTCGGAACACGCCCTCGGCAGGGGAGTAAAGAAACTAAAAGAAGCGGGAATCGAAGTTGTTACCGGCCTGTGTGAACAGCAGGCGAGAATTCTTAACGCACCTTTTCTTAAATTTGTCAAAACCGGCTGCTGCTGGGTCATCCTGAAATGGGCACAATCCATCGACGGTAAATTAGCCTTTGCCGACCAGGGTAAAGGTGAAGATAAAAAGTGGATTTCGAATGAAAAGAGCCGAAAAGACGCCCACAAGCTCCGCCGCCGGGTCGATGCGATACTCGTCGGAGTCAATACCGTAATAGCCGATGACCCTCTATTGACCGCCCGGCCGGGCAGGGCGAAGAAGCCGCTGAGAATCATTCTCGACACAGACTTAAAAACGCCATCGGATTGCCGGTTATTAGACACGGCCGACAAAATACCTTTGCTTATTGTCACTGACGAAAAGGCCATAACAAAAAATCCTGAAAAAGTACGCCAATTCGAGAAAAAAGGTGCTCGTTTTCTAACTGCTCCTGTCGTTCAGGGAAAGTGCGACCTTGAATTTGTGATTGGCCAGTTAAAAAATTATGGAATATACCGGCTGCTTGTCGAGGGCGGCCCGACGGTAATCGCATCCTTTCTATCCGCCGGCCTTGCGGATGAAGTGATTGTTTATATTGCACCGAAGATTCTCGCCGGCAGGGGGATTGCATCGATAGGTGAGTGTTTAAAGAACAAAGCTGGTAAAATTGACCTGCATTATGTTGACATAAAAGGTTTTGACGATGATGTGCGAATAAAAGTCTTGTTGAACAAGGTTGATTAACCAGCCGGCAGTCGTTATGAGAGATTAGTTTTGCTGATAGGAGTAAGACTGTTGCTGAGTGAGTTATTTTTTCTTTAATTTTCATCATATTCACCCTCCAAAGCGGCCTGCGGTTACGGAGTGGAGTTATTTGTTTTTGAGCATTTTTTTGTCCCTCAGGATATGATGATAGTGCTGTGCGAAACGATGTGCCTCGTCCCTGACGTATTGCAGAAGCTTAAGAGCAGCCGATGTCCTGGGTAATTTCAGCGGCTGGCGGCTGTCCAGAACATAAAGGTCCTCCTCTTTTTTGGCAAGGGCGGCGAGTTTGACCTGCGGTGCATTCATTTTTTTAAGCGCCTTTTTTGCTGCATTTAGCTGTCCCAGCCCGCCGTCTATCAAAATCAAATCAGGCCATAACTCCTCGCCGGCCATAGCATATTTGTACCTGCGCCTGACAACCTCGGCAATCATCGCGTAGTCGTCAACGCCCTCGACGGTTTTGATTTTGAATCTCCTGTAGCCGCTTTTGAAAGGCCTGCCGTCGATGAATTTCACCAGCGAGCCCACCGATTCAGCCCCTGATATATGCGCTATATCGATACCCTCGATGAGCCGTACCGGCTGGCTCGTTTCGAGAAGTTTTTGAAGCTTCTCTAATGCCTCGCCCGGCTCTGCTGCGAAGACCTCCGGCTGAACGTCCAGTTCCGGCTCACCGCGGCGGTCGAGCCGTTCAATTAATCTAATGCGGTCTCTAAACATTGCCGCCTTTTCATAGTTAAGGTTTGCCGAGGCCTGCTCCATCTGTTTTTTCAATTGCCGAAGAACGGTTGAGCGCTTCGATTTTAGAAACTTGATAAGGTCAGCGATGATTTTTTTGTAATCGGCTTTGCTGATTCTATCGGCGCAGGGCGCTGTGCATTGCTTGATACTGTATAAAAGACAAGGCCGAAAAAACCGCCTATTCGAATCGGTTGCTTTGATATCAAGCCTGCACGTTCTGAACTTGAATATCTTCTGCAGAACAACGAGCACCGCCCGCAGGTCCTTTGCACCTGCGAACGGGCCGAAGAGCCTGCTGCCTTTGGTTCGCGGCTTTCGAGTGATATAAATTGCCGGGAAATCGTCCGACGTCGTGATTTCGAGATACGGAAATGTCTTGTCATCGATGAGGTCGGTATTGTACTGCGGATGGATATCCTTTATCAGCCGGGCCTCCTTGAGAACTGCATCGACCTCGTTTGCCGTCTCGAGATAATCCACCACAGCTACCTTATTGAGCATCTCAGCGATTTTGGGCCCGCGTGAGCCTGCTAAATCGCCAGCCGGCTGAAAGTAGCTTGCTACTCTGCTGCGAAGGTTCTTTGCCTTGCCGATATAAAGAACCTTGTCGTTGTCGTCCTTCATAAAGTACAGTCCCGGCCCGGCGGGAAAGCCCTTTATTTTTTCGCGGATATCACTGAATTTGTCCTTACTTTTCGAATTCATAGCGCTATTATACAATTCTGTCAGCCTTTTTACGGCAATTTTCGGTGAAAAACAAAGCCAATATTGGAAAAACAAAGCCAATTTTGGGCTAAAATTGGGTTCGTTTTGGCTTTGTTTGGCTTTGTTTTTTGGTTCGTTTTCGAGTAGTCCGACAAGGCGTACATTTACATATCTGGTTATATTGCAAACACTTAGCAATGACCCACGGGCTGGAAGCCCGTGGTACGAATTGGCTTTGTTTTGCATAAAAAGGGTTGATTTGTAGAGCTC
>CAYXGT010000044.1:0-23588 GCA_964464635.1 uncultured Pirellulales bacterium | reverse complement strand
CAAGATGCTCTGAAAAGTGACCGTAAATTTCAGGATTTATTGTAATCCTGGCCTGGTCAACATTGAGCGTGATTTGCTGAACATCGAGCGGCGTCTCGGAAATAGTGGTTTCAGCACCGCTTATGGACAGCAGAACAGCACAATTCAAAACAAAAACCAGAAGGACAACATTTGACCTTTTCATTTTTTACCCTTTCGAATAAAATTGAGTTTTTAACTTCCCGATTTAATTACCTTGTTCTGTTTCTGAATTTTCAATCAGATTATCAACAATTCTTTTATCAACTTCGAAAACGGTTCCGTGCCGAGCCCCCTCGGGAAATTGTACTTTGTCTGATATGTCTTCCCAGTTCTCCAGGTCCCGTGACATTACCGCACCATATTTATGCAGTCTATATTTATCGAAATAGACAATCCATTGGTCTTTGATTTTGACAACAGACGGACCTTCGGCCCAGTAGTCACCTGTAATCGGCTTCGAAACCTGTCCATAAGGGCCATTTGCTTTGTCACTGAAAGAGGCGCGTATATTTTTTTGAGCGACGGGCAGTTTTGTTTCATCTTTGCAGAACATTACAAAACGGTCACCGTCTTCGGCGATAAAAGAATCAATGACATTGAAGCCCGGCTCGTAAAAAAGCTGCGTTTTAGTGTATTGCTCAAAATCGCTGGTAGTCACAAAATATATGCGATGATTATTATCACCTGATGCTTCTGTTAGTGGGAATCGGCCTGGAATTGTTGTCGCCCAGAAGATAAGATACTTTTTCGACTGCTCATCATAAAAGATTTCGGGAGCCCAGCAGTTTTTTGCGTCAGGCTCCTCTGCCATCACAGGAACAAAGGTCTGTTCGGAAAAATTCGCCAAATCTTTTGAGTGAGCAATCCCGATGCCATTGTCCCACCATCCTGTGGTCCAGACCATATGAAACATACCGTCGGGTCCGCGGCAGATGCTTGGGTCTCGCATAAGTTTACCGCCGACGGCCGGTCTTAGAAAAGATTCATCCTTTTTTAAGGCCGTCCACTTCAGGCCGTCCCGACTATATGCCAGATGCAAACCATCTTCTCCATTGTCCTTGAAATAACTGAACAAGTAAGCTGTTTCCTGATTTTGTTCTTTTTGAGCAGAAACACACGACAGGAACAAACACAATACAAAGATAATTTGGACACAAACACAACGCCATATACTCCTATTCTGTATAACCATTTTGTTTATCGGGGAAATCATATCGGTATCCATAATTTTGAACTTGTTTTTGTGAGAACGAAACAGGCCACTAAGAATTAATTCTAAGTAAATTTCTTTATCTGTCAAGAAAAATGACGCGGATTTGGAGCAATATAGAACCTTAAGTGTAGCTTACATAAACTTTAAAATTATTACAATCACAAAAAACCACTAACTGCGAAGTGTTATTAAAGGTATAATATTGTTTCGTTTTTCAGAACATACGCTTGATTAAAAGGAGAATATATTATGAAAAAGAACAGATGTATCCTCTGTATTTTGTACGGCATAATTCTGACTTTAACAATTCAGGCTTGCGCCGAGCCCCGTATCATCGTTGACGGTTCCAAGCCCAAGGCAATTATAAGTCCCGCTATGTGGGGAATATTTTTAGAAGATATTAACTTCGGCGGAGACGGAGGCCTGTATGCTGAACTGGTGAAAAACCGCTCATTCGAATTTACCGACGGGATGATGGGCTGGAGTAAAATCACCAAAAGAGACGCCAGGGGCGTTATATCAATTCGAGATGTAAATCCCTTTAAAGAAGACAATCCGCACTATCTTCGCATCGAGGCAGGAAATCCGGGAGAGGGATTCGGAGTAACCAATGAAGGCTTTCGCGGAATGGGCATACGCAAAGGAGAAAAGTATTGGTTTTCAGTTTACGCACGCAGTCCAATAGGACCAATGTCATTCAAGGTGGAGGTAGTCACTTCGGACGGTCGCAAAATAGCCGAGGCCCGCTTTGATGGTGTTAGCGGGGATTGGCAGAAGTACATCTGCAGTATGGTGGCAATGGACACGGATGCGAAGGCAAAATTGAACCTATTAGTGACATGCCGCGGTTTATTGGATGTTGATATGGTGTCGCTGTTTCCGGCAGATTCCGCACTGTCGTTCGAAGGTTATCCTGTGCCCGGCCTACGCAAAGATTTGGTTCAGATGCTGGCAGATTTGAAACCGGGATTTTTCCGTTTCCCCGGAGGATGTATCGTCGAGGGTCGTGACCTGGACAACCGCTATCAATGGAAAAACACTATCGGCGATATCAACCGGCGCAAAACGATTATATGCCGCTGGAATAATGAATTCGACCACCGTTATACACCGGATTATTTCCAGTCTTTCGGACTGGGCTTCTATGAGTATTTTCTGCTTGCCGAGCAAATCGGGGCTGAGCCTATGCCTATTATCAACTGCGGAATGGCCTGTCAGTTCAATACCGCCCAATTAGTGCCGATGGATGAGCTTGGGCCTTACGTGCAGGATGCGCTGGACCTGATTGAATTCGCCAATGGTCCGGCTACTTCCAAATGGGGCAGGAAGCGTGCCGAGATGGGCCATCCGGAACCGTTCGGTATGAAGATGCTCGGTATCGGCAATGAGCAATGGGGGCCGCAATATATTGAACGGTATAAAGTGTTTGTCAGGGCCATTAAGGAAAAATATCCCGACATTACATTGATAGCTGCCACCGGTTCCGACCCGGAGATTTTCCCCAACGGCCCGGCTGAGGTCGAGTACCTGCACTCTGAATTGCGTAAGCTCAATGCTGAAATTATTGATGAACATTTTTATCGCGGCCCGGACTGGTTTCTGGAAAGCTCGGACCACTACGACAATTATGAACGCAATGGGCCGAAGGTGTTCGTCGGCGAATACGCGGCACAGAGCGTAGGTGTGGCAAGTCCTGATAATCGCAACAACCTGCACTGCGCACTGGCAGAGGCGGCGTTTATGACAGGTCTGGAACGCAACGCCGACTTGGTCGTGATGAGCTGTTATGCACCGCTTTTCGGCAATGCTGACGGTTGGCAATGGACGCCGGATTTAATCTGGTTCGACAATCTGCGTGTGTATGGTACGCCGAATTACTATGTACAGCAAATGTTCAGCCTGAATCGTGGAGATAAAGTGCTCTCAGTACAGCTAAACGATTTGCCTGCGATGGAGGGCCAAAAAAAGTCCCTGTATGTCAGCTCCTCTCTCGATGAGAAAGAAGGTTATGTAATTGTTAAGGCGGTCAATATCACTGCTGAGACAATTAAGACAAAGCTTGAACTGCAAGGCATCGGCCCGCTCGGCTCTAAAGCCAAGGCGATAGTGTTAAGTTCGGATAAGCTGACTGATGAGAATTCATTAGAGAACCCAAAAAAGGTGTATCCTGTTGAATCGGCCCTGCCGATAACCGGCTCGAGCCTTAGTTATGGATTTAAGTCATACTCTTTGACGGTTCTTCGTGTACCGTTGAAATAATAACTCAAAAAGCTGGTGGTATTTTTGGCAATCTGGATTTAGGGATGGCATTATGAAAAGAGATAAGCAAAAATGTCTTGCAGGTATAGTTATCATAATTTGCAGCGTACTAATGACTGGATGTTGTGCAACAGCAAATTCACCCACTCAACAAGTTCCCAAGATGCTTGAGCTTGAGGGAGATTTACGAGTCCACGACCCTGTTATGATACGACAGGATGATACTTTTTATGTCTTTTGCACTGGCGGCGGGAGGCGAAGCGGGATTATACCGATACGCTGCTCGAAGGACTTGCATAACTGGCAACGCTGCGGAAGTGTGCTCGACAGGCTGCCGGAATGGACCACACAGGAAATTCCAGGGGCACGAGGGGCGTGGGCACCGGATATCTCGTTTTTTAACGGCAGGTACCATATATACTACTCGGTTTCAACCTTCGGCAAGAATAGCTCTGTCATAGGCCTGGTCACAAATAAAACTTTAGACGCCAACAGCCCGGATTACAAGTGGGAAGACCAGGGTAGGGTTGTGCGTTCGACCGAAGGCAGGGACGATTGGAATGCGATTGACGGCAATCTCGTACTGGAAGACAAAGACAAGGCGTGGCTTTGCTGGGGCAGCTTCTGGGGTGGGATTATGATGCATCGTATCGACCCAAAGACAGGAAAGTTTTCCGATAAAGATACGACCATCTACAATCTTGCAGCCCGTCCGCGGGGAAGCTCTCATCAAACCCCGCCGGTCGAGGGGGCGATTGAGGCACCGTTCATAGTTAAGCATAAAGATTATTGGTATCTGTTTGTATCATTTGATTTCTGCTGCCGTGGTGCGAGGAGCACATACAAGATTATGGTGGGCCGCTCCAGGAATGTTACCGGCCCCTATGTTGACAAAGAAGGCACAGCTATGACCGAAGGCGGCGGGACAGAACTGTTGGCAGCCAGCGAAGGCGGCCAGTGGGTTGGTCCGGGACATTGTGCTGTTGTGCAGGATACAAATGGAGATTATCTTGTCTTCCACGCTTACCATGGCCAGACCGGACGTTCGGAACTGAAGATATCAACCATCGCCTGGGAGAACGGCTGGCCGAAGGTAGCAGAGCTGCCTTAGCAAACATCTCAAATAAAAACAGGAGCTAATGACTTCAGATGCCACCGGCTCTACAATAATCACGCCCGGCTGTTTGTTTACGAGACCGGCCTTTATCTTTCGGATTTCTTGCTTTCAGGTAAGAAAATTTCTTTACAGCACTTTTATCGCCCCTTTGTTCCTGCTCCGAATTATTGCCTAAAAACCGTATTTTATAAGTACTAAGCAGGCTTTTTTATTACACGCATCAAAACAGGGTTACTTTACGGAAGAAAAAGATTGACAAAAAGGGTAAAAATAAGGTATCATTAATAGTCTGCCTTTAATCTACGAAAGAGAAGGCTAAGGCGGATAACATGTATTTACTAAAATTAGAGAGGGGTTGAAAAGAATGAATATGAAGGAAATTTTGCTAAAAGTGAATTTTGTGTTACTTCTGTTCATATTGTCCGGTTGTTTTTCCTCCAATCCGGCAGATATCGCGGCATTCACTAAGCCGGAACTTGCTGCTGTGACTTCGCATACATACATACTACAGCCGCCGGATGAAGTCGAAATACATTGTTTGAGGGTACCGGAACTCGATTTGCAGCGTCAAAGGATTCGCCCGGACGGAAAAATAAGTTTTGAAG
This sequence comes from uncultured Pirellulales bacterium, assembly GCA_964464635.1. Classification (GTDB taxonomy): domain Bacteria; phylum Planctomycetota; class Phycisphaerae; order Sedimentisphaerales; family Anaerobacaceae; genus CAYLMG01. Next base: position 18,373 of record CAYXGT010000044.1, on the reverse strand, counting down.
GTTTGGGCGAGATAGATGCTGCAGGAAAAAGTATAGGAGAGGTGGCTCACATACTCAAACAGAAGGCCCTGAAGCTTTACACGCTTGCCGGTAATGAGCCTATCGATGTGCGCGTCGTGGCTTACCGAAGCCAATTCTACTATGTAATTGGCGAAGTTACTTACCCCGGACCTAAATACTATACGGGGCGGGACACGGTCTTAAGCGCACTCGCGGCTGCAAATCCAACAGTTTTAGCGTGGAAGAACCGCATTCAGGTGATACGACCGTCCGCGGATAAGAATATCAAGCCGAAGATTTTCGAAGTCAGCTTCGAACGAATGTTTGTCCGTGGTGATGCCAGCAAGAACGTGTTGTTACAAGAAGGGGACATAATATATGTACCACCAACAGTGCTTGCGGCTATAGCACTGAAAATCGAGGAGTTCGTCCGGCCGATTGGTCGGGTTTTTTCAACTGCTTATATCGTACAGCGAGTAGATATGGGCGGTGGCGGCGCTGGAGGCGGATACTAAATATTTATCATTGCCGGTCACAACACCGGCAGATGAGGTATTGAAAGCGAGCAGGTCGCTATGCTCAAGCACAGGCTAATAAAATTAGTTCACCTGGCCGGCCTGATATGGCTGGTTTTATGTCTTCTGTATATTATGGCCTTAACGCTCAGGCGCGCAGGTGTTGGCTGGTGGGTGATATTCTCGCTATCAGGCTACTCAGCCTTTCTTATTTCCCTGCTTGTTAGTTTATATTTCTTTGCACTCTATAGAGTATTTGCCAGGTCCCAAAAAATTGAGGTAGAACATCCTCTAACCACCAGTGATTACTATGCTTTTTTTTATATAGCAGCCCCATTCTTAGGCGGTATAGCAGGTTGCACAGGCGGAATAAATACAACAACATCTGAATTTCTTTTGGAAATCTCAATTGCAAGCCTGGGAACGGCGTTTCTGGTATGGGTGATTATTGACCCTATAGCAGGCTGTATTGAAATTCTCACACCCGCAGGCCTAAAGCACCGAGCCAAACGCCTGGCGCAAGCCAGAGCAGAGAAAGAAAAAAGACAGCAAGAACGGGAACGCCTGCTGGTTGAAGTGCTCGCAAAAGAAAAGTCGAACCTTCGCTACCAGCAGGAAATGCTGGCCCCCCTGGCAGAAAAACTTGCAGAACTGCTGATGGTAAAGGCGAAGGATTTTGAAAGTGCGGGGAAAAAAGCGGCTGTGATGGGCGTTAAGGCCTGGCAGATAGGCGGCTTGAGCTGCATGCAGCAGCTTCGAGATATGACAATGGAAATATGCAGAAAAAAGTATAAAGACTCAATGGTCGTTGATTACGTCTCAACCTGGTGGGACGGGATTGGAAACTGGCGAAATCCATCCCCTTGTTAAAAAATAAATAATTGTACGAAAACGAGACTCGAGATTTTTACATAAGGAGCGAGTGTGAATAAGACAAGGATTTTATTAACCATATCGCTTGTTTTTTTCCTTGTTTCTGCTTCCAATGCAACAAATATCTTCTATGTGGATGTTAACGGCCCCAACGACCCCGGCAGCGGCACATTCGAAGAGCCTTTCCTCAGAATCAAAGATGCAATCGATATTGCTCAGGACAGCGATGTCATTGAAATCCGGCCTGGCATCTATACAGGAGAAGGCAATTACAACCTCGACCCACACGGCAAATCGATTACCATTCGAAGCACCGATCCGGACGACGCAGGCATTATAGCAAATACAATCATTGACCCAAACCATAATGGACGTGGTTTCTATCTCCACAGTAACGAAAATGCAGACTGCATTATTTCAGGCCTGACTATCAGAAACAGCGATAGCATAATCAGCTCCAATGGTGCAGGCATTTATTGCTACAGCAGCAGCCCTACGATACGCAATTGTATTATTCAGAATGGACACGCCAACGACTCCGGCGGTGGGATTGCCTGCCACTACAGCAACGCGATAATTATCAATTGTAAGATAACAGGTAATGTTTCAGATTATTACGGCGGCGGCATAGGCTGCAGCTTTTCAACTCCTCTTATAACAGGCTGCATCATAAGCGGTAATACCGCCGGCTTTGAAGGCGGCGGTATCGATAATGGCCTAAGCGATTCCAATATTATCAATTGCCTCATCATCGACAATAACGCACCCTTAGGTGGCGGCATAAACTGTTACTCCCCCGGCCTGTCCTCCGTGGTTAATTGCACACTTGTTGCAAACTCAGCCGGCTATGCTGGTGGTGGCGTATATTGCTGGTCTCAAGGCAGCGCGGTCATTGAAAACAGCATTCTCTGGGCGAATACAACAGACTATGGAGGCCCACAGCTCGCTCTGCTGGAGGACGGCAATGCACTTGTTTCTTATTGTAATGTCCAGGGCGGGAAGATAGATGTTAACGATCCGTGCGGGCAATTGGTATGGGGCAGCGGCAACATAAATACCGACCCCTGCTTTGCAGCGCTCGACCCTAACGGCGACCCAAATCTGTGGGACCTGCACCTGCAAAGTGAATACGGCAGATGGGACCCAAACAGCCAAGGCTGGGTAACAGATTCAAATACAAGTCTGTGTATTGACGCCGGCGACCCAAATTCAGATTGGAGCGGCGAGCTTTGGCCAAACGGCAAACGTATCAACATGGGTGCATACGGCGGGACGGATAAAGCAAGCAAAAACGGTAATCCAGCCGACTTTGATATTAACTGGACAGTCAATTTCAAAGATTTCGCCTTACTTGCAGACAAATGGATGGTTGAAGGTAATTATATTGAGGATTTGAGCAGTAACGGGATAATCGATTCTGCCGACCTTCACCTTTTTACCGATAACTGGCTCTGGCAGAAGGAATAACTTACCATACATGGATAATGAAAAAAAGCGTAGTCAAATGACTTTGCCTTTTTATTCAATGGCCATTTAGCTAATCATCGCGTACTTTTATAATTTTCCTCTCCTGCGGAGCCAGCCGACAAAAGTAATTCCGATGCCGCCGAGCAGAATCGCCCCGGGAGCGGGAATAACCGAAACCTCTTTGGAAATATTTAGATTGTATAACAATGCGCATGTATTCAGGTCGCTTGCAAAATCATTATTCAAATTGAATAATAACTTCACCTCCTGGTAGACTGATACATTAAGGCTGCAATAGAAAGTCTGCGAATCCTGACCTGTTGGTATATCCTCGCTTGAAACGGTAAAGAAATGATCAGTGTCACTCAATGAACCAACAAGAGGGTCACCTGTATCAGGGTCCAGCAAAGCCGCTGTAAATACACCAGTCTCGGCAGAATTAATGATTTCAACATCAAAAGAAAGTATCACGGAATCGGAATCAAATGTAAAAACCTGCCATAAGTAGCTGTTTTCGACCAGCCCGTCTCCATCCGGCGAAAACTGGACAGAGCCGGGAGTAAACGCGGATACCAAATCATTATGCGTCCAGAAGTCTAAACCATCGGCACCTTCGGTGAAATCAGGATTCTTCAGGCCTGTCGTACTGGCTGATGCTGAATAGGTCGATAGTAAAAGAAATATTCCAAAGAAAATACCCACGAAAGAATTGTTTCGTTTCATTTCTCATCCCTGCAAATATATTTTTTAAACTTTATCCTTGTTCAAATTTATATTTGTACGGCTAAATAGTACGTTTATTCCTAAGCCAGCCGATAAGGCACAAGCCAATACCGCCCAAAGTAAAAACAGCGGCGTCTTCTCAGTTTTATAATCACCTTTTACACAATCAGCCTATAGGAAAAGTAGGAAGGATGCCATTAAGCATCCTCCCTATCTTCCCTTTTAAGCTTATAGTCATATAACCGGCCAACTCTTAAAACGCCCTCCTGCTTCTGAGCCAGCCGACGAGACAAACGCCAATGCCAGCCAAAAGGACAGCTCCCGGCGCCGGAATAACAGTTGCACCCAATTCAAGTTGGGCAAAACAGTTCGGGTAGTAGCTATAGTAGCAATCCGGGTCCACAGCTATTCCGAATACACCACCGTTCTGAATGTAGCTGTTGAGTAAAGCAACCTCATCCGGACTAAACACGTAGACAAAATCTTCCGGAGGATTGACCCAGTAATCGTGTCGACGACCTGGGTTATCAATGAATTGCTCATTGTCGTCTTCATAGATGGTCAACAGTTGACCATACCCATCGAGGGCGTCACCGGTAGCCTGGTTATCGCGGCCCCTGTAGATGTCGATTCTAATCTGTGTTACAAGATTATCTGCGACAGCGTTACCGATGTCAGCCTCACTCAAGAGACGAATAAACATCTCATCATCAGGCTCTATACGCCAGTCATTGATACCCCTAAAAAGGATGCTCGCCTCCGTAATAGTCTCTCCGCCCGGAATCGACGGCGTCACCTCCCAGATGTAATAATATTGATGAGCAAGGTCGAACAGGTCAGCATCACTCGGCTGAAACGTATAATTGGCCATTGCACAGGTCGTGAACACTGTCAGCAACAGAGGTATATATATGTAACTTATTTTTTTCATAGGCGAACCTGCCTTTCTCAAGCAATTAATGGCTATTCAGCCTTCGCATCCTGCTCTTAATTGCTTCTTTCGTTCACTTATAGTGTCCTACGTCTCCGCAGCCAGCCAACAAAGCATACACCAATTCCACCCAGCAAAATAGCTCCCGGAGCAGGTACGCAAACCGTGCCGACTTCGATTCTATCTATTGCAACACCGCTATCCACAAAATAAAGGTGAATCGTCTCAAGGTCGTATATCTGCGGGATATGCCACTCGATTGTTAACTCGCGCCATCCATCACTTATTTCGCTATCGATCACACTAACAGAGGAATAAGTGTCGGAGCCTGCTGTCACATAGCTATCTGCATCTATATAACCATGTACACCCGCCTCATAACTGCATACATGATAGATAACCTCAACCTGGATGATCTTTGTGAGGTCTGGGTCAATAACATTGGGAATATCCAAATCTATTGTAGCAGTATTTCCATAAATGACACCCTGATATGGTAAGTATTGTGTTGCGTCATCCCACAGATACGGCGTAGTCAGCAAAATGTCAGCGGACGGCTCGCTCGTATTCGTATAACCGGCATCGGCTGCGAGGTCGCTAATGAGACCTCCGGAAATACCGGGATCCGTGCTGAATGTCCACTCCTGGTACGTGTAATAGCTGCCATCTGTCGGCTCAATTGTTATATTGGCCAGAACCGGTGCAGATAGCAGGCCGATCACACCTAATATTAAAATTAACTTTTTCATAAAATTTACTCCATGCTTATTTCTAAAAATCATTCCAAATAATAAAAGAACGTTTCTCGTTCAATAGTAAGCTAAAGCTTAGAAGCTTATCTCAGGCTGGTATAGGAGGGCCGCGGGCAAGATTTTCAAAAATAAAAGCTGGTGAAAAATAATGAAGCTGCTCAGTCCTTTTAATAAAGCATCTAAGCAGCAAATTTGGTGCTTGTAAGGGTATAATTCCATCGACCCAACGCGGTGCAGTATCGAGTTTTCGAACAATTTGTCGGCCGAGAACTTTTGCAGATAAACTTTCTGTGAAATTTACATCGGCTGGGATACCTTCCAAATGGTGAAGCAATCCTATGTATTGCCGGCTTTCAGTGTTATTATGCTGCCGGGAGAAATTCTTAAGGTAGGGAGAAAAAGACAGTTGTGCAGACTGGCCAGACTTATAATTTCTATGAGTCAGACTCTGCGCAAACTGCGGCAGAGCGTTGATACCTATTTGGCCCGCCCACATTATAAAAGCCAAGCCTGTCAACCAGGCCCTGCGGTCCCTTATAAAAGAAATGCACAGAAAACCCATGACAGTCATAAGAATAGCTGCCGGGACCGGAGGCATAGTTTTTATATTAATCGGTAAAACACCGCCCCGTTGAGTCTGCTCAGTGGGAATATTAAGATAGTCCTTAGCAGCAGAAGACAGTGCAATATCGTTACATTTGCCCTGTGGTTCATATGCGAGGAAAGCGTCCGAATCTATCTGCATTGACTCTGTAGGTTCAAGATATAATTGCTCTATATTGCCAGTTGCAGAAACTGTCTGCACAGCCGCTAACAATAGAGAGACTAATACTACCCACCACCTTGAATCTGCAATACAATCCATGAGCTTTTCGGTCCTCTTTTCTCCTAATCACCCCGAAAACTCCGCTCGCGAGCAATCCCTAAGCTCTCAAAAATCTCGCATCCCCTGCAAGAAACGGTATAATATCAATTGATAATAATGTACTCTTTAACAAATATGCGGTCAATAAAAAAACGTAAAAAACTTGAGAATATTGAAAATTTTTTTTTATAACCACGATATTATTGGTCGGAAATAATTTTTCTACTACTTTTGGCATAGACCATTTGGTATACTGTAGCACTATCTCCCAAAAGACAAACAATTCGAGGAAGTAAATAACCACCAGTTAAAACTGGTGGCATTGCCGTGCTCGGGCGTTGCCCGTCCGCCTACGGCGGTTGTTTCCATCCACCAGTCTTAATGGTGGTATTGAAATCGGAAGAATAAAAAAGGCCGCTCTAGCGGCCTGTAAGATAGCTTACCTGAATTATGGCGTTGATAAAAACAAATTCTAAAACACTATGGGCTGCATTTGTTATCCCTGCTCACCTGTGAGATGATACCCGACGGACTCGGTTTTTTGTTGCTCATTTTTTGCGGCGGCGATGGATTTTATGTCACTTTGATTGTGGAACAGCTGGACTTTCTCTAAATATTTAAGCAGCATAGATATTCTGTTTCGTGACCGCGTTTTACCGAAGATACTTCGCAAGTGCGTCTTTACGGTACCGGGCTGAACCCTTAATCTCCGAGCAATATCTCCATTCGTAAGGCCCCGGCAGACCAGCTTAGCGACCTGCAATTCTCTACGGCTCATTCCATAATACTTTTGCAGGTATAACCATTCTTTCTCGCTAAGTATAGTTACACAAGGCTGACCGAAAAAGCTTTCTTCTTTCCCGTCATCAATATATGATTGTTTGTCCGAAGTCATTTCTATTCCTCCTTTGACATTTTCTCCAGCAAACTCCGGCTCTCCGTCAGCTCTTCCTGAGAGAGCCCGCCAATTTTTTCATTTAGTGTTATTGCCTGTTTCAATATATTTACCGCCTTTTCTCTTTCTCCGAGCTTGTAAAGAGCTTCTCCCAGATGGAAGCAGGAAACTGTGCGAGAAGACATATTAGGAAGATACAATTCTATGCACCTGCTGAAATCGCTTACTGCCTCCTGCAGTCTGCCCGTTCGACTGTAAATCAGACCCCGCGTATCGATGAGGTCAATATAATCCGGGGCGATTTCGAGGCCTTGCTCAGCAAGTGCGAGAGCTTGTTCGTATTGATCCTGCCCACACAATATCCACGCAAGATTATTCATAGCGACAACGTTATCAGGTTTCAGTTCAAGCAGCCGTCGGTAAAATTCTGCTGCCTGAGCAGATTGACCTCTCAAGTCAAATAACATGCCGAGAGCACTGAGAGCCTCTGTGTTCACTGGGTCATTTTCAAGTACTGAATTAAGAATGTCCCCTGCTGCAACACGAGCCTGCTCATCATCTCCCGCGGTTACCTCCCCAGCAATCATCACAACGGTACGGCTGTCTCCCGGATGCTTCTGATACCACAGAGCGGTCTTTTGACGAATCTGGTCCCACAGCTTATCGCCTTTAAGCAATCGGACGTGTGTCAACAGCACTCGCGGGTCATTCGGGTCCGTCCGATAGAGGCCGTCTAAAATTTCCTCTGCACCTTTTTTATCACCACTTTTGTACATTGCACCGGCTAGCGATATAGTTACATTACGTTCATAGGGCGTACCGTTAAAGGCACGTAATTGCTTATTTAGAAAGACAACGGCGTCCTGCGGCTGGTCTGCGGTTAGAAACATTTCGCCAAGCAGTAACGTAGCCTCAATATCATTTGGGTTTTGCTCAAGCAAACCCCTTAGAGTCAGGATTGCAGAGACAGGTGATACGGCTGCCTCAGCCCTCGCTTTGAGTATAAGCAATGCCTTGTCATTTTGATTGTGTGCAAGGCCTTTTAAGGCAATTCCCACTGCTTCGCTCGGCTGCTGCTCATATATTAATAATACCTCACCCAACAGCAGCCATGCCTGGCGTTGGTCTGGCTGAGTTTCAGTTATTGAGCGAAGAACAGCCTGTGCCTGCTTAATGGCTGGATAATTTCTCTCAGCGAGCAGAGAACGAGCTTTGAGCAGGTTGAGTTGATAATCATCCGGTTCGGCTTGCAGGGCCTCATCAAGAAGATTAACTGCCTGCCTTGCCATTTCCCTGTCGGTAAATTCCAGATACATTGAGATGGCACGTTTCTTGATTTGAAGGTCGTTTGGTTCCAAAACCATAGCATGCTGAATATCTGATGCCGCCTGATAAAACTGCCCGGCGGAATATTTAAAGCTGCTCTTAGCTATCCATGTTTGCGCGTTTTCAGGTTCGATAGCGGTTGCCTGCTCAAAATCTTTCAGTGCCAAATCCATCTGCCTCAACATGGCGTACGTTCGACCGCGAAGCACATATGCCTGAGCGTTATTAAATTTATTTACGGCCTCATCGCAAAGCTCTATCGCCTCGGCTGTTTCATTCAGGAGCACACAGAGCTCGACCTGTTTTTCTATGGCCGCTTGTAAATCAGGCTGTTGATTCCTCAATCTTGTCAATAACTCGTCTGCATCAGAGTATTGATGCTGTTGAATCTTCAATGAAGCCAGAGACAAGCAGATGGCCGCGTTGTTTGGGTCATCAGAGAGCATATCTTCCAGAATCTGGCCGGCTGGCTCTATTTCGCCCTGAATAAGGCGGCTTTGCAGTTCCAGTCTCCTCAATTCGGGATGAAATAATTTTTGCTCGGCCGTCCGGGCTAAAATCTCATCTGCCTGAGCATATTCGTTTATTTTCTGGAGAGCGGCGATAGTCCTAATAATTAATCGAATATCATCCGGCCGATTATTCAGCGCCTCACTATAGGCAGAAGCCGCAAGGTGAAAATCCCCTCCTTTACTGTAAGTATCGGCAAGCAGCATTCGGCTATACTCGTCACCTGGATTGGCAATCAGATTCTCTTTAAGAATGGAGACAACCTGAGGGTAACGTTGCTTAAAGTCGCCTGATTCGTACCACAATTTTGCCTGTTCGTACCGCCACTGCCAACCATCTTCGCCTTCGATGGATTTTATTGCTTCGATAAGCTGTTGTGCTCGCTGTGGATTACCCATAATCTCTCCACATTGCAGTAGTCGCCGCTTGATACTGATGTCCTGCGGCAGTTCCTGTTCAAGTTCGAAAAGGCAGGTATAGGCAAGCTCCTTTTTGCCCGAGAGATTATAAATTCGAGAAAGGAGCAGGCCTATCTGTCGGCGGACCGGGCTTTGCTCGACGCGTGCCAACAATTTTTTCATTAATGTTTCACAATCCGAGTACTTTTGAAGTCTAATCGAAAGAAGTGCATAGAGTCCCAGAAGGTCGGTCGCTTCCGGAGATTTATTTATAGCTTTGCTTAGAACAGATAAAGCTTCATCGCCTCTTTCCTTGACAGAGAGCAGCATAGCTTCTGCCAAGGCGACCTTTGTGTCGAGAGGATACTGTTCCTTCAGTTCAGAGAGGACGTTTTCCGCCTCCGTGTGATTTCCCCTGAGCAGGGCATATTGAAATTTCACAAACTTGACGTCCAAGGCCCCGCCGCTGGCTTGGTCCAACTTCCCAAGCTGTGTTTCAATGTCTTGCCAGACTTGTGCATCTGCGCTTGTATCGCTTCCGGCTAACAGTTGTATCCCGGCCTGAAGATTCAATAACATCACCCCAAGGTGTCCCGGAGAGATTGATAATGCCTTTCGAGATTGCTCCTCAAGCTCTTCCCAGCGCCCGGCCTTTGCCAACATAGTGGCCAGTGCAAAACGGGCATCAAATGAGTTGGGCATTTCAGAAACCAATATTTCCAATTGCTGCAAAGCAGACTGAGTATTTCCTACACGTGAAAATGCCATTGCCAAGGCCAGCCTGGCTTGTAAAGACCTGTTTCCCAACTCTATTGTCCGCTGCCAACATCTTATTGCTTCGTAATCATTGTCCCTGCGGTCGGCTACAAGACCCTCGAGGTAGGCTACCATCGCAGGCAAGATTTCTTTCTGGTTCATTTGTTTAATGCATTCTTCAGCATCAGCGAGGTCATCGGTTCGAATGTACAGTTCGGCAGCTAATAGCATAAAATCCCACGGATAATCAGAAAGCTCTTTTAATCCTTCTTCAGCCACCTGCCGCATCTTGTCAACGGATTTTGACTTCAATGCCAATCGGGCCCAGCTCTGCCATAATAATGGATTTTGTGGTTCCGACTGTTTTACCGCGATAAGATGTTTTTCGGCTTGTTCCAAATTTCCGGAATCAATGAATCCCATTGCCAAAAAAAGCCGTACCTGAATATCGGAGAGGTCAAGTATTTCAGCCTGTTGAAGGTCGGCTAACACCTTTGCCTGCTCTTTGGTACTCATATAGAAATTAGCGCGGACTATATAAGCCATCGCAGAAGATGGATTGTTCCTAACCGCTTCATTAAACCAATACTCCGCCGGCTCATTAAAGTCCTCCGGCCTTTGAAGGGCCAGCCGCCCGAGCATCTCAAACGCCAACACCTGGTTCGGATCTCTGGAGACTATCTCTTGCAGCTCTATTGCTGCCTGTTCAAACTTGCGCTGGGCTGTATAAGCTAAAGCCAAAATTCTGCGGACTTTCGGGTCTTTATTTAATTCGCAATATCTTTTCGCAATCAGCTCTGCTTCACCAGGTACACTTATCTGAAGGTACAATCCGGCGAGCTCCGTGGCAGCCTCCAGATTGGCCTCATCTAACCTCAAAACAGAGCGGTAAGCGGCTATCGCCTGCTGAAGGTTTCGAGGTTTCAACGGTCTTATCTTTATCTGGGAATCAGCATATTTGAGCAATATTGCCACATCATTTTGATGAATCGAAAGATAGCGACCGAATTGTCTGGCTGCCTCCTCGTACTTGTGCTCCTCATACGCCTTGTTGCCGAGTACAAGACCGCTTTCGGCCCGCATTGTTCGCCGCCATTGCCTAAGTCCGAAAGCGGCTATCGCCATAACTAAAATACCAAGCAGAATGGCGATGGCCAGTTTCCAATTAAAATATCTTCTTGACATATCCTTATATCCTCTCAATCTGGCTTCAGAACTGGCGAATAAACAGGTTCGCCATTTTTTTCATCGTTTGGTAACATATCCACAAATCCAGCTTCAGTGATAATTTTTTTATGTATTTGATATCGTAGTGTATCCATTCCTGAAAATCCCTTTGTGGTTCTCGAGTTCCAAAAACCTGCCAAAGCCCCGTAATTCCAGGCCGAACCGACAGCCTTGCATAGCGCCAAAACGGACACATCTCATTCTCCGACTCGGGAGAAGGCCTGGGACCAACCACACTCATCTGGCCGAGTAAAACATTGATAAATTGCGGCACTTCGTCAAGGTATGTAGCTCGCAGAAATCCACCCACATTATTGATGCGCGGGTCATCATCCATTTTGAACTGTGGTCCATCTACCTGGTTCAACGCCCTCAGTTTATCCTGCATCTCTTCTGCGCCGATAATCATAGTTCTGAACTTGATGCACTTGAATAACTTGCCATGAAGCCCCTGTCGCTCGTCCTTGAAAAACACAGGGCCTGATGAAGTAAGTTTTATAGCGAGTGCGATAATCGGGAAAAAAGGCGCGAAAAGTATCAGAGCGACAATGGCCGTCGCTATATCTAAGATTCTCTTAAAGAACCTTTCGTAAGAAAGCCTCGGCCAGACACGGAAGTTATTATTTCGAGGCTTGCGGCTCAGTATATTATGATTGCCCCATAGGCTTCGCTTATAACTATAGGCCCTGGTACAGGCGTTAGTACGTTCATTTCTTAATTCAGGCCCTTTTAGAACCCTGTTTTGTATAATCTGACGGCGTGGTATTAAAACATCCGGGCCAATTATTGACGAGTTTACTACCGCACCATATTCAACTTCAACATTGTCGCCAATAATGGTCGGCCCTATAATGACCGTCTTTGGACCAATCCGAACATTTTTGCCCAACAAAACCTTGCCTACAATTAACGGGTCGTCTGAGTTTTTTGAACGGTCAGATGATTTGGTCGCTTCAACAGAATCCTTGATTGTCTTATTGTTAGAAACCGGAACGGCTGAACCGAGAATAGCACTGCAGAAATCAAGCAGGCCATCTTCTGTCTCCAGGTCAATCACATCACCACCCGTTTCAACCGAACTTACTCTCAGCGAGGCCGACTTGCACCTGGCCAAAAAATCATTAAAATTTCGGGGCAGGATAAAATCATCCGAGACTTTTTCAAAAAGATTCGTTCTGACAAAAACATGATGCGGCCAGTCGTCAGGCAGGGGTACGGATTCCACAGAATTGCAATATAACCTGCGGAAACCTACGAGCTTGCCCCCCCCTGCTATTCTGGCCCTCTCGTTGTACGCCTTCAGCTCTTCGGCAGCTTTAACAGCCACAATATCAGCTTCTGTTGCAGCTAACATTTTATCAGTCAATTCCGGGTCGATTTTTGTAACGAATCTTCCGTTGGAAATGCAAATCCAGCTCTTCCATCCAGCTCTTCGCAAAGTTTGCATAGAGATTTGAACGTCATCCATATATGGAATTATCCGGTTTGCTTTTACAATATTCTCGCAGTCCCAATCCTTCGGCAATATAAGGGAAGTTTTTCGAGGGTTATTAGTTAGCCACGGCCAATTGGTGAGCCCTTCAATGACAGCACCAGCAGCGGGCGGGCTTGAGAGTGCGAAGCGGAGCAAACCGTTTCCCTTTTTATGTGAGCCTTTAATACTTTTATGTATGATTACCAGGTTCATAGATTGACTAAATATTATTACTTTAAATCATTGGCCTTAATGGAAATCTATGTGGTTTAAAGCTATTGAAAGCTTGAAAGGACTTTTAAAAGATACTCTTACTGTTTTTTGTTCCCGTGAAATGGTAATAGCAGCTTTGCGGCTCGGGTACTACTTCTTTTCGCCTTGTTGTATTTCTTCTGATAACTGTAACCGTAACGATAATAGCCCACATCGGGCCGTACATTAGTAAGTACAGTGCCCAGCAATTTAATATTTACTTCGGAAAGCTTTTGCCTGGCCTCTTCAAGATCAACAGTAGTAGTCCTGCCGGCAAAACTTGTCAGAATCACCACATCAGCCATTTTCGCCCACAGCATTGCATCGGGGAATGCAAGCAGTGGAGGGGTATCGATTATCACATGGTCGTATATCCGGGCGAAATCTCGTATACAAGGAGCAACATTTGGCAAGGCCAATAGTTGCAGAGGATTATGCCCATCTACGGATTCCGTTGCAAGCACATCCAGACCACTCAGTGGTACCTTATGAACAGCCTGGCTAAGCATCACTCCCGAAAGAACATCCTGTAATCCTCTGGAACCGCCGGGCAGGTCCAGGAAATTGGCAATATCCGGTTTTCTAAGGTCTCCATCTATTAAAAGAACCTTCTTGCCCGATTTTGCTATGCTCGTAGCCAGATTGATAGCAAAAGTAGTTTTGCCCTCACGACTGCTCGGGCTTGTAATCACCAGCCCCTTAGGTATATTGCCGCCATCGAGCAAGCCAAGATTCGCCCAGATGGTTTCATAGTCCTGCTCAATCTGCTGCGGTATAAGTGCACGTTTGATTCCCTCCTGACTGCTTGTAGTACCGATTACCCTGACACCGATATGTCTGGCCACTTCTCGGGGTGTTCGCAAGCTCTTATCCGCTTTATCCCGCAGGAACGCCAAAAGCACTCCACAGAATGCTGCAAAGAAAAACAGAGCCAGACTGTATTTGACCCGCTTGTCTCTAATATTAGAAATATCAGCATAAAAAGCGACAGAAATCCGTGCCGGCTGCTTCAGCTCCATTTCCAGTTCCTCAATCCTTTTGAAAATCCTCTTCAGATTGTCCTGGTCCATCTGGATTTGAAAACCGACGTCTTGAATATCCAGCTGCTTCAAGCCCACGTTTACAACCTGGTCGTTTTCCGCATCTAATTCCGCTTTTAACTTTGCAAGCTTGTCACCAAGACGCTTTTCAAACTCTTTCATTGCCTCCAGTTCGAACCTGTCTTTTAAGAAGATGTTATTGACATCCTGTCTGACGGATTTTTGTTTTTCTTGCGTTTTAGCAAAAGCCTGGTCAAACCGCTCAGAAGTTTGTCGGCGCTGCTCATCAAGGCGTAACTTGAATATACCAAAAAATTCTTCCTTCTGTTTCAAATCCGGGTTATCGGGAGCAAGCGTCAGCCTGGCCATAATCAGGTTAAATTCCAACTGGTCCACAGTTCTGGACAGGCTTTGGACGTTGGGGTCGGAATTTATATACCGGGTACGCATCGTCAAGAGGTCTTCGGACTGCTTAGGTTCCTGCTGTGTATATTGAGGCTCATTAGCATCCTCTTTCGCGTACATCTGTTCAGACAACTTTATCTTGGTTTCGAGTCTAATTCTACCGGCCTCCACCTTTGTAAGCTCATTGACCAGAATAGAAATTTGGCTCTGCAACGTTGCATCCTTCGGGCCACCCGAGGCGGTAGTAATATACTCCTGCACCGACCGGAGCTGCTGATGCTGACTTTTAATCTTTTCCTCGAGCTCCTTCTGATATTTTTTCAATTGCTCCAGTTGTTTAGCGCCATCCTGCATCTCGCTGGTACTTTGTACCGCAGTATAATTGTTGATAAAGGAGTTGACTATTTGTTCGGCCTCCCTGGGATTTCCACTTTTCACAGTGATTTTTATCAGCTCGGTACGGCGAGCCGGCTCGACCACAATCACTCCCTTAGTTACTGCTTGTTTTAATAGTGCTGCAGGGTCCTTTTGAACCTCTATGGTATCCAGTTTACTCTTAATCTTATCTATAAAGCGGCTGCTTAGTTCCTGAAAGAAAATCAGGTTCTTTTTCGCCAAGTCGTCTGCTACCCTCTGGATAACCCAGTCGCTGGCGATAAGCTCCGCCTGCGTATTCACAAAACTATCGTAATTGGATATCTCTCCTTTGTCTGATTCGCCTGTTACGATATTGCGCAGAATTGGTGCAACACGTATAGCTCCGGTAACACTATACAAGGGTTTGATTGCCATCCAAATTGCGGGCAGGCCGACTGCAAAAATCGCCAGAAACACCATCGCCGCTATGTACCACCGTCGGAAAATGCCTTTCAGCATTTCGGTCAAGCCAACACTTTCGTCGGTTGGCGATTCCACGTTGATTGGACTTTGCTCCACTATCTGGCCGTCGTATTTTTCTATCTCATTCATCATTACACTCCCATTCTAATTCAGCGATTTAAATCACCCTCTTTTTAATATTATTATATTTTTCTCTGAAGGAGCTGT
Organism: uncultured Pirellulales bacterium; assembly: GCA_964464635.1. Classification (GTDB taxonomy): domain Bacteria; phylum Planctomycetota; class Phycisphaerae; order Sedimentisphaerales; family Anaerobacaceae; genus CAYLMG01. The sequence goes on along the minus strand of CAYXGT010000044.1, from coordinate 2,917 downwards.
AATCAGTTCCGACAGAAGCCACAGTTCAGCCACCACTGCGCCCAAGGCCAGCGGCATCATTGCATACCCACCATAATCATGGAATATTTTCTCCCAGTAATCACCGCTCACCACCGTGAAGGCGATAGCTGTCAGCGTCAGCCGTATCGTGTTACAGAGTAAAGCTATCGGCAGACACGAAATCAGGACAACCAACTTCTCCCACCATGAGCGCCTGACAAGCAGGACCACCAAGGCGCCTACCACAAAAAATGCAGTTATCATTCTCAGGCCGTTACAAGCCTCGGCTACCGCCACAGACGTATTACCGATATGAATAATATTGCCTTCCTGAATGACCTCGTAACCAATCAGCTCAAGACAAAACACTGCCGAAGAAGTGGCCCAGCGCTGAAGAGGCAGCGCAACAGCAGCCTGGATGCGGTTCGGCCACGGCAACATCAGGCATAAAAACAGCAGGATTGTCGCCACCTTTTTGAAGAACTTCCAGCCACAAAAAAGTAAAACCAGGGCAGCGACACTGAGGACAATAGATAATCTTTCCAGCGAACCATACATAAAGAAAAGACCGAAAAACCTGACAGCCTGGGCGAAAAGGAGCAGCAGCACACCCCACATAGAATACTGAACATCACAATCGGCGATTTCGTGCCGCCTCGACCACAATACATACAAAGCCAGAAAAGGAACGAGCAGCCCTGAGGAATATTCATCGCTCCTTTTCCACACATTCCAAAGGCTTTCGATGCCGGATTGGTAGGACCAGAAAAATGAAAGTAAAAGAATAATTACGGCAAATATACTCAAAGCACTACCAATGCGCGGGAGCACTGAATTTGGTAACAAGCTGCTGAGTCGCCTCTGCTGATTTTGTACGGCGTTTTCAATTGCAGGCGCTATGTTTCTGATAAATCTATATCCGAGAGCAAATGAGCTTCGCAGCCATCCCACCGGCCTGGCAGAGACAGCCTCCTCCTGGACGGTAGTATTCGGTATCAAGAATGCGCCTTGGTCAACTACGCAGTTACTAATCAGACAGTTCTGCTCGATTCTGACATTGTCCCAAATAATGCTGTTCATGATGACACTGTTATTGCCGATTCGAACATTGCGCCCGATTACCGACGGCCCTATAATAACCACTCCATCCGATACCGATGCTTCATTCAGAATGACAACATGGCCAAAAATCCGTGCGGCAGGGCTTATATTTACATTGATACCTTTCCATACTGCCTTGTCATGATTGTATTTGGCAAGTTTTAAGGTTGCACCAGGATTTTTTGTCTGCTGCAGGTAATCACTGACAGCATATAAATATCCCTGCCAATCCGAGAAATTTCCAGCATCCTTCGGAAGAGCAACTGCTCGAACCGTTTCACCATCGCTAATCAATGCTGGAATAAGTCCTTGTTTAATGTCGAAGTATCCGTCGGTGGGTATATACTTGACTATGGAACGGTCGCAAACATATATCTCAACAGGTTTACCGTATCGTTTATCACCATTCCGGCTGGGATTAAAAAATGCCGTCAGATGTGACTTGCCGTTATTATGCGCCCGCAGCAACAAATCAATTTCAGGTGGCGAAACAATTGCAGCGGTAAATACGACAAATAATTGGCCGCCTTCGTCCTCGGCAACCTTGCGAATACATCCGGCTGTGCCCAAAGGCAGTGGTTCATCAAGGAATTTCAGTTTCAAGCTGGAATTAATTTTCAAATGACTCAATCTTTGGATTACTGAATCATCCCCATTGGAACACACAACCACTTTGGTTATTCCCTGTCTGGCCAAATGTATCAGAAGACGCTGTAAAACAGGTTCCTCTCCAACCGGCCACAAGGCAGTTTGTAATTGCGATTTGATGGAGAATCTACCGAAATTTAACCTACTAGCAAGTACAATAGCTGTAACTAACTTGTCTCTAATCATTCACTTACCACGAACTATCGAAACCTACAAATTGTCGAGAAAACAACGGATTCTGTTTGCTACAGCATAAGAACTCGCTGCTCTTTGCCGCGGCATAAAGTGCATAAGTTCCTGAATGGCTTTCTGTAAACCATTCGTATCATGCGCAGCTAATAAATAGCCACGCTCTTCAAATTTTTTGGCAATTGCTATCTGGTGGTCGTTTACTACTTCGTTGTACTTTTTACGCCTCGGCATTACGAGTAGTGGTCTGTTATATTCTAACGCCATCATTATAATGCCCACGCCGGCATGACTTATCAGGTATTTTGAGTTCCTGACATAATTATCAAATTCATCTTTTTGTAGAAATTCCACATAATCAAAACTTCGCGGCTGATACCTGCCGCTGCCTATCTGTGCATAAATCTTCTCGTCAATGAGACCTGTTTCTAGTGCCTCATCAACAGCTTTTACAAGTCTGTCAAAGGGAAATTGTGTTCCCACGGTCAGGAAAATCATACAATCTGTCCGGTATATTCCACGTTTTTATATTTCTCAACAAGTTCCGGCCACTGCACTAAGAATAAATCAGCTATGAGACGGACCATCCTGCCCGACAGTGATATCCGCTCCACATTAGTGATGCTGTCGACCCAGAGTACCTTCGCACCTGTCAGCTTACCAAGAAAACACACAATGCAGCCCACCGCTGCGCCCGTACTAATTACAACATCAGGTTTTTCCCTGAGCACTGCCTTAGTGCATCGCACCAATACCTTAGCCACCCGAATCGGATGCTGCCGATTGCACTCCCCAACAACATAAACCTGACCGTTCTTTGAAAGTCTCTCTCTGAGAGCACTTGTGGTGGTAATCCAGAAGGTATGACTTCCTCTCCAACTTTCGCTCAGTTCAAGTAGTTGACTGGTGTGCCCGCCCGCCGATGCTGCCAAGCATATTTTTATAGTCTTGGCATTGGTCGCAATAGTAACTCTATTTT
>CAYXGT010000043.1:0-23974 GCA_964464635.1 uncultured Pirellulales bacterium | reverse complement strand
TTGAATATGCAAAAAACCAGAACGCTACGGACATACATATATGTGCGAATACGCCGGTACTGTTCAGAATCGGCGGCAATCTGGTTCCTATAACGAAGGAGATACTTACCGCCGAGCAAAGCAGAGAGTTTTCGCTGCAGCTTCTCACGGCCGAGCAAAAGCAGGAATTCGAAGAGAGCCTCGACTACGACTTTATGCTTACAGAGACAATCGGCAGATACAGGGTGAATATCGGTTATTTCAACGGTACCATTGGAGCTACAATCAGAATACTGCCGACCAAGCCGCGGACGATTAAAGAGCTTTATCTTCCCGATATTGTAAAAGATTTAACCCATCGAACCAAAGGCCTTGTCCTGATTACGGGCAGTACCAGCCAGGGCAAGACTACGACTATGTCGGCTATGATAGATGAGATAAATGCAAATTTCAACAAACACGTAATCACTATTGAAGACCCTATAGAGTACGTGCACACGAACAAGAGGGGCATTGTAAGACAGAGAGAAATAGGTAAAGACACCAAGTCATTTTACACCGGCCTGCGGGCGGCCCTGAGGCAGGATCCGGATACAATAGCGATAGGCGAGATGCGGGACTACGAGACTATAAGGATAGCCCTGGCTGCTGCGGAAACCGGCGTTCTGGTGCTCTCGACACTTCACACAATCTCGATAGATAAAATCATAGAGAGATTGTTAAGCTATGCACCCTCGGCAGCCGAAGGCCAGTTGAGATTTCTGCTCGCTGAATCGCTGCAGGGGATAGTCCACCAGGAGCTAATCCCGACGATAAAAGGCGCCCAAAGAGTAGCGACCGAGGTAATGGTAACGACCGGAGCTGCCAGAAACATTATAAGAAGAAAAGGCGGCTTTTTCCTCAGAAGCGTTATTGAGACGGGTAAAAAGCACGGTATGATTACAATGGTGGATTCGTTAAACGAGCTTCTTGCCGAAAAGATAATAAGCGAAGATGCTGCAAAAAGTGTGCTGGTAAATTATACGTAATCCTTGACATTTCACTTCATTTTCGTTACGTTTATGCAGATTTTTTGATAGTGCCGTCGGGATTTCTTCGAGATTTATTTTCGTTTTTTTATCAGGAGGTTAACTTGAGAGCACTTTCAGGCATACAGCCGTCCGGCCGGCTCCATATAGGAAATTTCTTTGGAGCGATGAGTCATCAATTAAAGCTCCAGGATGAAAATGAATGTTTTTACTTCATTGCGGACTATCACGCCCTGACGAGCAATCCCTCGCCGGATGAAATCGCACAGAACGTACTGGATGTGGCAATCGATTATATGGCCCTCGGTCTTGATACGGACAAGACCGTTTTCTGGCGACAATCGGATGTGCCTGAGGTAACCGAGCTTACCTGGCTGCTTTCGTGTATAACGCCGATGGGATTGTTGCAGCGCTGTACCAGCTATAAGGACAAGGTATCTCAGGGCTTCAGTCCCAATCACGGGCTGTTCGCATATCCTGTACTGCAGGCTGCGGATATTCTTATTTTTAACAGCGATATCGTTCCCGTCGGAGCCGACCAGAAACAGCACATCGAGGTCGCACGGGATATCGCCATAAGATTCAATAACGCTTACGGCGAAATCCTTACCCTGCCTGAAGACTATATCATCGAATCGGTGGCGGTCGTGCCCGGCCTGGACGGCAGGAAAATGAGTAAAAGCTATGGAAATGCGATTGAGATATTCGAACCTGAGAATAGTATCGAAAAGAAAATTATGCGCATCGTAACGGATTCGACCTCTGTCGAGGAGCCCAAAGACCCTGACAAGTGCAATGTCTTTGCACTTCTTAAGCTTCTCGCTTCGCCAGACGAGCTTGCCGAATGGGAGAACAGATACCGCAGCGGCGGTATGGGTTATGGCCAGGCCAAAAAGCGATTAGTAGAGCTTATGATAGAGTATTTCAGACCCTATCGAAAGAAAAGAGCAGAACTGGAGAACAACATAGATTACGTCAAAAAGGTCCTTGCTGATGGAGCACGGCGGGCAAAAGCAGTCGCTGCAGAAACCCTGGCCCGGGCAAGAAATGCCGTCGGATTGGGAAGATAAAAAATGAGTGACAGACTCGTAACAATCGCAAGGTTCCCGGATTATATAGAGGCTGAGCTTGCCAGGCAAAAGCTCGAAGACTTCGGAATCAAATCAGTGGTAACAGGGCAGAATGCCTCGAATATGTATATAGGATTATCTGCTGTTGCGGGCCCTGAGCTTCAGGTTTTTGAAAGTGTGTCTGAAGAAGCCACCAAAATCCTCGAAGCTGAAGAAAGACAGTAATATTATGACTGATTATCGTGTAAATCTTGATATCTTTGCAGGCCCGATGGATTTGCTTTTGTATCTTGTCCGCAAAGAGGAGGTTGACATTTATGACATACCGATAACAAGGATAACCGATCAGTACCTACAGTATATTGAGATTTTGAAGAGTCTCGATATCGACCTGGCCGGCAGCTTCCTTGTGATGGCAGCGACCCTGATGCAGATAAAATCGGCTATGCTTTTACCGCAAGCCGAGCCCGAATATTCCGATGAGGGTGATTTGGCCGACCCACGGGTTGAGCTGATTCGCCAGCTGCTCGAATACAAGAAATTCAAGGATGCCGCCAATCTGCTTGATGATGCCGCACAAGAGGCCCAAAACCGCTTCAGCCGGCCCGATATTATTATCCAGAAATTAAAACCAGATGACGAACCGGAGCTCGATATGGAACAGATCAGCGTCTGGGACCTGCTCGAAGCCTTTGGTGCCATATGCAAGGCTACGGGTACGACCTACCAGATTAACCATATCACCGACGAAACTCCCATCGACTTGTACCAGATAGAGGTTCTGGCACAATTGCAGGCTGAAGGGCCGTTGCTTTTTGAGTTAATTTTTGAATCAAAACCCAACCGTCTTGTAATGATAGGCCTGTTCCTCGCGGTTCTTGAGCTTATTCGGGACGGTATGGTTTCTGTCGAGCAGTTGCCGGCCTCAAGTTCCTTTCAGCTCAAGGCTTTGACTGATGAACCGGCTGAACAGGCCGTCCGCAAAGCAATAGCTGTTTCTGATGAGCAAACCAAAGCCGCTGACGATAAAATAGTCCTGCAGCAAACAAAGCTCTCTGTGCCTGAGCAAAAACCGCCTGTACCTATTGTCGAGCTGCCTGCGAAAAGATCTCACAGACAGAAAGACTACGAGAAAATTGAGTTGACCGGCGAACACAAAAAACAAACTTCAAATTAGCATTTGACACGATTATTTCTTTTCCTTAAAATGCTTTTTTGTTCAGGAGTAGTTTTGTTTCTTAAACCAGTACTCGAAAGGACTGAACAATGGCTGGTAATTTGATTAAGTTGACCGACGCCGAATTCGATGAGGTTGTCCGAAGCTCTGATGTGCCTGTGCTTGTGGACTTCTGGGCGCCGTGGTGCGGGCCTTGTAAAATGATGGCCCCTGTTCTGGAAGAGATTGCCGAAGGATACGCAGGGAAAGCAAAGGTGTGCAAAATAAATACCGATGATTCCCGTGACAGTGCTATAGAATTCGGAATTAGCGCGATTCCAACCTTAATTTTGTTCAAGGGCGGGCAGGTACAAAACAAGTGGGTAGGTTTAACGAACAAAAACGATGTCGTAGCTGCTATTGATGGAATAATTTAACAAACGACAGTTCAAGCCCAGCTTGACCGTGACCTTCATCAGCACCTGCATCCAAACTATCAGGCTAAATTTACATAAACAGCTAATGATTCTCATTATTTTTTACTGCAGCCGATAATTTAACGATATCTTATCGACCTTATAAGTAAATATGACTCGATAACTTGTTAAAAATCTGCTTTAATATATTTTCTGTTAGTTTAGTGCAGGCTCAAATTCTTTGTATAAGGCCGAGAAGATGTCGCACGAAATAGTATCAAAAACGCAACTTAGCAGGGATGTGTTTACCGCTGATATCCGGGCTCAGCTTATCGCAGAGGCCGCCAAACCGGGCCAATTCGTAATAATCAGCGTAAACGCAGAGTTCGGCGAGAGGATACCTTTGACAATTGCAGCCTTCGACCGCAAAAGAGGCACCATCCGTCTTATTTGGCAGCGGGTCGGCAAAACTACCGCTCAGCTGGCTGATATGAAGGCTGGTGACGAATTGGCAGCAGTAACAGGGCCGCTCGGAAATCCGGCGCATATAGAAAATTTCGGTACTGTAGTTTGCGTAGGAGGCGGCATCGGCAGTGCGCCGTTGCTGCCTATAACAAGAGAATTGAAAAAAGCAGGCAATACCATCATCGCCATCCTCGGCGCCAGGAGCAAAGAATTACTTATACTTGAAGATGAATTTGCAAAGATAAGCGACGAGATTATTGTAACAACGGACGACGGCTCATACGGACGTAAGGGCCTTGTCACCGAACCTTTAAGGCAGATTTGCCGGCGAACACCAAAGCCCGACCAGACCTTCGCAATCGGCCCGGCAGTGATGATGAAGTTCTGCTGTGAAGTGACAAAAGAATTCAATATCCCCACGCAGGTTTCACTGAATACGATTATGGTTGACGGAACCGGTATGTGCGGCGGCTGTAGAATCGAGTATGACGGCAAGCCGAAATTCGTCTGCGTTGACGGCCCCGAATTTGACGGCCATAAGGTCAATTTCGATTTGATGATTAAAAGACTGAACGCCTACAAAAACCATGAAGAAAAAGCGTACGAACAGTATAAAAAGCACGGCTGCAAAATCGGGCTTGATAAAAAAGATTCTGATAAAGAGATGAAAAAATAAATAAGAATGTTCGGGAATTACGCGGTGACGGAAAAAGAAGACAAAAAGTTTTTACAGCAGCTTTTAGATAAACAAAAAAAAGGTAATCTCACGGCTGCTGAAAGGTACGAAATACCCCCTCAGCAGATGCCGCAGCAGGCTCCTGCCGAAAGAGTGCACAACGTAAATGAAGTGGCTCTTGGATTTACCGAAACGCAGGCCAGGCTCGAAGCGATGAGGTGTCTGCAATGCAAAAATGCACCCTGCATAAAGGGCTGTCCGGTGCAAATTAAAATAAAAGACTTTGTAACAGCAACCGCAGAGGGCGATTACAAAAAAGCTCTGGATATTATCAAAGAAAACTCTCTCTTGCCGGCCGTCTGCGGCAGGGTCTGCCCGCAGGAAACCCAGTGTCAGCAGGAATGTACCGTTGGTAAAAAGTTCAACGATAAAAGCAAAGCGGTTTCAATAGGCAGGCTTGAGAGATTTGTTGCCGATAACGCTGAAACTGAGGATGGCGTTCCCGCTGTTGCCGCTCTAACGGGTATGAAGGTCGCTGTGATTGGCTCGGGCCCGGGCAGTATAGTCGCTGCTACCGATACCAGAAGGGCGGGTCACGATGTTACGATATTCGAGGCCTTTCACAAGCTCGGCGGTGTTATGGTTTATGGCATCCCGGAATTCAGGCTGCCAAAATCCATAGTCCAAAAAGAAATCGATACGCTAATAAAAATGGGCGTAAAAATTGTACCAAACTTTGTTGTCGGCAAAACCAGGACTATCGAGCAGTTAATGACCAAAGACAGTTACGATGCCGTGTATATCGGTGTGGGGGCGGGACTGCCTAAATTTATGGATATCGAGGGCGAATCTCTTGTCGGCGTTTACAGCGCCAACGAATACCTGACACGCGTCAATCTTATGAAGGCATATCAATTCGGCTCGGGGGCTGATACCCCCATTGCCTACTCGAGAAAGGTCGCGGTTATCGGCGGCGGTAACGTAGCACTGGATGCTGCAAGGGCCGCCCTGAGGATTGGTGCCGAAAAGGTATATCTGGTTTATCGCAGGGCCGAGGAGCAGATGCCTGCCCGTGTTGAAGAAATCCAGCATGCCAAAGAGGAAGGTATAGAGTTTCACCTGCTGCAGAGTCCGAAGCGGATTATCGGTGATGAAAACCTGCATGTAACTGCCATCGAATGTTTAAGATATGAGCTTGGCGAGCCTGACGAGAGCGGCCGACGCAGGCCTATCGCCGTCGAAGGCTCGGAATTTCAAATAGAGGTTGACACTGTTATCGTAGCCATCGGCAATATTGCCAATCCCCTGATTCGCAAGACAACGCCGAATCTGGAATTCAATAAATGGGGAAATATAGTTGTCGATGAAAGCTGCAAAACGTCAATGGGAGGTGTTTATGCCGGCGGAGATATTGTAACAGGCTCGGCGACGGTAATTCTGGCAATGGGACAGGGCAGAACCGCCGCCGCCGCCATAAATGAATACCTTCGAAAAAAGAAAAAAGTTGAAAACTGAAAATTGCTTTCTAACCTCGTATTCCGGTTATTTTTTCCGGCCTGTCGGGATTCTATATTACATTTGACAAGTCAAACTTTCTGCGGTAGTATCCCGGCTTTCACAAAACGGTGATGATTACTCGAAACACTGGATACTAAGCTTATGGAAATAAAATCCTTCAAAGCATTGAGGTTTAATCCTGCTGTCGTAGGCAGCGCGGGTGATTGTATTGCGCCGCCTTATGACGTCATAGATGCCGACCTGCAGCAAAGGCTCTATCAAAAAAACGAATTTAATATTGTAAGAATAATCAGAGGCAAAACAACGAGCTCTGATAATGGAAATGACAATCAATATACACGGGCGACAGATTATCTTAACAAATGGATTGCAAAAGGTGCGCTAAAACAGGAAAGCTGCGAATCAATTTACGCCTATTTACAGGATTTTGAGGTTGCAGGCATAGCTTTTCAGCGAGGCACCTTCATTTCTTTAGGTAAGCTCGAAGAATACGGCGGCGGTGTAAAAGCGCACGAGAACACCCTGAGTGGCCCGAAGGTGGACCGGCTCAATCTGCAGAGAGCGACAGCGACCCAGTTCGGCCTGATTTTTATGCTCTACGAAGACCCGGAAAAAATCGCCGACAAAATCATCAAAAAAGCCGCTGCCGATAATGCTTTGATTACTTTTGTTGATGAGGACAATGTCACGCACAGGCTTTTCGACGTTACCGACAATAACGACATCGAACAAATTCGCAAAATGATGAAAGATAAAAGCTGTGTTATTGCCGACGGCCATCATCGCTACGCAACCTCATTGAATTACTACAAAGAAACGAAAAATCCCAACACCGCTTATCAGATAATGGCCTTTGCAAACACACTTAACGAGGGGATGGTTGTACTGGCCACTCACAGACTCGTTTACGGCCTGAGCAATTTCAGTACTGAAACTGTACTTGAAGGCTTGAAAACAAATTTTGAAATTACCGAATACAAATTCGATTCTGAAAATACCAGGCAGCAGGCCAAAGACAAGATGCTCGAACAAATGAAGGCAGAATCAGCCAGGGACAAAAATGCCTATGGAATCTATACAGCCGACAATACCTTCAGGGTAGCCGTGTTAAAGAAAAGCTCGGCGATGGATATTGCTGTGCCTGACAAAAGCAAACCTTACCGGCGGCTTGAAGTCTCGGTGCTTCACAAGCTGATACTGGAAGATTTGCTTGGCATCGGCGAAAAACAACTGGCTGCAAAAAGCAATCTCGAATACGTGAAAGATACGCCTAATGCTGTTGATGACACAATCGCAAAGGTCGATGCCGGCCGAATACAGGCTGCGTTTTTCACCAATCCTGAGAAAATGAAAATGATAAGACAGGTTGCCGATGCGGGCGAAAAAATGCCGCAGAAATCAACTTTCTTTTTCCCGAAAATTTATACGGGTATGACTATTTATAAAATGTAACTTTTTTGACAGGAGAAAATCAATGGTTGACTGGAAAAATCCGCCAAGGCTGTTTATCCCCGGGCCTGTACATGTGATTGATGACGTCTTGCAGCAGCTTGCAAGACCAACACTCGGACATCGGCTCAAAGAATACACCCAGCTTCACTCGGAAACAATCGAAATGCTCAAAAAGATTCTGTTTACTGAGCAAAATGTGTTTTTATCGACCTCATCGGCATCAGGTATATGGGAAGCTTCAATTCGCAACTGCGTAGCGCCTGACGAAACTGTGCTGGCAACAGGCTGCGGTGCCTTTAGCGAAAAATGGGCAACCGTAATTGAAAGCTGCGGCAGAAACGTCGATACCCTGAACGTCGAGTGGGGCACTCCGGTTACTGCTGAGCGTATTGATGAAAAGATTGCAACCGGCAAATATGCAGCCGTTACCCTCGTACACAACGAGACGAGCACCGGCCTGATGAATCCCGTTAAAGAAATAAGTAAAATGATGAAACAGAAATACCCCGACGTTCTGGTATTTGTCGATTCGGTCAGCGGTATGGTGGGTCTGCCTTTGAAGTTCGATGAATTAGGCTGGGACGTCGCATTTGCGTCCGTACAAAAGGCCTTTGCAATCCCGCCCGGATTCGCCGTTGCGGCTGTCAGCAATAGAGCGCTTGAGAAAAGCAAAAACGTCCCCAACCGGGGCTACTATTTCGATTTCGTAAAGTGGGCAAAGATGAATGAAAAGAACCAGACCCTCGTTACACCGAGTATCCCCCACATAATAGCCCTGAATTACCAATGCAAAAAGCTGCTCGCCGAAGGTATGGAGAACGTCTGGGCAAGACACAAGAAAATGGCTGACTTCGTCAGGAGCTGGGCGAAGGAGAAATTCGAGTTGTTCTGCAAGGAAAAATACGCCTCGAATACTCTTACAGCAATCAAAAATACGAGGGGCATAAATGTCGCTGAAACAATAAAAGCAATTCAGGAAAAACACAACACGGTCTTCGGCAACGGTTACGGCAAGCTGAAAGAAGAGACCTTCAGAATCGCTCATATGGGTGATATTACAATTGATGACGTCAGGGAGCTGACCGGCTGGATAGATGAAGAAATCGGATAAAATGATTTGAGCCGTATAAGTTATTTTTCTTTCGGGCGATATTTTGCCCGCGCAACACGGTTGTTCCAGCGGCACAGCCAGGAATCGAAGAGCTTCTTTTTGCCGCTGTTTTGCTCAAGGCGGAAAATACTTTCCTTGCGCCAGCTTACTATCTCATCGATTATTTGCTGTTTTTGTTCGTCGTCTAATTCGATGCCGTTTAATTCATCCGGGTCGGAGCTTAAATCATAAACCGTAACCATTTTGTTTGCGGGGTCGTAAATAATCTTTTCATTGCCCTTTACAAAACCTGCAGGCCCCTGTTGCATCCAGCCGGAAAAGTAAACTTTACGTTCAAACGGTATATCCGAAAGGATGTTTGTCCCATCGAAGTTGGCAGAGTTGATATCAAATCCCAGCAAAGACAGCAACGTCGGCGTAAAATCGCTCGAGTTGACATTCTGCTCGATTCTTGTGCCGCCTTCGACAAGATACGGCACTCTCATTACCCAGGGCACTTTCAATATCTCTTCGTAAGCTATTCGCTCGTGCCCGTGCAGGCCGTGTTCGCCAAAGGCCTCGCCGTGGTCGCCAATAACACAAAAAATCGTTTCATCCCCCAGGTTCATCTGCTTCAGCTCAACGTCGAGCGCTTCTATGAATCTGTCGGTGTAAGAAATTGTCTGCTGATACCGTTGCAAGGGTTCCTTCGCATGCTCTGCGAACCATTCAGGAACTTCGTACGGGTCGTGGGTAATCGAACAAAGCACCGCTAACAGAAACGGACGCTCGTCTTCTTCTATCCAATTTCTTATTGGTTTTAACAATGCAAATTCATCACAGCCGAGGTACCCGATGAAGGCGTTAGGCTCGCCCAGGTCATCTCTTGCCCAGAACTTATCAAAGCCGAGATTGGAAACCAGCCCCGGCCTGGCCTCAAAATCACCCGTAGCAGACTGGAAAAAAGCAGTCCGAAAATTGAGCTTGTCTCTTAAAATCGTCGCCAGGCTAGCATAAGGCTTCTCGACCGGTATCGCTTCTGCAAGGTCCTGAGAAGATGAAGGGTACAATCCTGTAAAAATCGAAAACAGAACCTTTGTCGTATGGGCTAATGATGAACGCATATTCGTACACGTAACACCCTCTGAAGCAAGACTCTCCAGGTAAGGTGTAAGGCCGTTACTCTCGTCAAACAGTGATGTCTGCCGATATTGAACACCCTCGAGAATTACTACAACAATATTATGATTTATCACGGGCTTATTCGATGAAAGCTCGATATCTATCTGGTCAAAATAAGGGATGATTCTTTTCGCCTGTTTTACATCCTGTCTTGTTACCCTGCTGGACTTATCAAAAAAAAATGTTATACCTTTCAGTTGAGCATTATAATGCAATCCAATCGAGGCTACAGGCAGCGATTTTTTCCTGCCCACGAACAAACCGGAAACGACCGCAATTAAAATGAAGGCCAGAAGGACAACGGTTCTGTTCATAAATTGCTTTCGCCTGTAAGTCCGCAAGACCGGCTTTGCCAGAACGTAAAATAAAAAGGTCAGGGCAATCGCGCTCGGACCAAGCATAACCACAGCGGCTATCGGCATCTTTATCAGGTTAACGCGGACCATATTCAATGAAGTGAGCGGGCTTCGGATTAGTGGCAGAAGAACGCACGGTAAAATCTGCGTGCCTGTCCGTATAAGCCAGCAGGCGTTCATAACCGACCAGGTACAGACAAGTGCTGCAATGAAGGTTACTATGCGAAAAACACTTTTTCGAGGCCGGCGAAAATAAATCGCCGACAATATTACTTCGATACTCAGCAGCACCGCAATATCGGCGGGTATCCAGCCTAAATAATCACCTACCAGGTTATTCCGGTACGCATGAAAAAACTTTACTCCAAGAGTACAAAATAAGGCGCCAAAAACGATAAAGCTGTAGGCCCGGCACTTTAAATAGTCAAACCACCGCCGGTTTGAACCGCCTGACTTGGTTTTACTGATAGCTTTCTCTGCACTGTTATCCACTGCTCACCACAATATAAAAATTGCCCTGAAATAACAAGCAGGGTTTCTGAAACAACGGCGTAACAAATTATAAGTTTAAATTCTTAAATACATCCTCAAGAGATACTTGTGCATAGCAAATGGAAGTATCTGCTGCACCGTAGTATATATTCAGTTTGCCGGCCTCAAGAAACAAGCCGCAGCAGAAAACGACATCTCCGAAGAATCCAGCTCTCTCATAGTCAGCCTCCGGCTCAAAAAGCGGCCTTTCACTTCTCGCTAAAATTTTCCACGGTTGCCCGCCGTCAAGAAGCAACGCGCCGAGACAATAGCGGTTGTTCCGGTCCGCTCCGTGATATATTTCGAGCCATCCTGCATCAGTTCGGAAAGGGACGGCACCGGTACCGATTTTCGATTCATCCCAGCTATCCTGCACAGGGCCCATCAGGTAGCGATGATTACCCCAGCCAAATAAATCGGGCGACTCGGCAATCCACATCTCATTTTTCCCGAATAACGGCGAAGCCGGCCGATGCAGTGCATAGAAATTTCCGTTTATCTTCTCAGGAAAAATAGCCACGTCCTTATTTTCCGGGCAAAATATTATTCCGTGACGCTTAAAGTCCCTGAAATCTTCGGTAGATGCAAGAGCGGTTGTCACACCATACCTGCTCACAGCCACGTACGTTATATAGAACTTTCCGTCAATCGCTGTTATTCTGGCATCTTCGAGACCGAAGCTCTCGTACTCGTTAGTCGGGGAAATTGAAGGTTTATTGCAAATTTCGAATTTTTTTCCATCTTTGCTTTTCGCGACCCTCAAATGCGAAAGCGATGTCAGATATGTTCCTTCAGCCGTTTTTACCAATCGCGGGTCGGAAAAATCAATGCTCGCATCATCTTTGCGGAATTTAATCACATCAACATCTCTTTTTTTGACATCATAATACGGCACCAGAACAATATTTGCCTCGGTGCTGACCGGCCGCTCCGCTACTCTCGCCAATAGTAGTATTTCATCCCCGCATCGGGTAACCGCCGGGTTGAATACACCTATAACCTCGAAATCTTCTCTCGAAGGCTCGATATCTTCCGGGCTTATGACAGGATTATTTTCGTAACGCCATACCTGCACTGACAAACTCCTTTTACACAGAATCGGTTTATTGACGTTTAAGGATTCAGGCGTGTGTAATATATCCGTCCGCAGCCAATCTCGCAAGAACAAGTTTCACTGCAGATATACCCTTATATCTGCAGTATCTTACGGATTCGAATTTACGAACCGGTATGGTAAAATAGAAGCCTGTCTGATAGTGATGTTGACTAACGCGAGGAATTTTACTATTATTTTTCTGTCTGCCAACGTAGCTCAATGGTAGAGCTCTGGTTTTGTAAACCAGGGGTTGTCGGTTCGAATCCGACCGTTGGCTTCTATTCGTGATGCGTTGCGAGTATTGAGTATCGTGTAAAGACCAGCTTAACCATATTCACAACACAAATCTCAGAATACAATCGCTGCGTAGCCTACGCTTTCGGCGCTCGACGTATTCATCTTTTCAAGCATAACGTCTCTGCTGTTCGTCTGTGCGAGCAACACACCTTTTTTTCTGCCGAGCTTCTTTGCAGCAGCCACAGCCGCTGCCGCCGCTCCCGGCCCGCACGCGTTGCCGTTCTCCGCAGCACTGGTCAGCATCGCCTGCGGCTCGAGC
Organism: uncultured Pirellulales bacterium; assembly: GCA_964464635.1. Taxonomy (GTDB): domain Bacteria; phylum Planctomycetota; class Phycisphaerae; order Sedimentisphaerales; family Anaerobacaceae; genus CAYLMG01. The sequence goes on along the minus strand of CAYXGT010000043.1, from coordinate 11,403 downwards.
TTCAATGCCAAATCGACGAACTGCCTGTCATTAACCTGGCTTGCCCATTCGATGGCATTGTCGCCGACTCCCATAGGCGTAAAGCCGTAACGAGGCCCGTAATGGGTTAAATCGGTTGAGCCGATGCAGACAATTACCCTTTCAGTATCTTTGCTGATAATTTCACCCACGGCTTCGCCCAGCGCTACCGCCTTACTGCCCGGAGGAACAATTATGGGAACTATCTTTGCGCCGGCGAATAAGTACTGTATGAACGGCACCTGCACCTCGATACTGTGCTCGCCCCGATGTGCTTCAGGGCCGCTCACAGCCATACCGCTGTCAATTATAGAGTCCGCAAGCTGCTCATCGATAAATATTTCACCGACGGGTGTCAGCCAGCACCCCTTGTCGTAAACTGCAGGTTTGTTCCCGAAGAAGCTGTGAGCGGCTCCGAATATCACGAATGTGTGGACCTTGTCGTTTTGCAGTTTTATCGCGGAAAAAACCAGCGCTGCCAGGCTGCCGCTGAAAAACCACCCCGCGTGTGGGACAATGCCGGCTGCTATTCTTTCAGGTAAAGTCTCGCTCGATGTCCTCTCATTGAGATACTGGTTAATTTCATCGATACAGGCGTCATTTTGAGCCGGATAAAACTGACCTGCAACAATAGGCTTTCTGCATTGCATTTCAGGCACCTCTTTCTTGCAGATGTCCGCCGAACCGTTATAATATATGTCTTAAGAATTTTATTAAATTGTATTCTGTAAAGCGAGAAAAAAATGGCTGAGCATAAGCAAAATAAAGTTGCCGTTGTAATGGGTTCCGACAGCGATATGGACGTAATGCAGAGCTGCATCGACCAGCTCGCTGATTTCGGCCTGGAACCGACGGTTCGTATAATTTCAGCACACAGAACGCCCCAGATAGCCGCAGAATTTGCACAAAACGCGGCAAATAACGGCATAAAAGTCATAATCGCCGCTGCAGGTATGGCCGCCCACCTCGCAGGTGCACTGGCTGCCAAAACCACGCTGCCCGTCATCGGCGTACCTCTGATTTCAGCCTCAGGCCTGCAGGGAATCGATGCCTTTCTTAGCACTGTACAGATGCCGCCCGGTGTACCGGTTGCCACCGTAGCCGTCGGAAAGGCCGGCGCTAAAAACGCTGCAATCCTCGCCGTCCAAATCCTCGCATTGTCGGATGACAATCTTGCCCGAAAATTGGCGGATTTCAAAAAGCTGCAGGGGAAAAAGGTGATTGAAAAAGACTCAAAGCTCAAAAACGAGTAACGGCTTTGGTAAAATCTTAATCGTAATAACCGGTTACGGTGCAATTGACTCTATTGGCATTAAAAGGTAAACTCTAAGTCTATGCAAAGGTCGATTGCCACATTTACTCTCGATACGGGCACCTGTCCGAGATGGCTTTTTCAAAGGATGGTCAGGCTCGGCCGACAAATGACAGACGTGCTTATAGCTGAGTTCGGCCCGGACGAATTTATCAAAAGAATTGCCGACCCCGTCTGGTTTCAATCACTCGGAACAGTATTGGCCTTCGACTGGAATGCCTCCGGCCTGACAACAATATTGACCGCAGCCCTGAAAGAGGCGATTCGAGGCAGGGAAAAACAGTTCGGAATTTTCATTTGCGGCGGTAAAGGCAAGACGTCACTGAAAACGCCGCAGCAGATAGAGCAGTGGGCAGATAAGCTCAGCCTGCCGGACAATTCCGCAAATAATCTCGTATATAACTCTCGAATGAGCGCCAAGGTTGACAGCTCACTCGTACAGGATGGCTTTGAGATTTATCATCACTGCTTCTTCTTTTCGAGAAAAGGAAGCTGGGCGGTGGTTCAGCAGGGTATGAATACAGCAAACTCATCAGCAAGGCGATACCATTGGTTCAGTGAAAATGTTAATGACCTTGTCTGTGAGCCGCATACCGGTATTGTCACCCAGGCCCATAAGCTGCCGACCCTGAATCTGACCGCCAGAGAAAGCACCAAAACAAGGGACTTAAGTGTCGAGTTCGTATCCGGCGGATACAATTCACTGATAAAGGACATCGAAATCCTGCGAAAGCACTACTCGCGCTACAGCAAGATGGTCAGCTTAAAATACAAGGGCCATCAGATGACTTTTCTCAAGCTCGAAGATATCGAATTCAAGACCCATCCTGTAATCTATGAGGATTTTTCACGCAGCAGATACCTTGAAAAAATCCTTCACTTACTCTGTGATTTGAAACCCGTTAATTATGAAAAGCTGCTTGCCACAAGAGGTGTCGGTGCAAAAACTGTAAGGGCGCTGGCCCTCGTCGGTGAGGTGATTTACGGCGCTGTTCCTTCGTACAAAGACCCCGCCCGTTATTCATTTGCTCACGGCGGCAAAGACGGCACACCCTATTGGGTTGACAGGAAGACTTATGACAAAACTATCTCCATATTGGCCCAGGCCGTCAGAAAGTCTCGAATCGGAGACTGTGAAAAAGATAAGGCTATCAAAAGGCTCGTAAAAAAAGCTTAAACCTGTTAATTAAAATCGTTTAATCTAAGAGCGTCTGACATAATGAATAATATGCCAATCTGATTAACACAGATTTTTTAAAACTGTTTTTTCCCCTGTGGCCTCTGTCCGCCGAAGGCGAGACCTCGCCAAATGGCGGGTGTTCTCTGTGGCTTAAAATTTTTTATATCTTTCCTCTGCAGCTAAACTTCTTTTTGTCAGAGTTTAAAAAAATAAAAAAATTACTGTTACAATTTTTAATTTTGCGCGTCTATAATATGGCAGGCGAAGAAAACATATGTTTTTTGTGAGCGAAATTTTGATGGATGCGCTTTTACTGCAAAATATAAGTAAATCATTCGACCATTTCAAGGCTGTTGACGATTTAACCGTCACGGTGCCGGCCGGCAGCGTTTATGGCTTTTTAGGCCCGAATGGTGCCGGCAAAACCACCACAATCAGAATGATTATGAATATCATAAGGCCCGACAGCGGCAGCGTAAGTATATTCGGCGATGGTTCCGTCGAGAATATGCGAAGCCGAATCAGCTATATGCCGGAGGAAAGAGGCCTCTACCGGAAAATGACAGTTCGCAGCGTCCTTGCCTACTTCGGCTCACTTAAAAATTTATCCTCGAGCGTCCTTGCTGAGCGTATCCCTTACTGGCTTGAGCAGCTCAACCTGGCAGATTATGCAAAGAAAAAAGTCGAAGAGCTTTCGAGAGGAATGCATCAAAAATTGCAGTTCGCCGTTGCTGCCATAAATCAGCCTGACCTTCTCATACTCGATGAGCCTTTTTCGGGCCTCGACCCCGTCAATCAGGAAATCCTCAAAAATATTATCCTGAAAATGCGCGAGAAGGGGGCAACAATACTTTTCTCAACCCACGTAATGCACGAAGCCGAGAAGCTCTGCGATTATATCCTTTTGATAAATAAGGGCAAAATCGTCATCGATGGAAAACTCAGGCAAATAAAAGACCGGTACAAAACCGGTGCCGTTTCCGCCGAGCTTGCCGGTGACGTAAGTTTCATCGAAGCTTTACCGATTGTCTCTTCCGTGAAGCGGCAGGACGAACGTTTTGACATTATGCTCAAAGATAACGCCGACCCCCAGAAGCTTCTCGCCGAGCTTGTCGGCAGTGTGCAGGTAACTGCCTTTGAAGTTAAGGCCCCTTCACTGCACGAAATCTTTATTAAGCTTGTAGGACAGCAGGATGAGTAAAATTCTCAAAGTTGCCCGGCGTGAATACATTGAATCTGTAAAGAGTAAGACCTTCATAATAAGTGTTTTTATGGCGCCGCTTATTATGGTGGCGATTATTTTCTTTTCAGCCAAAATCGCCCAGACAAAGCCCGGCGCGAGACCGCCGCTCAAAATCGCCGTCACCGACCTGACAGGCCGCCTTGCAGATGAAATAGATGCATCTTTCGATGCTCATAACAAAAAATCCGACAGCAGGCAGATGATTGTTCAGCACGCTGCCGGCGATGCAAACTCATTCGATAAACAATCTGCAATCCAAAAAGACAAGCTCAGAGAAGGAAAAATCGATTCCTATGTCGTAATTGATTCCAATATCGTAACCGGCGACGGCAAAATTTCACTCTATACTTACAAAACAGAAGCCTCGAATGTAGATTCGCTCTGGATTATTGAGAAATTATGCCGCGATGCTGTAATAAAACATCGCTATCAAACCCGGAACTTTGACAAAGAGCTTATCGATGAGCTGCAAAGTGTCCCAACACAGCAGATAGAAATAGGCGAGGCACAGGGACAGGAAAAAGTAAAAAGTGAAGTCGAAAGCTTTGCTTCGATGGTAGTGCCGTTTGGCTTTATGTTACTTATGTATATCGGTATTTTTGCCAACGGCCAGCAGATGCTCACGAGTGTCATCGAGGAAAAATCATCTCGAGTCATCGAGGTTTTGCTTTCGGCCGTAGATTCTTTCCAGCTGATGGCGGGAAAAATATTAGGCCTGACCGGCATCGGCTTGACAGTAATTGCGTTGTGGGCCTTTGCTGCGTATTCTGCCGCACAGTGGAAAGGATTCCCAATAGATGTTAACGGCTGGCTGTTCTTTTATTTTGTTGTATATTTCATTCTCGGCTTTATTTTGCTGTGCTCGATAATGGCCGGAATAGGTTCAGTTTGCAACACACTCAGGGATGCTCAGAACCTTATGGGGCCAATAACACTTATCTACATAGTCCCGCTTATGTCCTGGTTTAAACTTGTCCAGAGTCCCCAGGGAACTTACGCTACGGCTTTATCGTATGTGCCGCCGATGACTCCGCTGGTAATGATACTCCGTCTTGCGGCAAGTGCTGAGGTGCCGATAATAGAGATATTCGCGACTTTGGCTTTGTTGGTCGTTTCTGTTATTGTGGTCATCTGGATTTCTGCAAAGGTCTTTCATACCGGTATCCTGATGTACGGTAAAAGGCCGCGATTAAGGGAAGTCTTCCGCTGGCTCAGAAAAAGCTGATGTGATTTTTGTCATTTTCTTTTTTTACTTTTTTCTTTTGTATTTATATTTGTAGCTTAATAGCTTGTAGATAAGTTTCGCCGCCAGAAAATCCGGAGCCTTGTCCTGCTCATTTGGGCATAGTTCGACCACGTCGAATCCCACCACATTTTTCGTCCGACACACCGCTTTCAGCAGCCCGAGCACATCATACCAGAGAAGCCCGCCCGGCTCAGGCGTCCCCGTTGACGGCATTATCGACGGGTCGAACACATCAAGGTCAATCGTTATGTAAACATTTTTTCTCAGCTTGCCGACAACTTTTTCAACCCAGCCTTTTTTGTTGTGTATGTCCTTTGCGAGGAAAACATTTTTTTTATCCATCAGCTCTTTTTCGCTCGCGTCCATACTTCTTATCCCGACCTGAACAACAGGGCACCACTGACTAATCCTGGCCATCACGCAGGCATGATTATATTTTGACCCGGCGTATTCGTCCCGCAAATCAGAATGTGCATCGAGCTGCAATACGCTGAGGCTGCGGAATCTATTTGCAAACGCGCTCACTGAGCCGATACTTACCGAGTGTTCGCCGCCGATAACCACAACAAACTTGCCGTCGTCGATATGCTCGCAGATTCTCTCTCCCACCTCTGCTGCCATATATTCCGGCCGCCTATTACATCTCAAAGGCTTGTCCGTAAATATTCCGTTCAAAAAGACCTGAGAATCCGTCTCGATATCATAAAGCTCCATATGGCCCGATGCTTCTATTATCGCCCCAGGTCCCTTGTCGGCACCTTTGCCCCAGGTACTTGTTTCATCGTAGGGCACCGGTACTATGACTATAGCCGAACTTTCCTGTTCGGAATATATTTGTGGCAGGTCTGCGAAACCGTATTGTTTTTTCATTGATGCTGCCCGGTTAACTGGTCATTAAATAAAAACATTGCAATAGCGACTGTTGTCGTCCACAGGCCTTCTTTTCCCTCTGCTGTCTGGGTGATACTACTTGTCCTGATGAACAATCCGCTTGATTTGTATGCCTGCTCTTTTTCAGACCACGCCGTATCAGGATCGAGCTCGAAACCCAGTGTCGTCCCTAACATACTCGCAGCAAGGTCCTCGGCCATATCGCTGGCCTGCTGGTTGTTCTTCCCGTGGCCGTGAACTTCGCTTAAATAACCCCATTGTTCCTTGTCCTTCGGTATCGCTATTCCAATCGACGAAGCTACGAGCCTTCCGTGCTCATCTGTATCTGCTCTGGCCATTACGCAAAAGCTTATCTGGCCCGGAATCAGCTCCTTTATCCCGTTTTCTCTGCTTACAACCTTGCATCCGGGCGGCAGGATTGATGATACCTGAACAAGGTTTTGTTGTGCAACGCCTGCCTGCCTCAGCGCTGTCTCGAAGCTCTTCAGTTGGTACTTGTGTCGCCCGACCCCCTTCGTTAAAAAAACTTTCGCTGGTAAAAGCTCCATCTTACTCTCCTGACTTTTTGTTATTTCGGTTTTATTGATTAATTTTAACATAACCTGTCTTTTTCTCAAGACTTTTTAAATCCGTTCTGCTGAGCTTTCAATCGTTATTTTTTCCTGCCCGGCCCTGAGACCGGCTCGAAGCCAAGCCTGAGTTCACCTTTGGCAACATCCACTTTTATGATTTTCACCTTCTTGTCTTCCGCATCGAAAACCGGCTCAAAAGGCTCATCATTCAGCAGCGAGCCGAGTATCCTGACTCTCCAGTCATCAGTATCAATTTCAATCTCGCTGAGCTGCTTCGTGTACATTTTTCCAGCCACCATCCGTGCGATAATGGTAACCGGCACCGCTCCAACCTTAACTTTTGTTATGTGAAGACTTAAAAGACCATCGTCGTTTATTACCGGCTCGCCTGCGACTGTTATGATAAATTCCACCTCCTTTAGTCTCGCAGCACCAATCAGGATTATCCTATCGGGCTCGAAAAAAACCTCCGGAGCGTAAAAGCTGAATCCATCGGATAGTTTAGGCCAGCCGGAGCTGGCTACCGCTTCATTTATCTCGTCCTGCTTAATTACAATCTCGAAAGGCTGCTGACGCTGTGCACTGTTATAAATCTCCGGCATCAATTCGTGCGTCCAGTATGTGCTGACCTCGTTGGTCTCTACCGGCTCGGGCCTGCTGTAGCGCAGCGGTCGATACAGAAGAAGCGAAAGGCAAAAAAACAAAATCGATAAATCAATCAGAACCCAGAAACGCTTTTTGCTTTTGCGTTTCTTCCGCTCCTTTTCCTTTGACGTTTTTGCTTCTTCTGCCTTTTCCAATTATAACACCTTTTTCTGAATTTCGCTCTTGCTCCTTTTAAGTTTTATGATTATAGTGTTTCAGGTGAGCAGTAAAAGTTTTTTTAAGATTTTATTCGCACTTTATTGAAGAAAGGTTTGCAGGAATATGCCTAACCATTTTGCAGACAGGCTTTGCCAGGCCGTCAAAAACAAAAAAACATCCTTAATTGTAGGCATCGACCCCGTTTATAACCGTTTGCCTCAGTCGATAAAAAGCCACAAAGCTATGAATGACGAGTTCGACGCCGCTTCAGCCGTGGACGCCATCTTCGACTTCTGCGTCCAGACTATGAGAATCGTTGCTCCTATGGTCCCTGCGGTGAAGATAAATATCGCTTTCTTCGAGAAGTATCTCTGGGAGGGCATCGAAACCTATTACAATCTCATCACCGAAGCAAATGAGCTCGACCTTGAGGTTATCGGTGACGTTAAAAGAGGTGATATAGGCCATACCGCTGAAATGTATGCCGCGGCACATCTGCAAAATTCGGAGCTTGTCGGGCTCGAAGATACCATCAGCCCCGATGCAATAACCGTCAATGGCTTTGCGGGCACCGAGGCAATAGAGCCTTTTGCAAAAATGGCCGATACGCAGGGAAAAGGTGTTTTCGTTTGGGTAAGAGCAAGCAACCCTTCCTCTGCTGCCATCCAGGATTTCGAAGATGCTGACGGTCAAAAGATGTACGAAAAGCTGGCGCAGGTTGTAGCTGAAATCGCAAACAAACCCGAACGTATCGGCCAAAGCGGCTACAGCAACGTTGGTATGGTCATAGCCGGCACAAGGCCGAAAGTGTCAGCCGAACTTCGCGAAAAGTATGAAAATATCCTTTTTTTAGTACCCGGTTACGGCTCGCAGGGAGCTTCTGCCGTTGATTGCATCCGTTTCTGCAAAACCGATGGCACCGGTGCCCTGATAAACGCCTCACGCTCGATTATTTATGCCTATGAAAAACCAAAATACAAAGAGCAGTTCGGTGACGACTGGAAACGATGTATCGAGCAGGCCGTCATCGACGCCAAGGTTGACCTCGCTACAGCTATGCAGTCAAAACTGTAATATGAGTTTAGATTTCTGTGTCGGCAAAAAGGTCTTGGTTATGGGTCTTGGCAGGTTCGGCGGAGGCATCGATGTAGTAAAGTTCGTTCATAAGGCCGGCGCTGCAGTCACTGTCACTGATTTGTTACCGCAAGATAAGTTAACCGAATCCATCAATCAGTTAAAAGATTGTCAGGGCATCAGTTTTCTCCTCGGTGGACATCAGAAAAGTGATTTTGAAAATGCTGATATAATAATTGCCAATCCCGCTGTCAGCCCCGATAACGAATTTTTGCAAATCGCCCGAAAAAATAAAAAACTCGTAACCTCGCAAATCGAAATCTTCTTTCAGCTCTGCCCTGCAAAAATCATCGGCATCACAGGCTCCAACGGTAAAAGCACTACCGCCGCCTTAACCGCGCATCTTCTTAAAAATGCGAGCGACGAGCAGCGAGCGACGAGCAACGGCAGTGTGTGGCTATCGGGTAATATCGGCAATCAGCCGATGTTGATGCTTTTAGATAATATAAAACCCGACGATTTAGTCGTCCTTGAACTGTCGAGTTTCCAGCTTGAGCAGTTGGCTCGGATTAAAAAATCGCCGCACATCTCGCTTTTAACAAACCTGGCACCCAACCATCTCGACCGGCACAAAACCTTTGAAAACTACTACAGCGCAAAGGAAAATATCTTCAAATACCAGAAGCTCGACGAAGACAATCCTGCTGTCTCGATTTTTAATGCCGAGGACAAAATCGCGAATCAATGGTTCGAAAAATATAAAAATGATAACGGCAGACTTTGCCTGAAGTTTTCAGCAGATGATGTCACTGACGATATAAAAAACTGTTTCGAACTTCCCGGCCGGGCAAACCTTGCCAACCTCGCCGCAGCGCTGGCTATTGCAAAACATTTCGGTATCGATGAAAACCGGATTAGAAAAGCTTTGCCGTCTTTCAAGGCTCTTCCCCATCGTTTGCAGCTCGTTGCCGAAAAAAATGGCATCTGCTGGTACAACGATTCGAAGGCCACAACACCGGAAAGTACAATTGCTGCGATTGCCTCTTTCGATAAGCCCATCATATTGATCGCTGGTGGTTACGACAAAAATATCAGTTTCGTACCTCTCGGCCTTGAAATTGCAAAAAGAGCAAAAGCTGCAATCCTTATAGGCCGGACAGCTCAAAAAATCGCCTCCGCAATACGAGCATCGAGCATCGAGCATCGAGCAACAAAGATTGTATTTGCCGACTCTCTTGCTGATGCTGTCACTACCGCCCACAATCTCGCTGAAAGTGGTGACATTATTCTTCTCAGCCCTGCCTGTGCCAGTTATGATATGTTCGAAAATTACGAGCATCGTGGCCGTGAATTCTCTTCTCTTGTATTGGGATTAAAAGAAGATGCATAAAATCAGCCGAGAATATTTATCCTGAGTATTATCGAAGGATTTAACTGCTTTATCCTGAGTCTGTCGAAGGATTCTCCCGCCTTGTTACCATGTAAAAAAGTTGTATTTTTTTCTTTTAACTTTTTACTTTGTGCTTCTCTCTGCCTTCTTCATAGGTAGTTAAAATCTTTCAATCTAAAATCGCTAGCCAGTGTTTATTATATAAGTAAATTTCAAGCCCAGAAAGTGCGCAAACCCCCTTTTTTATCGCAGAGAAAATAAAAAGAGCCGAGCTTATTTATCCTGAGCATTGTCGAAGGACTTCGCCCGGCTTTAATATCCGTTGACATCAACGGCTGATTCGACTGTATACAATTCATAACTTTATTCAAATCAATAAGTTAGAAATTCTTCAAATACCTACCTATAAATCTATGACTCCACAATGTCTCCACTTGGCACTGTTTCTTAGACTTTGTATTGGGTTGATTTAATGTTAATAATTTTAATAGGCTAATGTTATGAAAAGAGTATGGATTTACAAAAGGAAAAATATCAAAGGTTGGTGGGTGGGTTGGTATGAAAGCGATAAGCGGAAAGCGAAGGCCTTGCCGACAAAAGAACTTGCTGAACATTTTAAGCAGATCAAATATGCACAGTTAAATTCTGATGTGTTTACAGGAATAGTAACAGCCGACTGGCAACAAATGATCGATGAATATAGGGAAGCAAAAAAAGTTCAGGGCGTCACCGAAGGAACGCTTTATGAACACGCACTTACTCTCCGCAATTTTGAGCGTATAATTGGTAAATGTAATTCAAAACAAATTACTCAAAACAAAATTGATAGTTTTGCCATGAAAAGAAGTGGGGAAGTGAAACGTCCTACTCTCAACAAGGATCTCAGAAATCTTAAAACCTTTGTTAACTGGTGTAGAAAAAAAAGATATCTGAATGGAAAATTAGAAATAAAAGAATTAAGGTTAGATGAAAAGCCGGTCAAGTCTTTAAATGACACAGAGATTAAGAATCTATTGGAAACAGCAAAGCCATATCGTTCAATGAAAATAAGAATCTTATTGGCTTTAGGAACAGGGCTGCGTAGAGGTGATATTGAATCATTGACAATTTCAGATATTGATTTCGAGAGGAACTGTATTACAACTACAAGCAAAAAAACAAGAAAGAGTATGGGGTCTCGTCCTGTGCCGGCAATGATAATACAAGTATTGAAAGAGTACCTTAATGGTTCAGGCTCTGAAAAGAAGAAAATATTCAATGATAAGTTCAATTACAAGAGGTGGAAGAAAATATGTAAAAAAGCAAATTTGCATGACTTAAAATTCCATGATTTACGTAAGACCTTCGGCTCAGTTCTTGCACAAAATGGTGTTTCAACGGCTGTAACACAAAGATTACTGGAACACTCATCTCCTATTTTAACAAATAAAATCTATACAAATATAGATCCGGTACTCCGCCAATCCGTGAATCAGTTGCCAGTAGAGCAATGGTTACAAAAATGATGTTTATACTTCCTCAATTTAAATCCTTTGCTTGGGGGGATTTAAAGTGTTTCAGTCTCCTGCCTGCCAATAAGATTATCAGCAAGTTGCCATTGTTTCCCCAATTTGTTAAAAGAACGGTCTTTAATTGACCGATATTGGTTTTTCTATAACAAAAACAGTTTCAGT
>CAYXGT010000042.1:18950-24097 GCA_964464635.1 uncultured Pirellulales bacterium | reverse complement strand
ATAACAAACAATATACCGATAGGAGTGGGATACAGCAGAAGAGCTGATAATCGATTCTTTTTCGATATCGGCATACAGCGAATTATCTACCCGGCAGAATGGCAGGACAAAAATAATCCTATAGAATGGATAACAGCCGAATATACAAAAGCGATAGAAGAATTTGTCCGCGATGACCCTACACAATACTGGTGGCTGCACCGCAGATGGAGACACCGGCCGAGAGAAGAAAAGCAGCAAAATACAGGTCAGAAAAATCAAGATTTTCAAATTTGCGGCACATAAAAATTTCAAAAAATCATGGATTTCATTAGGAAATTTTTTAATTACAAAGCCAATATTTGTGAAAAACGAAGCCAAAATTGGGGAAAACGAAGCCAATTTTGGGCTAAAATTGGGTTTGAATTGGGTTCGTTTGGGTTCGTTTTTTGGGCAGTTTTCGGGTAGTCCGACGGGGCGTACATTTACATATCTGGTTATATTGCAAACACTTAGCAATGACCCACGGGCTGGAAGCCCGTGGTACGAATTGGGTTCGTTTTGCATAAAAAGGTTTGATTTGTAGAGCTCTCTCGACAGATGTAGAGGTGCCTTAAGAAAGTTAATTGGTGAATTTGTTAATTAGTTTTCCGATTCTCGATGTCGGATAGTTGATTCTCGTAGTGTTGGACATTTGTTAGTCCTTATTGCATAAAAGGTTATGACTAAATTGTTTCTTGAACTGCTGTTCAGAAACGTGCGGGGCTTCCGCCTACGTCAAGACTTCGGCGAGACAAGCCGCTTGAGGAAATGTCCTCCCTACGTGTGTTTTCTAACACACAGAGTTATTGTACCATATATGGCATATATTTCAATAAAAATCTAACCACTAACAAACTATGAAACCGGAGCCTCCAAAGCATAGGTTATAATACAGGGTCGCAAAACGCCCTAATATAAATTTGCGCGCTTGTGCTCGTAGCACAGCACATTAACCTTTATGCGTAAGGAGGCTCAGTATGGATAAGTATATAGGGTTCGATATCGATAGCAAGAAAACAATCGCCTGCGTAGTGCAAAAAGGCAAAAAAGAAATGTATTCAACAATAGGTCCGGATGTGCAATCAATGAGAAAATATCTCAAAAAACAGAAGGCTGAAGACAGCGGGTGGAAAGTGAACTTCCAACATCGAACTTTCAAAAAAAGGGAGACCATTCTACGCTGAAGCTACGAAGGGCGGGCGGAAGACGGAATCGGGTAAAAGACAGTGAATTAGAGTAAAATATTTTCACTTTTTTCTTGACATTGTGGATGGGGGTTATTTTAATGGTAAATATAAAAAGTAAAAAAGTAATAAAAAGCGAGATTTGAGGAAAATGATTACACACCCGTGATTATTTGATTAAACCTCCAGGTCTTTACGAGCAGGCAAACACACCCCATATCCGCAGATTAAAAGTAAACACAAATAAAGGAGGTCTGTCTATGTATAAGAAAATCAGAGTTATGGTGCTTTTCTGGCTTATTTTTTGTGTCAGTTATGCATTCGGTGATATTGAGCAGGCAAGGACAAGTATTGTTTCCTTAATCGAGCAGGGTAATTATGCAGAGGCACAAGCGCAAACGCAGCAATTGCTGACAGATGTTGCCGGAGACGAAAAGATAGCGGAGACGATATGGCAAATAGCCGCAAAATATAAGCAGATGCAGGAGTATGACAAGGCATACGAGCTTAATCAGTACAACGTAGAAAACAATCCTGATAAAATAGAGGCAATGTGGTCCCAGACGGAGATAATCGAACATCACATTCGTGAAAAGAGCGAATCAGCTTTTGAATCGGCTTTCAATAATCTTGTTACGGTGTTTGCTGCTCAACCGAGTCTGCCTAAAGAGGTTTGGCGAGTAGCAAGTATATACGACGGGTTTGGAGAATACGATAAGGCCCTTGAGGTCAATAGATACAATATCGAGCATTTCCCTGGCAGGATAGAGGCGATGTGGTCGCAGGTCGGGACTATTTATTATTATCTTCGCAACCAGGACTATGATGGTTTCGACAGGGAGTTCGATAAGCTGCGCACCGCTTTTGCAGAACAAGAGAGCTTGCCTAAAGAGATATGGTTTATAGCATGCAGGTGTGACGAGGTTGAAGAATACGATAAGGCCCTTGATGTCAATCGATACAATATCGAGCATTTCCCTGACAGGGAAGAGGCGATGAGGTCACAAGTTGGGACTATTTATTATTATCTTCGCAATGGAGACTATGACGGTTTTTACAGGGAATTCGAGACGCTATATACCGTATTTGCAGAACAGCCGGCGCTGTCCGAGGAGATTTTTAATGTAGCGAAAGAATGTGACAGGCAGAATAATTTCGAGCCGGACGAAATCACAAGGGGGCTTTTCGAAGAGGTAATCGGAGAATTCGGAGACACGCCGACGGGTGTCGATGGACAGTTCGGTATGGATATAATAGCTCTGCGGGAGGAGCTGTAGGTCAACGATGTCAATGTTACCAAAGTAGTTAACGAATTTATCGAAGACCATAACGATAATCTGCAGCTTTACGCGAGAATATTCGAAATTATCGAGGGGTATTATTCCAGAGGGGGGAAAATCAAGGATCCTACACCTTATAAAAACAATTCGTTTAGAAAAGTTATTGAGATATGCGAAATAATTATCGACAAGTCTCCGGACGATTTCAGCAAGGCCGAGACATGGTATCTGATGGGTGATTCGTGGCTGTATTTCGATGAATACGGTGAGGCGATAAAGTGCTATGAAACCGTGGTGGAAAAATATCCCAGCGAAAAGATGGCCTGTTATGCACAGTATCTTACAGGCAATTGTTATGAAGGTATGCTAAGGTATGGAAAAATCGAGAAAGAGGAGGGATTAGCTTTAATCAAAGATTCGTATCAGAAGGTCTTAGATAATTATCCGGACAGCAAGGCAAGTTCTGCGGCTGAGTCAAGGCTTGCAAATGTTGACAGGAGATTCGAATATTTACTTTTACTGGAGGGAGAGAAATGATTCCCAAAAGAATTGCTAAATTTATTATAATATCTGTAATGATTGTTTTTGCAGCAGTAAATGATGTTTTAGCGTGCTCGTCTAAGCCGGTAGCGGAATTCGAATGCACCAGTGACAGCGTACAGTGCCACGCCGGAACTTTTCAGTTCGATGCTGGCGACTCCTATGACCCGGATGGCGGTAATATAACTGATTATGAATGGACTTATCCCGAGGAAGCGACAAATATACAGGGCCAGGGAAGTAAAAACTTCAGCTGCAGTTTTTCGGAGCCGGGAGCATATTATATAGAATTGAGAGTCAAAGACGACGAGGGCGACTGGTCAGAGAATGAATGCTGGGATTTAGTCGGTTCAGTTCAGATAAACGGTTTGGGCGAGGGACCTTTGAACTGGCCTTTAGAGTGGATGGATACGTATCCTCCGACTTTCGGGATTGACGCGATAGGGCCAGCCGGTCCTCTTGTGCAAAGCTGGTCGGGCGGCGGGGACCCGGCGACGCAGCAGGGAGGGGCCACATTCACGACGGCATGGTATGAGACCGGCAAATACACGGTAACAGTCAATACAGATTGCGGCTCTTTCAGTAAGGATGTATATGTTTTCGACCTTGATTTGATAGTGGAAGATTTGACGGAAGAAGAGGAAATGGACCCGGGTAAAGATATTTTGGTTAATAATGATGATGACGATTCAAACAGTGTACCTGATTTTAGTGACAGCGGGCCGGTAGCTGATGAAGATGACCTTGTTGAGCTTACGTTGTCGATAGTGCCTGAACTGCAATCGGGAACAGTTACTTTCACAGCGGGGTCGAGCAACGGTGGAGAGGTCAGGTTGTGGTTAAGCGAGGAAAAAGGAACGGAATTAACAGCCACGAGCTTTGACCTTTCGCAAGAATCATTGCCGGAGAAGATTTATGCCGAAGGTTGCGCGGCAGGTGAAGTTGTTTTATGGTTTTATTATGGATATATTTTTGATCAAGACTGGGCGTTGTTGAATATAGAACAACCTGACTGCGCTCATCCTATAAATTTTGCGATATCTACCTGTAGTCCAATGTCCAATCAATTGTACTACGGGCTTGATGTTATATATGGATGGTAAAGTGATAGCGGTGATGTGTCTGATTTGTACTTATGCTTTCTTAGCGAATCGTTTGACGACGCAAGTGGATTTACTCCACCTTTTTATGACATTGCAGCGCCTAATCCACATCCACCTATAGTAATGTCGATGGGTGGTATTGTTGATGAGCAAGGATATTTGAAAACATCTGTGACCAATGAAACATGGGATTATGCCTGGTGGTTTCAGACGTGGACGTATGAGTGTAAAAGATGTGGTCTAATAGAAGACTTGATAGTAGATAGTGAAACTGAATTTCTTGTTTATGAAAAACAGGAGGATGATTACTGGATAGAAACAACAGTATCTACTTGTTCAGGAGAACAAGATATGGATGATAATTAATTTATACAAGGAGAAATATTATGGCAAATTTTGAAATAATTATTTGTAAAAAGACGTTTCTCTCTTTTTTAATGATAATTAACATTTGTAATTTATGTTTGGGTGACTCGGAGAGCTTCACAGAAAAAATATCAGTCAGAGCGATGTTGGGAAAAGACGAGTTCGTGATAGGCGAGCCGATTGTGTTAAATATAAATATTATTAATGGAGGTCCAAATACGGTTAGAATTGGAGAAGCAGTCTGGGCACATTTCGATTTTAATGCGGTTGATGATAGTAATAAACCAGTCGAAAGGAAAGAGCCGCCAAGCCAAATATCAATTTTATCTGCTGTTTATCCGCTCAAATCCGGTGAGGACTACAATGATATTGTTTTTATCAATAAACTGCTGAATTTCAAAGACGAGGGAAAATATACGGTCACATACTCCGGTGCTATGAGAATATATGAAAACCGTTTAGAAAATAAACGAGCTCTAAATATATCAGGGGTTATTGAATTTGATTTAAGATACGCATCCGGCGTGGAATTGGAAATGCATATGAGAAAGTATCTGAAGATGCTTAAATCAAAAAACGAACTTTTTGTTCGTCGTGCTGCAGAAGCTTTTACTTTATCAGAGCCGGATATTTCAGTTAAATTGCTGAAAGAG
>CAYXGT010000042.1:0-18940 GCA_964464635.1 uncultured Pirellulales bacterium | reverse complement strand
TCTTGATTGTAACGAGAACGATAGCCCGTCTTATAGTGCCTATTCAGTTTGGGCGCTTGCAACAATAGGGAATTCACATGCAATTCAGAGTTTATTGGATTTGGCAATGTATTCAAAATGTATGAAAGTAAGAAAAGATGTGATAAGAGAGATAGGAAGATTCAAAGTAGATGAAGCAATACCAACAATTATCGGGCTTTTAAATAGCACTGAACCAATTATACGTTGTGAGGCATTACATGCTATGGCCCGTCTATGTGATGATGAAAATTATCTGCCGTCCATTGAAAGAATGTTCGATGACCCGGATGAAGAGGTCAGAGAAGCTGCGGAAAATGCTTATCAGGAAATAGTGAATAAAAAAGAAAGATAAATCTAAAATTAGAATAGAATTTTAACCAATTATAATTATTCCGAGTAAGGCTTTGAAACAAGATTAAATTCTTTTTATTGTTATTCCTGCGGGTTTGGGATTGGTTATAATTTTGGCGTTGATAATTTTTCCCATTCGTAAAAACACCGGGTGAGGATTTGCGGGGGCAAAAACCAGAATACAGACAACAGGCTAAAAACAAAACATCCAACATTCAACTCAGAACTTTCAATAAAAAAAGCGAAGGACAAATTCGAATTACCGAAATTCAAAATAAAAAACAAAAACCAACCACGAATTACACGAAAATGCACGAATTATTTAATCGCTGATACCTTGGGCATAAATTAACACGAATAAACACGAAGAAATAAGTCAAAAGTCACAAGTGCACAAGTTAAAAGAAGAAAATAAACCACAAAATGACACGAAAAGGCACGAATAAAATTTAGCCACTGATTTCACAGATTTCACGGAAAATATTAAACAAAAATAGTAAGAATTTTACCGCAGAGTTCGCAGAGAACGCAGAGAATAAAAAAGAAAGTTGAAAAGTATAAATAAATAATTAACCGCGTATACCTTGGGCATAAATTTCGCAGATTTAACTAATTTAATTTTTTCAGTCCCAGGGACTCCTTACGGAGCGTAATCAGCTAAATCAGTGCAACTTGTGCCCAAGGTATCAGCGATAAATCATTAAGGTCAATATTTATTTGTGCCTTTGTGTCTTCGTGGCCCATTTTAATAAAAGTTATCTTGCGTCGGGTACCTCGTAGAGCTTCAGCAATTTAACTTTACCACCTATCGGTGAGACATCGCTTCTGTCGAGAATTGCGATGACTCTTTTTTGCGGGCCGTCACGGCCTAAACGGACGAGTATATAGGCGGTAAAGACGTCGCTTCGCACAGTGACAAGGTCACTGATTCGGGCAAAAATCAAATCCCGCTCCTCAAAATCATCCGCCACACCGTCAACCTTGGTTCTCCTATCGAATGTCATATCCGGATACCATCGCTGGTCCACACCATCCATATAGTAGTCCATACGAAATTCATGAGGATCCAAAAACACGTTATTCAATTGTCCTATATTTTCAAAGCCGGGATTTCCTGAACGACCGCTGTAATCAGGCCCTGATGTTATGGCCATTTTATCCCTGTATGCCACTATCGCCTCGGCGAGGGATGGTTGATAATAATCAATTCTTTTCGATACCCAGGGCAATTGTGCCAAAACAAACCAAGGAGCGTTATTTATGTTTATCCTCCCCTTGACCCTTATTTCACTGCCCGGCGGATTATAAACGGAAATAAAGTTAAGGATATCCTGAGAAGAAGGCTCCCATAAGTCAAGTCTGATATCAGGCTCGGCATCCGCTATCTGTATTCTGTCATTAAATCGAGCCGGTGCTATATAGTAGGTACTCTTTTTGAAAATTTTTCCTATCTCTCCGACGTTCCGCAGATAATGTGACAGCATCTGGATTCGCGGACAGGGAAATTCTTCTTCAGGCCAAGAAAAGCTGTTGCTGTGCCCAAGCGTTGGATCCAGAGCGCTCCAGTGCGGAGGGCTCAAGATGTTCCATAAGCGTTTTATACGCCTGTCCGAGTCAATATCCCTCTGAAAGCTCCGTACAGCACCTTCACCGAAACAGGGATCATTTACATCCACAAGCCAGAGTGGAATCAGCGCATCATTCTCATCCTGGATATTTTCCAAGCCTGTCGGGCCTACCCTGTCAACTTCTATATAACCACCAACATCTTCAACATAACGCTGGAGAATTATCGTGCTGTCAGGACGAAAGATAACAGTATTAGGCCCTATAGGGTCTCCGTATATCGAACTCGGCCTTTCGGGCCAGGTTGTGAATGATAACGTATCTCCCTTATCCGTCAGGCCGCAGGCATCGTTTACATCATCTATACGCCAGCAATACTTTGTTAAAAGGTCGAGAGGCAATAGTCCGCAAGGGTCAAATTCCCCAACAGGGAAATTGCCGATGAATTCGGGTGTGCTATGATTGGCATCTATTATATTTTTACAGGTACTATTACAATCACCGGTACTTTTGCAATCTTCTGCGAAATATACGTCATAAGAGGATGACTGGTACCATTTGCCCTGCTTAAAAAACCAGGCGCCACCCCATTTAAGTACGATATCAGGGTCAATACCTTCGGCACCATTAGCCGGCGTGTCGGACCATTCCACATATTCATCGAGAGAAGCATTCGGGTCCTCAAATATTATTACATAGTATCTTCCGCCACGCTCCCTGAAAAGCTGGTCATCGAGGATAATCGGATTTATAGAAGTCGGTCCATTAATAACAAGCCTCCAGTCGTCGAATTTTTCATCATTATCAAATTCCTTGAAAATTTCGATTCCAAAAGAGCGGTACAGATACCTAAGATATGTATTCGGGTCGCCCCATAAAGCGTCTTTATTATTTGGATCATTATAATCATGTATAAAAGACAGCTCAGAAATATACATTCTCGGCGTCTCAGAACCATAATGTGTCTTATTAAATATATCACGTACTGTTGTCACCTCAGCGGGATTTTCGGAGTCCGCGTAATCTTTCATATTGGCAGCCACCTGTGCAAATTCAGACGCAAGCCTGTCGTGTCCTGGGCTTCCAGAATCATAATACTTTACTATCGAAGGGAGCAATTTATCTTCATATAAATCCTGTGCAATAAAATCAGGATCGTTCAAATATGCCATCTCAAAGCCAAACGGGTCGATCGTACGGTCTATATTATATGTACTAAGAAAGTGTCTTCTGTCCGGCTGATAAGCAAGTTGTTTTATGGCTTGCCACCATTCCTGTAAAGTACCGTTTCCCACACTATAAGGTACTTGTTTAAAATTCGAATGTCCTATTGTGGAGAACCAAAGGTTTTCCAGTCTTGTTTGTACAGACGTTTTCAGAAAAAATCTGTTGCGAAGCTCAAGCTCATCAGAAATATCAAACGGCCAATAATTTGTATCCGCAGGCGTTTCTATTCTTCGGACCATATCATTATTAAACTGATTCCATCCGGCCGAATTATTCATATCTATCACTTCATAACCACACCTCGACACTTGAATCTCTGTTATAGTATCATCTACCCTTGCTAATCCTTCCAGATTTATCTGTATCTGGCTCGTGCCGTCGATTTTTTTCCCCCTTGCAAAATCGCCGTCTTCGTCAATAAGGTCAGTGTCACAGGGGTCGAATTTATAAGCTGTATTGACGTTAAGCATAGCGCTGTTGTCTATGACACGAATGGCGGCATATACGGGCTCGCCTTTGTTCGTTGTCATATCAGGAACAAAATCCAAGGCAACGGAGTCGAACGAATCCAATGGTATCCATTTCGAGTCGGCTATTCCGTCGCCATCGGCATCGGCCCAGTTCTCATCCAATACGCCATCTGTTACTTCTATTTCAGGATAATCCGGAACGTAGATTGATGTACCAGGCACATCGACCGGTACATTCCATACAGGACTCTCAGGCGAAGTATAACCCCAAACCAGGGCATTCAATGATAAATAACCTGTAACATCGCTAATCTGTCGCCAATAGTAAATATCATCATTGGGATTTAGCGGTGTACCATTATCATATTTATCCGGCTCGATACTTGCAAGCCAGCGGTTATACACGTCGGGGTAGTCATAGTATTCCTGTCCACTGTTTGGGTCGGGTGTATCGATCACGAGCTGCTGCGAAATCTGGGCGATTACGGTATCGACTGCGGCGTCGAGCTGCTTATTTTGCTCTATTGCGGAGGTGGAGAGCTTATCAATCCTCGAAGTTAACAGGAAAATCAGGCCTATAAGAGCCAGTAAAGAAGTTAGGACAAAGACCATAATAAAGGCCGAGCCGGGCAAAGTTAGGTTCTTGAAAATTTTCCTTTTCATTTCTTTCCGCCTTTCCTTAAACGTCTATCAACCTCAAAAACTCGCTAAATTTCTCACCACGAAGAACACGAAGGTCACGAAGATAATTGGTTAATTAGTTAAATAAGTTAATTAGTTAATTAGTTAATTAGTTTTTCCTCTGTGCTCTCTGTCCGCCGAAGGCGAGACCTCGCCGGATGGCGGGTGTCCTCTGTGGCTAATCGGCTCAGTGGTTAATAATCAGTCTCCCAGATAAACAATGTGGGTGAATCTTCTGCCGTCTTTAAGAATTCTTTTCGAGTCATAAAGCGTAAAAGCAAACTTAATGGCTATCGGCATTGAATCATTCGGACCCAGATTTCCAGGCCACCAAATAAACTTACCGTCTGAATCTATTTCTCCCCTGCTCCATGTGATCTCAAATTCGCCGATATTCTCACAAAATAACCGTCTGATATCCCCATGTTCGATATCCATCTCCACTGAAACATCCAGGATATACTGATTATTAGAGTCTTCTACGAAACTTATCAAATCATTCACATCGGTTAGTGATTTGCACTGTGCGAAAGATAAGTCTCGGCAGTCTTCCGGCAAAGTAATTGAAGTGATGTCCGGGTTTTGAGGAGTTAATAACACCACATCCCTTGCCAGACTGCACTCACTTAGCGTAATATTATCGTTACTAAGAGAGTTGCTGTCATGCCCCAAGAATACCCTGGCTATATTACTTTTCGCAAAAGTCAAAGTGTCATACTCATTGATATATTGCTCCCAGGACTGGAAATCGCCTGTGGTGAAGAAATAGATTCTGTCCATAAAAAAATCTTTTTTTGCATCGGCAAGGTCGGGATACACTTTTCTCGGCTCGCGCTGCTGGTCTTTTTGAATTATCAGGTAACCGTCTTTGCAGAAGCCTTCGAAGTCGGTGTTAAGCTGTTCTGTTATCGCGCGGAGCTTCTGCATAATCTCGGTATTGGCACCGGCTGAGCGATAGCCGTCTATGCTGCTTTTGAATATGACCGACATAAAACCTGCGAGTATAGCCATTATGGCTACGGCGGTTATAAGCTCGACTAATGTAAATCCATTTGCTCTTATTATTTTCTTAAAGTTCAACATTCTGTTTTCTGCGTCCTGTGTTCTGTGTCCTTTTTTTAGAATCTAATCACTTTTTGATAAACGGCTATACAGGGGTACCTGCCGCCTCCGACAGGCGGAGCGACGACCCAGACCTCGCTGTCATTAGCAGTATCACCCCGCCAGATGCCGTCGAGAAAGACAACATTATTTAAATTGCGGTCCAGCACCCTGTAAATTCTTCCATTCGTGTCATCTACTATTGTACAGCCGGGATTTATGAAGTTTTTCTGGGGATTGCTGCCTTCATTTACAGTAATCTGATTTGAATTAGCTCCCCTAACAGTTACGGGCAGCGGTATCGGCCAGAGGCCGTCTTCGCTAAGGTCGGATTTATAATACCTTGCTGACGCCCCTCCCCTTCTGCTGACAAAAACGGTAATCTGAACACTCCTGCCGGTAGGGTCTGAGTTGAGCCTTCTCCAGAGAGCCGACCAGGAATACATTCTCCGGTTGACATCAACTGCATCGTCCGAAGGGTAAGAGCATTCAAAATCCTCGTTAAAAGCAGGAAATCCCGACAGAAGCGGCGGGAAAGCTTCCAGTACATCACCCACTGCAATTGGAGAAAAATTCAGGTCTGAACAATACATTCTTATCTTTGCGAAGGCTTCGTCAGCGACAGAGGAAGCGATTGTCCGCTCGGTTGCAATCGTGGTGAAATGGATGCCGACGGGAAAAACGGCAGCAATAAGAAGCATACCTATCGAGAGTATCCCCAGCGACATTAATATCTCGGCAAGTGAAAAACCCTTTTTGTTTATTTTGTTTTTCATAGCAACACTATTCCTGCGAAATTATTGTTCCGGTATGCGGATTGATATACAGCGGTTCCAGATTGACCAGATAACCCGAAACAGGCTGGTCGTCATTGTACGCCCGCCTGAAATCTCTTGTGTCATAGATGTAAAACATTCTCCTGCTCAGCTCATTTGCAGCATCCTGAAGGAACATACCAGTAGGTTTTACAGGGGCTGTAATTGCACCCTCAGTATTAAATATGTCATCAGAACTACTGTCATCTGTTCGACCGTCTCTATTCCTCACCCAAACATCGTGTATTACCAATTTGCCAGCCGGTGAAAAAATAATTGAAAAAGTCGTTGCATCCCTAAAAAAGTCACCAATTACCAGGTCATCGTCTATTTGCCTGTCATTATCAGAACCATAGTACAAATCCATTACGCCGATATTTTCCGGCAGCTTCATTGGCTTCAGGCCATCGACCGCTCTGAAACCGTTAGCCAGGCGGCCGGTACCCTCATAGTCATAGACGATGAAAATCATATACTGGTCGGCGTAGAGTGGGCTTTCGTCGTAAATTTTCTGGAACCTGATTCCGACATATTTGTGCTCGCTGGTTGCCATAGCACGGGCGCTGGAAAGGGCTGCATTTATCATTGCCTGGGTACTGCCCTGCGAAGCGAACGAATCAAAAAAGACATCGATAGCAGGTACCGAGACTACCGTGACAAGCACGGCAATTGCGATGACCGTCAATATCTCAACCAGAGTAATGCCCTTTTTGTAAAATTTCAGGCTCATCATTTTTTACTTTCTGTTATCTATATTGTCCGCGGCCGTTGCGAAATCTCCGTCGGGGCCGGCGGATATCAGCTTTCCAAAAGTATCAACTCCATCGACATATAAGTAATTCAGCGGCGTTCCCCACGCATCTACAATAACAAGATATCCGTTAATTATTGTTTTTTGAGAATAATCTACTTTTTCGATAACCGGTTTCGAACTCGGTATTAAATTAAGCTGAAAACAAAGCGACGCATTATGCTGTTGATAAGGCTTGTAATCAGGCTCAGGCAAAGATACGGACGGCGAATTAGGCCCGGGGAAATTATTCGTATAATCGTAATATTCCTGCAGGGCGGAATCGAGCAATTCAATCGTCGCCCTGGTGAGCTGCTCTTCTTTATCGACGCGGGCTTTGCTGGTTGCGACCAGCACCATCGAGACCAGCACAATCAGCAGTGCAACCACAATCAGCACTTCAACCAGCGTGAAACCCGTTAGATAACTGCGTATCTCACGAGGTGAACCAAATTGTTTTTTATTTTCTTTCATTGATGCGAACTTTCTGTTGTCTTAACTTTTATCCCCGGCTTCTCCATAAGTCTTCGCATAGAATCCATTATCTGAAATTTGTAATGTCGTCCAGTGTTCCGTACCGACCATCCAGGCCGGCTGATATTAAGATGTAAGAATCGGGTTTGTAAGGCCAGGGTACGCCGGATAACGACGAGGCTTTCGGGTCCGTGACAAAAACGGTAAATGCGTCAGAGAAAACCTGTCCAAAAAATTCATTAACAAATTCCGAATTATCGAAAGGATTATAAATCCTGTCCCATTCATCACCTATCATTGTGTTACTGGAAGTATTCGCCCTGTAGTACAGGATGGGCAGACCCGCCCTTTTATTTTCCATTCCGACCGTTATGGGTATCCTGGCGAATTCATCACAAAGGACATAACTTGCCGGATAAAACGAGCCTGTATTGGCAAATAATCCATCTGCAACAGCCGGTTCACTATATCCAAGCCTGTAAGCATTTGCAGCTTCAAGCTCAAGATATCGGCTTTGCCTTACCTGAAGCGAAATTGAATCCTGTGTATTCTGATACAGAGCCTCATCACCATCAACACCTTCAACTCGAAAAGTTGAGCCGGGATGGAAACCAAGTAAATCCAGGCCGAAAAGGGCTTCAGCAAGCTTCTGTGTACCACAAAAATAAGCGCCGGCAACATCATCATAAAAAGACGAGGGTGGGTATTCACCGTAATCGTTCCGCCAGGCCAGGAGCGCCTGGTCTATAGCGGAAAACTGCACTCTCTGCTTGGCTTCTCTGGCCATATTGCGGACCCTTGACATCGAAGGCAGCAGGAGACTTAAAAGCAGTGCGATAACCGCAACAGCGACTAAAAGCTCAATTATCGTAAATCCTTTTTCTGGTTTCATAATAATTACCTTAAATAAATATTTTCTTTGCCGGCGGCTGTCATTCATAATTGCTGGTGAACCAGTCATCGATAAAAACTGCTATATCAGAAAAATCAATAATTCCGTACGTTTCAGTATCGCCATCGCCCGACAGGTTATATTCGGAATCGAGGTCAACATTCTGGCGCCACAAATCCGATATCATCGCAAAATCGACAAAATTCACGGAACAATCCCTGTTGAAATCGCTATCCAGGTAACCCTGACCATCACAATAAAGGTCAAACCTGATATTATCCCAGTCGGTATAGTACTTGATGGAAGTTGTCTCCTCTTTTACATTGTTCTTGAGGGCGATGGATAACTTATGCTCGGCGTAATCTTCATTGGATATGTCAATGACCTGGTCAAAATACTCATCCCTGACATCGGAAGCGAGGCTGTTCGATTCCCAGACAACAGTCTCATCATCTATAATTACAACAGCCGTCCTGAGATTCGGGTCCCAAATCTTACTGGCGGATTGTGTGTGAAGCCTGATATCAAAAATAATCTGATTAACGTCTCCGAGAAGCACATACTGAGATAGTTCTGCAATGTCACTTGCTTCGAAAGAAGTATATGGGTCTGAAAAAAGCGTCAGATTGTACAGTCCGTCGTCGGTAACCCAGTCGCTATAGATCCAGCCGCCGAAATTGGCGGGCACATTTACATCCCAGCCGTTCGGCTCTTCTACGGTGATATCATCTATCCAGGAATCATCTTCGAAGCTGCCGTTGACAAGGACACCGGCATACGCACTAAGATTATTAATTGAAAGCAGCATAATAAACACCGCTAATAAAATAGATTTCCTTTCCATTATTTCCTCCGGAAGCCAAAGTTATCAGAATAAACAGCCATCAAACAATCACCTCATACTTTAATATACCCAAAACTTATTTTTCAAAATTAAAGACGTCATCGTTTGTTCCGTACAAACCATCGAAGCCGGCGGAAATCAGTATAAAGCTGTCATCATTGTAAGGCTTCGGCACAATCAATTTTCCTTCTGTTGATTTTACAGAAACTTCTTCATTCAATGTGATTTCATAGAAAAGCTCCGGCCTCTCAATAACACCTTCTATAGGTGTCTGCCGCCCCAGGGGACCCATAGGATGATAAAAATCAGGCTGCATAGCCACTCCAATGCCGATTAAATCTATATTGTCGGTATAGTCGTAAATGTTGTTGGGATTTCCAAAGGTATGTCCCTGTTTTGTAGTATCGGCCTTGTAGTAGAGGATTGGCGAGCCGACGGTTTTGCCTGTCTGTTTGTGCATTGCGGTTCCATAAACATCGCAAAGCACTCGTAAATCCGGCGGGAAGACGCCTGTACCGGCATGATACAAATCTCCCATTTTATAAGCATTCGCCTGTTCGCGCGAGATGTACAAACCTTTTCTCTCACTTTCACTTTCCGCAACAACCTGAGGATTTGGATTAGGCCTCCTGGCAGGATACAAATCATTACCACCAGGTTGACTTAACGGCGCAGGTTTTGGATTAGTACCATCATTTGTCCCTACCTGAAAGAAACGTGACTGAGGATGAAAACCCAATACGTCCTGGCCTACCATAGCCTCACACAGCTTCATTGCACCACAATAAGGCAGACCTCCGTGCGGATCAGTATGGTCACCTCGGTCAGAATCAGGGTAGTCCTGCCATTCGGCATTGAACATTGTCAGTCCCTCACTGATTCCCTTGAAATGGTTTCTCTGCTTTACGTATAAAGAAAACCGCTTCATTTTGTTCAGGCTCGGTACAAGCAGGCTTATCAATAGAATGATAACGCTCATAACGGTGAGCAGCTCCACTATGGTAAAGGCGCGCCTTTTATCTGGTTTATCAGCTAATCGCTTCATTTTTTTCTCCTTAACAGAAACATTAACTCTCGCGGCTCTTCTTTACCGCGAAGTACTCAATCCCGATATAACGCCGACTATGGGTAAAAATATTGACAATACGATTGTCAAAACGATAAGCCCCAATACAATAATCATTATGGGCTCGAGAAGTGACATCAGCGATGCCACAAGAACATCGACCTGCTCATCATAGTTATCCGCGACCTTAAGAAGCATCTTGTCCAAATCACCGGTCTCTTCTCCGACGGCGACCATATTCGAAACGATAAGGTCCACTGTTTTGGACTGCTTCAAAGGCCCTGCGAAGCTTTCGCCCTGCCTGATGGAGTTTTGAACATTGCCCAGCATCCTGCCATAGACCTCGTTGCCGGCCGTCTCACGTGAAGTGTTAATCGCATCCAGTATAGGAACGCCCGCACCAATCAATGTGCCGAGCGTCCTTGTCCATCGCGTAACCGCTATCTTACCGGTCAGAGCCCCTATTACCGGCAGGTGTAATTTAATCGTATCGATAACCATCCTGCCTATTCTGAACTTCTTAACAAATTTCAGAATTATGATAAACACAATGGGCACCGTCAGAATAATCGCCCAGCCATAGCTGTAGGCAATCCAGGAACTTATTCCCAGAACAATCTCCGTTATTCTCGGCAGCGGCTGATTCGTCATCTCTTGAAGAACCGTTTTAAATTGTGGTATAACATATTTCATCAAAAGCAACAGAATGGTAAATGCCGCAGTTAAGACAACCAGGGGATAAATAAGTGCACTTTTGACCCGTGCTTTAAGTTTCTGGGCCTTCTCCATAAATTCCGCAATGCGGGCAAGAATCAAATCAAGGACACCACCGGTCTCACCGGCTGCAATCATACTGACAAACAGCCTGTCAAAAGCCTTGGGAAACCGTGCCATAGCCTCTGAGAGAGTAGAGCCTCCCTCAATGTCATCTGCAACATAAGCGATTACTCTTTTGAAGGTTCCCGATTTTTGCTGCTCCTCGAGAATTCTCAGTGACCTTAATATCGGCAAACCGGCATCCTGCAGAGTTGAAAGCTGCCTTGCAAACTGCGTTACAATTTTCGTCTTGACCCGGCCGCCGGCGCCGCGACGCGGCGCTGCCCTGACAGCCCTGGCCGCTTTCTTCTTTGCTCCGGCGATGCGGACCTTCGTTGGAAAATATCCCAAATTCTGAATTTTGCTTATGGCCTCTTTCTGGCTCAGCGCCTCCACTTCATCTTTCACAGATAATCCCTGTGAATCCAATGCTTCATATTTGAATGTAGGCATCGTAAATATCTCCTGACAAATTCTGCTCTAAATCGCCATCTTTTACTTACCCTTCCGAAATCGTTTCCTTAACAACCTCATCTATAGTCGTAACACCATTGTAAATCGCCTCGAGACCGCTGTCTCGAAGCAGCTTCATTCCGGATTTCTGAGCGGCCATTCTGATTACATTCGTCGAGGCGTGATTCATAATCAGCTCGCGTAAGCGGTCATTGAATGTCATAATCTCATAAATAGCCGTTCGCCCGCGATAGCCTGTCTTATTGCACTTACTGCAACCTTTTCCGTAATAGAACTTCTTGCCCCTGATGCTCTCCGGGGTGAGGTCCAATTCCCTTAACTGGATTTCCTTCGGCTCAAAAGGCGTCTTGCAGTTCTCACATATCTTTCTGACAAGCCTCTGTGCAATAATCCCCTCCAGCGTAGCAGTTACAAGAAACGGCTCTATTCCCAAATCAAGAAGCCTTGCTATCGAACTCGGGGCGTCATTTGTGTGCAAAGTCGTAAAAACAAGATGTCCGGTCAACGACGCCTGCGCAGCAATCTCCGCTGTCTCAAGGTCACGTATCTCACCGACCATCACTATATCGGGGTCCTGACGAAGTATTGAACGAAGACATCTCGCAAATGTTAAACCGATATCATCCTTTATTTGAACCTGAACAATCCCGTCCAAATCATATTCTATCGGGTCTTCGGTTGTTATTATTTTCGTCTCTATATCATTAAGCTGGGTCAAAGCCGAATAAAGTGTCGTAGTCTTGCCGCTTCCGGTAGGTCCCGTGCAAATCAATATTCCATTTGGTTTGTGAATAAGCTGATGGACCAGTGTGAGCTCTTCCTGTTGAAGTCCCAGTTTTTGCAGATCCAGACTTAGCTGGCTTCTGTCCAGAACACGCAATACCACACTTTCACCAAACATCGTAGGCAGCACACTCACACGCAAATCAACTGGTTTTCCTTCCACAGTTAAAGATATACGGCCGTCCTGGGGCAATCGCCTCTCTGCAATATCAAGACTGGCCATAACTTTGATACGGCTGCTGAGAGCCGCAGCTATGTGTTTCGGCGGAGGCACCATCTCGTAAAGAACACCATCAATCCTGTAGCGCATCTTATATTCATTCTCGAACGGCTCAAAATGAACATCTGATGCCTTATCTCGAATTGCCTGAAGCAAAACAAGGTTCAATAGTTTCTTCACCGGATTGGAATTTGACAGCTCTTTCAATTCATCAAGGTCTATACTTTGATTCCTGCCCTCAAATTCAGCAAGAAAGCTGTCCTCCTGTATTTCACTTATAAGCTCTGTTATGTTCTCCTCCTGTGTTTTGTAATATTTATTTAATGCAGCTTCCACTGCCTCCGGCTCTGTATAACAGGCTTTAACTTTGTAACCCATAAGCGTGCTCAAATCATCTGTTGCCCTGAAATTGTCAGGATTGTCAAGCGCAACAGTTAATTCGTTTTCATCTTTATAATATGCAATCGGTATAAGGTGATATGATTTTGCCATCTGGAACGGTATCTTATCTATTACATCAGGTGAAATTTCAATTTCATTTATGTTAACATATTCCATTCCCCTCTGTGCCGCTTTTGCAATCTGAAGCTGTTTTTCTTCTACATAACCAAGTTCCACAAATATCTTTCCGATTTGATCTTTGCCCCCCCGTTTTTGTTGTATTTTCAGGCATTCATGGACATGTTCCCTTGTTAGAACACCCATTTTAATAAGTACCCTGCCGATAGTCCTGCCTCTAAGCTGCTCTACGGGCGGTAATTTTTTTATCGATTCCGCTTTTGCCATATCAGTTTTACCCCATTATTAATAACTTTTCCATTCAGCTCTATTATACAACAATAACATCTTATAATCAAATATATTACGTAATGGACAGTTAGTTATTTGGACTTTCAGCCAACTTTGCTATCCTCTTTTTATCGAATAAAAAGGGTTTCCAGTGATGATTCTTTCTTTAAAAACTAAGTTTTTTACAAACTAATATACGATTAAATCATCAAAACGCTTACTTTTATAACTAAAAAAGAGTGATGAAAACAAAAAGAACCCATTCAGGATAAATGCATATTGTCTTTTTGTGTGGTGTTAATCTTACAAAAAATCACCATCAATCTTTGTAAGATTTGCAAATTTTATCTTCAGGGATTTAGTCTGGCCGCTATTAAAATTAACAATAACAATACTATTTTCGCCCATATCGACAAAATCTTTCACCCGGCCAAGACCGAAATAGCTGTGTCTGACAAGCTGGCCTGGCGTGAAAATCGGCGGGTAAGCACCGCCTTTATGATACTCAACATCATAATATATTCCATCCTCATCATCTCCAATCCCTTCATTGCGGGAAATTCCAAGCTCATAAAGAAATGACGACGGGATGCTTCTCAAAAGCTGGCCACGAATCGTTCTATACTGACAATAACTTATAAACAGCCTTAACTTAGCTCTTGTGATGCCGACAAAAAATAACCGCCTCTCCTCCTCAACTTCATCATCATTTCCACTGCTTCTCTCGTGAGGAAGCAGGCCTTCCTCGAGGCCTACAATAAAAACATTGTCAAATTCCAATCCTTTTGCAGAATGCAGTGTCATCAAAGACACACAAGGCCTGTAAGTATCGTATTTATCAACGTCACTAAAAAGTGAAATCTGCTGCAGATAATCAAGCAAAGAAGAAGAATCTGTCTGTTCGTCATAAGCTGCTGCAGCACTTATGAGCTCGTTAATATTTTCAATCGCGTCTGCATTCTCAGAATCTTTGAGTGAGGCTGACAGTCCTGTCTTATCAAACACCGACCGGGCAATTAATGCAACGGGCTTTTCCAGTTCCTTTTTAAGCATTTCTATCAGATTGACAAAAACTGAAACTTTTGCTTTGGCGGCATTTGATAAAGACTCGATTATGTCTGCCTGCTTTAAGGCATTATAAAAAGAAAGTCTGCCTGCCGCGGCATAGGCTTTTACCCTGTCAATCGTTGTCCTGCCTATTCCCCGAGGCGGGGTATTAATTATTCTCAGCAGAGCAATTTCATCTTCGGGATTTACCAGTACTTTTAAGAAGGCAAGCAGGTCTCGTATCTCCTTTCTATTATAGAACTCAACTCCCCGAACAATTTGATATGGAATCTTATTTTTTATAAGCGCCTCCTCAATTGCCCTGCTCATTGCATTTATGCGATAGAAGACGGCAACGTCTTTCAGAAAAGCGTCTTTGTCTGCCAGCTCTTTGATAAGAGCAGCAACTGTTTGGGCCTCATTTGTCTGGTCTTCGCAGCAGTTGATAACAATATCGCTTCCTTTTGGTTTTGTCGGGATAAGCACTTTCTCTTTCCGGGACTGATTGAACGAGATAAGTGAATCCGCGGCTTTGAGTATATTCGGAGTCGAGCGGAAGTTTTCCTCAAGCTTTATAACGGCTGCCTGCGGCCAGTCCTTTTCGAAAGCAAGTATATTCCGAATATCTGCCCCCCGCCAGCGGTATATAGACTGGTCGGGGTCGCCTGTTGCACAGATATTGCTATGTTTTGAAACCAGGAGTTTGGCTATCCGGTACTGGGCGTGATTTGTATCCTGATATTCATCTATAAGCACAAATTTGAAACGGTCTGAAAGCTCATCTCGCACATCGGCACAATCCTTAAGTAAAAAAGCCGTCTTAAGCAGCAAATCGTCAAAATCAAGCGCATTCGCTTCTGAAAGAATCTGCTGATATCGCGCATAAATCTTTGACAGAACAGTTGAAAAAAAATCGTTCGACTCACTTTTAAGGGTTTCAACATTAACGAGTCTGTTCTTTAATGCCGAGACGGCATCGAGCATACGGGCCGGTGAAAAGTCGGTGGTATTAAGATTACATTCCTTAACAGCCTGCCTCATACACTTAGCCTGGTCTGTTGCGTCATAGATACTAAAATTCTGATTTACATCTGCCTTCGACGAATAACGCCGTAATATTCGAACACATAACGAATGAAATGTGCTGATATGTGCCCTGTTCAAAAAGCCCAGAAGCCGTGTACACCGTGTCCGCATCTCTTCAGCCGACTTGTTCGTAAAAGTTATTGCGCAGATATTGTGCGGCTGCACACCAGAATCAATAAGTGCTGCTATCCGATAAGTGATGACCCTTGTCTTGCCGCTGCCCGGCCCTGCAAGCACAAGCAGCGGTCCTTCGGTATGAAAAACCGCCTGCTTTTGCGAAGCTGTCAATTGCTCATAAAATCCGGTTTGCATAATATAAAGTTAAAATTTTCCGATGTTATTGTTCTGCTTGCTGTCTTTCCTGAAGTATCCTGTCACGTTCTTTGATAATCTTTTCGAAAAGCTCCGGTTTTTCTATCTGAATGCGGTTGAACAAGCTATTCCTCATAACAGCAGGATACTGCTCGTCCGTCAAAAAATCAACAAGCGCCAGATACTGCAGCCTCGCAAAATCGGGTAAAGACATCCTGTCTTTCTCCTGTGCGTCTTCATTAGCATACTCCGACTGGTAGAGGTCATAAGCCTCTTTGGCAATGTTTTCATTGATAGCTGCCTGGTCATCATCACGCATAGCATACCTGAAGTAAGCCTCCCGCATAATCATCTGGATTATTTCAGTAACATTAGTCAAGTTGCGCAGCTCCGTCAGCTCTTCGCGGAAACGCTGTCTTACGAACACTGCGAGGGAAACATTGAATTCCTCAAGAGGATACAGCTCTTTCATTTGATTATAAATTTCCTGTGCCTGTTTGGTGAAGCCGGCCTGATAGAAAGACAGAACGGCGTTTTTCATCATATTTCTGTGCCCGATTTTCATTGACACAGCCGTACCTTTCTTAATCTGCTCATACTTTTCAATCCTCGCCATCGCGGACTTATTATAAGGTTTGAACATTCTCAAATCAGGCCTGAGATAAATCTGCCGTACCTTAACAAGCACCTGAGAATTGGCATTAGAAATAGAATCTGATTGCGGCTTTATCATCTGGCTATAGATATATATCTTACCCGTTCGAAAAAGCTCCTGCAGACTTTGACTCATCATACGGTCAGCATTTGCCTCAGGGGCAGAAAACTGCTCTCCACCGGCAATCTTCAAGCCCTTATACGCCCAGTATATCGCGTGTGCATCAGGATGGCGCCATTCCAGCGGCAAATGATTATTCGGGTCGTCCCAGTCAACAGGGCCGTAAGTATTGTTCAATTCAACCATCAAATCAGGCTCAAGCTTCCAGACATTACGCAATTGATATGCCTTGGCGAAGATATCAAATTTTTTCAAGGCATTTGTGCCCCTGAATCCGTCAATCACCTCAAAAGCCTGCTGGCTGAACCCAACCGGATTCTGTCTCAAAGAAAGGTAATTGCCGACAAAGTTCTCGCTGTCTGCAAATACTTCGTCGGCTTTTCGCAGCCCATCAATCAAGGACATAAAATTGGGGTCCTCGCTTATCATTTTGAACTCTTTTGGCGCCTTCGCAAGCTCTTCATAGTACCTGTTGTCTTCTGCCCCTAATTCGTTATCTTCCGATTTCAGGAGCGGCTGAATTTCCATCGCAAGCTGCAGCTTGTAGTACTTGTGAACGTCATCCGTGACACCACCGATTTTGTGCTGGAATATCAAGGCGAGCCGCCTGTATAAAAGAAGGCTATTCGGATTGACAACTATTCCCTTATCTCGCAGCAGCTCATATCCGTTTTTGACCCATCTCCATCGCTCCTCGGGCTCGGTCGCGGGAATCGAGACCGAAATGTTGTAGGCCATATTCCAGGCCTGAAAATCCCAGACCTGTACAAAACGCGGCTGCAAAATGGTAATCCAGTCAGCAAGCTGCTTGGCATCGAAAAATTGCCCTTCCTGCTTTAATCGTTCAGCCCTGAGCCAAAGACAATCGACCACGAGACCCCTGAAGGCCCCTGTTGCGATTGTAGCAAATGCAAGTGATGGAGGTATATTTTCCGGTTTGTCAATTACGAGCCTAAGCTCGCGGCGCTTGACATTAAGGCTTTCGAGCTGAGAGCCGGCGATTATAAATAAACCAGCCGCCAACAAAACCGCTGTCACGCAGATTATTGTGTCACGTGAACGCATAAACCAAGATTCACATCCCGACTAAACTATAATTTTTGCAATTTCCTTGCGGTTAAAAATCAATACGCCCAGCAAAAACATTATTGATGCCTTAATCGCAACCATAACAGCCGCCACCTTTGCCAGCAGATTCCAGCTCAAGAGCCTCGCCGGCACAAGGAACCTGGTGGGATTTACCTTATCAAACTGCGGAAGCAGCCTGACCAGTGGTTTGACCGTGAAAGTGTATACAATATCGGTTCGGCCGCTGAGAGTGCTGAAGGATTCAAAAATAAAACCGCTTATCGCACCAGTAGCAAAAATAACAAGACAAAACAAGACCGCCGTCGGAAACGACAAAAAAGTGGCGGTGAAGACTCCAAGAGATGCAAGGAATATCAATCTCAGCAGAATCAATATGGTCGCTCTTATATAATTTGCTGTAAAATTGTCAGCCTTATAAAGCACCTCGATACCATCTTTCTCGGGAAAAATTACAGTTGTCTCATTATACTGAGGCAAATTACCAAAACCAACCGCCAAATATCCATCATCAGCAACTACTTCAACCGGCACTTCAATCTCGTGAAACGCTCGAATTACATCCCAGCGCGATTCTCGCCACAGCGGCGTTTCAACCGGCAGACCATACTTCACCTGCCTGTAGTCACCAACGGTCCAGCTGCCCGCTATTCGGTTGTTCGGCGGCGCCACCGAGACTTCATATTTGTATCGCACAAAAATCCTGCCCTCAGGGTCCTGGGATTTAACATTAACATTATTAAATTCCCATATTAGCTGCCGGCCCGGTCCGACGGAACGGGTCGCAAGCTCCCTGCTCTTGGTCAGCTCTTCCAAAATCTGTCGTCGAGCCGATTCATCCCCCAGCTCCTCAGTGCTGATTTTATTATTCCGAACAAGCTCATTAAAGCTCTGCGTTACTTCTTTGCTGACATCAACCGGCGCAGGTTTCAGTGAGGCACGGGCCGTGTAAAATTCGTTGTTGAGGTCATCGAGCTGCTCGCCGGTTACATCAATAAACCTCGGTGTGTAAACAGTAATGAAATATATCATCGACGAAAAAATAACAAGCAAAACGAAGCCAAGTAAAAATACGCCGAGGAATTTACCTATAAGTACCTGGAAACGATAAACCGGCTTGGTGATAACCGTATAAATCTGACACTGCTCCAAATCGGTTGTCACAGAATATACCGCCACAATAATTGTAAGAAGACAAAGTAAAAGGCTTGTGAGTGACATACTATAGCTTACAAAAGTCTGCACTCTTCCTTT